>CAMNIU010000175.1 GCA_946540605.1 uncultured Treponema sp.
GAAGGCGTTAAGGTATGGAATAAAAAGTGACAGGGATGAGAAGGGAAGCCCTTCAATAAAACTGGATGAAGGAAGTGTTATAGAGGGAGCCGCAGTATTGTGGTACGACTGGGAAGGCGGAGTTCTTACGGACGAAGAAATAGAAGAAAAACTTGGAACAGCTGATTAAGGGGGGATAATAGTGCCATATGTTGGCACTATTATATTCCAGTTTTATCTTACAGCCTTTACAGCAATCAGTTTTACAATTTCTGTGGCGGTGGTTAGTTTACTCACATCGGAATGGACTTTCCCATCTGAGCCGTCAATTGAGCCGCAGCCTTCGAAAGACAGTTTGATTTCGTCACTTTCATTATTAAAATCAGCGGGAATTTTTGCGGAATAAATTACAGATGGCTGGCCGTTAACTCCAGAATTCTTTTTGGTATAATGGTCATTATAATCAAAGCTTGTATTGAATTCTGCCTTAATCAAATATTCCTTATCCTCAATTTCTGCATTAAAGATTATTCCGCCTTTTGGAGTTGCGCTAGTAACTGCATCAAGCTGAGAGTCTTTAGCATCCTGTTTTTTTGTCTTACTGCTTTCATGTTTTGACGCATGATACCATACAGGAAGAGATTCAGGCCTTCCTTCCTTTGGACTCATTATCCAGCTTTTGTGGCTGGCACGTTCTGTTACATATAAAGTTCTTATAAAGTTTCCATCAGAATCTTCAAGCCAGACAGAAAATTGTGGCTCTCTTTTTTCTTTCCAATGCTGACCAGCTCCGACTGAAACTGTAATTTCTTTTGCATAAAGAAAACTCATACTTAAAGAAAGTATTAATAAGGAAAGTCTTTTCATTTTTATCCTCGCTTTTTTGTGTTAGAAATATTTTTAGTTTTTATGATTTTAAATCCTGAAGATTTCAGAATTTCTTTTACAGCATGAACTGCTCCAGTTGATTGCCCGCAAAGATAATTGAAAGGGAAGGGGGTTGTGCAACTTGTAACAATCATCGCATTTTTCCCTTTGTGCAGTGGAAGCGGAATTCCTCTTTTGCTTTCTTTCATTAGAACATACACAAGGCGATCAAAAAGGGCTTTTAATTTTCCATTCATATTTCCCCAGTAAACTGGAGTCCCGACAAGAAGCATATCGCAGGCTTTTATCTCTTCTGCAATCTTGTGTGCATCGTCAGCTGGCAAAATACAGTTCATTTTTGAGCGGCAAGCCATGCAGCCTTTGCAAAAGTCAAAATTCAAATCAGAAATATCTTTCCAGATAATCTGACAGTTTGCATGTTTCTGCTGGATTTTTTCTGACTCAGCTTTTAAGGCTATAACAACGTTACCGTTTTTTCTCGGGCTTCCGTTCAATACAAGAATATTCATTTTTCGTCTCCTTCAAAAATTGAATTAATCCATAGTTTTATAAAACGGTCTGTGTAAGCATTTCCTTTTTCCCAATAATCTGGCTCGCTTTTCTTTAATAAGACAGATTCAATACAGCCCCAAAGTCCGGATACAAGAATGCTTACATCGAGGCGTGGATTTGAAGATTTTGCCATTCCTTGTTTGATTGCTTCTTTAAGAAGTTTTTCTCCGGTTCTGTTACAAACATAATATTCTTCAATAAGTTCCGGGCTTACATCATCAGCTGATTTTATTCCCTGCATTACAAGAAGGGCTCGCCGTGGATTTTCAAAACACCAGTCACGATAAGCTTCAATTGCATTTTGAATCTGACTCTTTAAGGTTTTTCCTTTTTGAGCAGATTCTGAAAGTCTGGTATTTAATTCATAAAGACAATCAAGCGATATTTCCTGAAAGAGACGGTCTTTATCTTTGTAATAATGATAGATATTTGTGGCTGTAATTTTGCTGGTTGCTGCAATTTCTCGCATGCCAATCTGCTCAGGATTCTTTTGCATCAGAAGTTCCAGAGTTCTTTCTTTTATGATTGATTTTATTTCGGTATTTGGTTTTCGCATTACTGCCTCTCTTTATATAACAATGTAAATATAACAATGTTATATTATAAAGTCAACAGTTATTTTCGTAAAATATAGAAAACATCGACTATTAATCATCTCACTCCCGGCACTACGAGAATATCCGTTGTAACACAGGGACTCAGAAACTCTCTTTTCATCTGCCAGCCCTGTATCGTAAGCAGTCTTTTTGCATCGCATAGAGGCATGTGCTTTAGCATAAGGGCATTTTTGATTCCGTGTAGCTGCAGCTTTTTTGCGCGGGCAGGGCTGATTCCCCAGATGGTACCGCAGTCTACAGATTCGAGAAGGGAATCTACTTAAGAAATACAGGGAAAACATGTGCGCATCCTATGTCCGCGGTGACTCCATGGAACCGACTCTTTTTGATAACGATATTATTCTTTATGATAATTTCGGCTATGACGGCACAGACGGAATATACGCCATCAACTACAGGGGTGCTGCCTTTGTAAAACGTCTTCAGCGGGATAAAGACTGCGTTCACATCATTTCCGACAATCCCAAATATAAAGAAATGACCGAAGGCGACGAAAGCCAGGATTTCCGTGTAATAGGAAAGGTACGCTACGTTATGCATAAGGTACAGGGGTAGGATATGACTTACAAATCAGAAAACAACAAAACATGGATTGAAGGATTCAACCTGTATTCTAAATCTGTGACAGATTTCCCAGCAGATGGAGTTTTCAATGCATGATGCCCTGGCATTTTAACCACCTCACTTGACAACATACCCCTCATGGGTATATTATAACTACGAAAATTGAATATACCCCTACTAGGTATTATCGGGGAGTTATTTTATGTCTGAAAATCAAAATATAGATTGTTGCTGTAAAGAAAAAGAAGAGGCTGCGGATTTATGCCCTTATTGCTCCGGAAAGCACAAAGAGCGCGACGAAGAAGAATTCAAAAATCTTATGAACCGCCTGAAAAGGATAGAAGGTCAGGTTCGTGGCGTTGAGGGAATGCTTGAAAGCAATGCTTACTGCACAGACATTCTCATGCAGGTTTCTGCCATAACGAGCGCGCTCAATAGCTTTAACAAGGTTCTGCTTGCAAATCACATGAAAACCTGTGTAGCAGAAGGAATCCGTAAGGGAGATGATAGCGTAATTGATGAATTTGTCTTTACGCTTCAAAAATTGATGAAGTAGGGGAGGCGATTATGGAACAATATAACGTTACTGGAATGAGCTGTGCCGCTTGTCAGGTACGGGTTGAAAAGGCCGTAAATGCCATTCCTGGTGTGAAATCTTGTGCGGTGAGTCTTTTGACCAATTCAATGGGTGTGGAAGGCGATGTTTCAGCAAGTGAAATAATCAAGGCAGTTGAAAACGCGGGTTATGGCGCAAGTCTGAAAAAAAGTGGAGCTGGAGTTAAATCTTCAAGTAATTATGAAGATGAACTTTTGGATAGAGAAACTCCAAAAATGAAAAAGCGTCTTATCGCATCTGTCCTTCTTTTGATTCCACTTATGTATGTTTCTATGGGACACATGCTCTGGTCCTGGCCGCTTCCGTCATTCCTTGATGGAGATCATGTGGCGATGGGCTTGTACGAGCTTTTACTTTCAGCCTTTATTATGGTGATAAACCAGAAGTTTTTTGTAAGCGGCTTTAAAGGCCTTCTTCATAAATCACCGAATATGGATAGCCTTGTTGCACTTGGTGCAGGCGCTGCTTTTGTTTACAGTGTGTTTGCCCTTTTTGCGATGAGCGGTGCTGTTTTAGCTGGTGACGAAGAAAAAATCAAATATCTGATGAATCAGTTTTATTTTGAGTCAGCTGCCACAATTCTCACTCTGATTACTGTGGGAAAGATGCTTGAGGCAAAATCAAAGGGAAAGACAACCGATGCCCTAAAGTCTTTGATGAAGATGGCTCCGAAAACTGCCGTGCTTGTTGACGGAGAAGGGGAGTCTAGAACAGAAAGAACTGTGCCGGTTGAGCAGGTAAAAAAAGGTGACCTTTTTGTAGTGCGTCCCGGTGACAGCATTCCGGTTGACGGAATTGTAATCGAGGGTGAGAGCGCCGTTAACGAAGCCGCGCTCACTGGAGAAAGTCTTCCTGTTGAAAAAACGGCGGGAAGCAGTGTTTCAGCTGCAACAATCAACACTTCGGGATTTTTGATTTGCGAGGCAACCAGAGTCGGCGAGGATACAATGCTTTCTGGTATTATCCGCATGGTAAGTGATGCCGCCGCCACAAAAGCTCCGATTGCTAAAATCGCTGATAAGGTTTCGGGCATTTTTGTCCCGTCTGTAATATTGATTGCGCTCGTGACTTTTGCCGTCTGGCTTCTTGTTGGTCAGAACCTTGGCTATGCTGTTGCCCGCGCTGTTTCAGTTCTGGTTATCAGCTGTCCGTGTGCGCTTGGGCTGGCCACTCCTGTTGCAATTATGGTTGGAAACGGAATGGGCGCTAAGTCCGGCATTTTGTTCAAGACGGCCGCTGCTCAGGAAATGGCGGGAAAAACGCAGATTGTTGCCCTGGATAAAACCGGCACTGTTACGACAGGAATCATGCAGGTTACAGATGTAATTTCTGCGGACGGTGTGGCGGAAAATGATTTGCTTGAAGCTGCTTACGCACTGGAAGCAAAGAGCGAACACCCCATTTCAAAGGCGATTGTCGAATATGCCGAGAAAAAGCAAATTAAACTTTTGGACACAAGCGAATTTGAAATTAAGGCCGGAAACGGACTTTCTGCCAGACTCGACGGAAAAACAATCATCGGCGGAAACGCAAAATACATCGAATCTGTCGTAAACAAGATTCCGAATCAAGTTCGGAATGACAATTATCAGACAGAGCTTGAAAAACTTGCTTCCCAGGGAAAAACGCCCGTGCTTTTTGCGCGCGACAAAACTTTGCTTGGAATCATCGCTGTTGCGGACACAATCAAAGTAGATTCAGCCCAGGCAATAAGCGAGCTAAAAAACATGGGAATCCACACCGTACTTCTTACAGGCGACAACGAAATCACCGCCCGCGCAATTGCGGCTCAGGCTGGAGTTGATGAAGTTGTGGCGGGAGTTTTGCCAGACGGAAAAGAAGCTGTAATCAGAAAGCTTATGGAGAGTGGAAAGGTTGCAATGGTTGGCGACGGAATAAACGATGCGCCGTCATTGACCCGCGCAGACTTGGGAATCGCAATTGGAGCGGGAACAGACATCGCTATTGATGCCGCCGATGTTGTTTTGATGAAGGGAAGCCTTCTTGATGTGAGTGCTGCAATCAGACTTTCGCGCGCTGTAATTAAAAATATCCACGAAAATCTCTTCTGGGCTTTCTTCTATAACATAATCGGAATCCCTCTGGCAGCCGGCTGCTATGTTGCGGTTTTCGGCTGGAGCTTGAACCCTATGTTTGGGGCGGCTGCAATGGGACTTTCAAGTTTCTGTGTAGTATCAAATGCCTTGCGTCTGAACTTCCTGAAGAGTCACGATTCAAAGCGCGATAAAAAAGTGAAAAATCCCATTACGGGAAATCTTATATCAAATGCTGGTCAAGAAAAGGCTGGCAAGGAGAATTCTATGAAAATTTCTGTAAAAGGAATGATGTGCGGACACTGCGAAAAGCATGTAAAAGAAGCTCTCGAAGCTATTGAGGGAATCACAAGCGCGACAGCTTCTCACGAAAAGGCAGAGGTTGCAATTGAAACTTCAAAGGAAGTTGATGAAAGCGTAATTAAGGCCGCTGTAGAAAAAGCAGGCTATGAGTATGCCGGAATAATTGCATAATCATTCTGCTGGTTCTTATGCCGCTGGAAATCCTTGATAGTGGCTCAAACAGAACGGGGGGAGTGTATTTCAAGACAGTAATAATAGAAAAATAAAGGAATTTAATATAAAATTATAAAAAAGAGTGCCAGGAAAATGATTGAAATACGAACTGTAACCCCAGAAGATGCTGAGAGACTTTTGGAAATCTATTCTTACTATGTTAAAAATACTGCCATCAGTTTTGAATACGAGATTCCTTCTCTTGAAGAATTTCGTGAGAGAATTGTAAATATATCAAAAAAATATCCTTACATTTGTGCGATTGCAGATGAAAAAATAATCGGCTATGCATACGCTGGAGTCTTTCATGAAAGGGAAGCCTACAGATATTCGGTTGAGCTTTCTATATATGTTGATCTGGAAAGACGGCGTGGTGGTTGTGGCCGGGCACTTTATGCTGCTCTCGAAGAAAGATTGAAAAATCAGGGAATTAAAAATCTCTATGCCTGCATTGCTGTTCCACCAAAGAAAGCAGATGAATATCTTACCTTTGACAGCATGAAGTTTCATAAAAAAATGGGCTATAAAATTGCCGGTCATTTTCATTCATGTGGAATAAAATTTGACAGATGGTATGATATGATTTATATGGAAAAACTTCTCCACGAGTAAAATACACAAAACGGGAAGCGTAATCAAAATTACTTTGAATAGTCCTTAAAAATCTGAGGTTTACCCAAGAAGAAACCTTGCATAAGTTTTATTGGATAGTTTTTGAGGTAATCATATTCTTCTTGAGTTTCAACACCTTCTGCAAGAATTATAATTCCTTTTTTCTCCAGGTAGTTACAGATATCAATTAATGCCTTTTGATTTGTGATATTTTTGTGAATATTTGAAATAAGGGCACGGTCTATTTTTACAATATCTGGATTATAAAAGTTGATACATTCTTCATCGATATTTTTTCCAGTACCGTAGTCATCTATTGCAATAAGTTGGCCTGTCTTTGCTCTTTCAAATTGAGAAGTTTTTTTATAATGTGCATGACTGTTAAACTCTGTGTATTCTAACATCTCAATAACAAGACGACCACCCTTAAAATTTTGCTTACTCAATTCAAGAACTTTCACCATCATTTCATCAGAAACAAAAGCTGATGGGAATGAATTTAAAAATAATTTACCTTTGAGATTATTCTCTAAAAACTGTTTGGAAGCATAATAGGTTGTAAATCCTTCTATTTCATTTAGTCGATCAAAGCGAGCAAATTCAGCAATGACTTCCATTGGGGTATATGGGTCTGGGCGCATGAGTGCTTCGTAGCCGTAAATATTACCGGTCTCAATTTCAAAAATCGGCTGAAATGCGAAATTAATTTTTTCCGGTTTCGACATCAATTCAAAAATTGAAATATTCTCTTTCTCCATCAACAAATATTATAACACTGATTTATGATAATAATATAATTTTTTGTTTTATCTACAAATCAAAGAAAAGTTGTTTTTTACTGTACAGTGATATGATTTTGCATGAAGTGTAAATATTGAAGTTATTTTTTCCATTTTTAATCCTCGTAAGCATCAAACCAGCACCCCCTACGAATAAAAATTTGCATGTCATATAATCTTCTTGATTTTTAAGATCAAGGAGATTTTTTTATGATATTCCCTGTAAAACGAGTAAAAGAAGAACTCATCAACGAGTTTGCAGTTTCAAACATGGATATTGAAACCTTCAGTCAGATGCACAGCATCCAGCCGGATGCATTAAAAAGCTGGATTGATGAAGTAATGCATCCAGCACCTTCGAAAAACGAAGTCTTTTCAACGACAGATTTTGTTGAACTTGATATCCCAAAAGTATCAAAACAAGGAATAAATCTTTCAAAGAATCGAAAAGATTTAATTACAGTAAGAGCCGGAGGAATCGAAATTGACATCCCAATAGAAACCTGCGAAACAAATCTCTTTAAAATCCTTCAGACGGCGGCAAGTATATGAGATTAGATTTTTCACATACAAGAATAATTATCAGACCAGGAACTACAAATATGCTTGCATCAAAGGATCAACTTCTTGAAATCATAAAATCAATAATGAAGGATGACCCTTTCAGCGGAGCAGTATTTCTATTCTGTAACAGAAAACGAAATATTCTGAAAATGATCTGGTGGGACAGAACAGGATTCTGGGTAGCGCAGAAAAAGCTGGAAAAAGGTCACTGGCCATGGCCTGATACACAGGAACAGGTAAGGCAGCTTAATCATGAACAGATAGAAATGCTCCTGAAAGGTGTT
>CAMNIU010000176.1 GCA_946540605.1 uncultured Treponema sp.
TTTATTATATTTTAAAATATAGGAGGGGGAAGTCTCCCCCTCGCTTCAACCCGCTTCGCGGTTTTCCGCTACCCCTTCTCCTAGGGCGCTTGCCCTAAAACCCGCTACTTAGTGAGCTCGTAAAAAATCACCGAGGCCGCCTGAGCAACATTAAGGCTGTCCACTAAACTTTCCGTGGCTCCCTCTTTCATTCCGCCCCAGGGAATAATCACCAGCTCGTCGCAGTTTTTACGAACCGCCTCACTAATTCCCTGCTCCTCATTTCCAAGAACAATAAGGACCGGCTTCTTGCGGGCATCTGCCGTACTCAAAAAATCTACAGACTTCTTTGCACTTAAATCGGTTCCCACTCGCAGCATTTTTCCTTTCAAGGCTTCCAACAACCTCACACTGGAATTCACACTATAAATATTAACGTATTCCATTCCACCTTCGGCAACTCTATAGCTGCTAGTCGTAATCGAGCTCTGCGCCTCGTCCAAAGGAATCACAATGTTTTTAATTCCAAAAAATGCCGCACTTCGAACAATCGCCCCGAAGTTGTTCGCGTTCCCAATCCTGTCCAGCAAAACCGCATTTTCGCCGCGCTCGCACCATCCCTCGGTAATATCGCTGTCCAGCGGTTCAATCTGCGGCGCTTCAATCATTGCCACTACACCCTGGTGGTGAACAGTTCCACTCAGTTTTTCCAAATCACCAGCAGGCTTCTGATTATATATTCCGTGAACCTTTGCAAGCTTTTTACACAAGCCGCCAAATTTCGGTGCTACTTCTTCTGTAAAATAAAGCCGTGTAATCTTCTCCGGATGATTTTTTTCAAGCTTTTTTACAGTCGCAAAACCGCAGACTGCCAGCTCGTTATTTTTCTTGTTCTTCATAAGACTAATATACACAATAAAATTACAAGTGTCATTCCCCGACTTGATTGGGGAATCCATTCAACACATAAAAGTGACACTTTTATTCCCGAAACGTGTTATAATATATAGAGGTATAAAAATGAAAAAACTGATTATTGGAACCCTTTTATTATCTTTAGCATCAAGCGTTTTTGCACTTCCAAATCTTTTAGACAAACAGGAAGTCACTGAATCTTCTATCAAAAATCTTAATTTTGGCTTAGCCTGGGAAAATCTTGAAATTCAGGAAACCTACGGCAACACAATTGATGTCGAAATCTACAGCAATAACCGTAAAGCTTCACCACGTGTAAAAACTTCCGGTTCAACCCTTTATATAGATTCTACCAGCAGTTTTGCTATTGGAACCCGTTGTACTGTCATTGTTTACATTCCTCAGCATAAAAACTTCAATGAAATTGAATTAAAAGCTTCCAGCGGCGAAATCACAGTAAAAACATTACTTTCTGCCCAGAAGATTTTCATTACAACAAGCAGCGGTGAAATCTATTCTGAACAGGGCTTGTACGCAGATACAATAAAACTTCGCGCTTCAAGCGGCGACATCGAAGCCAACAACCTTGATGCAAACGACTTCACTGCAGAAACAAGCAGCGGCGAAATCCTAATCAAACAATATACAGGAAGCACAGGAACTTTGACTGCAACTAGCGGAGAAATTGAAGTAAACGGATTTGCAGCAGAATACACAAGTTTCAAAACCACCAGCGGAGAAATCGAAGTAAAGCAACTCGACTGCGACTACTTTGATGCAAAATCAACCAGTGGCGAAATCTATCTTGAACTGATAAATGCACCTCTCGCAAAATCAAGCGCAACCTCTACAAGCGGTAGCATCAATATTATTTTGCCAAAAGATGCTTCGTTTGAAGTAGCCTCACATTCAAACAGCGGCACTTTAAAAAATAAGTTCACAAGCAACAAGTTTGTTCCACGCGACACTTACTACGAAAAAATCAACGGCGGTGGTCCTCTCCTGGAACTTTCAACAACTTCTGGCAGCATAGAAGTTGAATACTAAACTTTTATAAACTGTGTATTTTTAGAGTTCGTAAATAGTCTTTTCGTTCATCAGATACCCGGAAACTTTCACAGGCCTTTTGAATTGCCTTGTTATGTGTCCAGGTATCTAATTTTTTATTCTGTATAAAAGTTATTGCTGTATCCCACTGCTTTACCAGCGCCTCGGCAAATAACCAGGCCGTCATCATGTTTACATAATATTCATCGCTGCGAATTGATGCAGGCAGTTCAAGGTAGTCGGCTTTATAATCATCATCAAGGAAATATTTCATTAAAAGCAGCATGCCTACTCTCTTAATATAAGGCTCATCCGCTTTTATCCATAATTCAAGTTTTGGCAATAACTGCATTCTGTTCTTTTTTAGAACTGGAGGATTAAGTCCATCACTTACAGCCCAACTGTTTATGTACGGCAAAAAGTTTTCTAATGCCGCAAGACATTCATCATAATTCTTAATTTTATTGATAAGTGCAATCTGCAGGCAGTTTTCTTCATGATATTTATGAGGTAAATCTTTAAGAAAATTTTCTTTTTCTTCTGCAGGAAGACAATTTATTTCCCGGATAATATTTTTATAATTCGGTGCACGAATCCCTATAAAGGCATCTCGAGAAAGCGTTGGTACAAGCTTTGCTGAAAAATCAGCATATTTTTCATCCTGATATTTAAACAATATTTCCTGTATCTTAGTCACAATTTTCACCTCAAATTATTATATATTGGGTTTTTCCTTTTCTCAATAAATGAATTTTGCGCATATTTGAAAACATGCGCATTTTCCGTTCGTGATTCAAATCTTTTTAAACAATAGATTTGCAGCCACGATTTCACTATACTGTAAGTTATGAATAACAACTTGATTTTTGAAAGTCAGCGTGAAATTTCTTCCGCTTTTATTGATTCTTCTGTTCGCATGGGTGTAGCTCAATCAGTATTGTTAGTTCAAGATAACCTTACAGAATGCTTTAATGCAATGGGCTGCGACGGCGTTATTTACCGTGAAAAATTCAATGACTTCTGGGTATTCACAAAAACGAAAGTTCATTTTGAACGTCGCCCAGACTGGCGTGAAATTGTTACAGCACGCACATTTCCAATCGACAATCTTGGAATGCGCACTCATATCAATACAGAAATTACAGATAAAGAAGGAAAATGTCTTCTTCTTGCAAATCAGGAAGCCTGCGTTTTGAGTCTTGAAACACACCGTCCTGTAAAAATCACAACTCTTCCCTATCCAAAAGAAGATTTCCCCGAACCGCTTTTCTACGAACCATTTGAACGTTTCCCTTCTGATTTTTCTGATGAGGAACTTGCCTTTGAACAGGTAATTCGTTCCTGCCATATTGATATGTCTCATCACATGAATAACATTGAGTACATAAAGTTTGCCCTCTGCGTTTTCTCAGATGATTTTCTGCAGACTCACGAAGTAACAGATCTCGAAGTGCACTACACAGGTGAAAGTAAGGAAGGTCAAACTCTCCGTGTATACAGACGTGTCGATCCAACCAATAACAAGAAAAACTTTGTACATATTAAAGAAGGTGACCGCTGCGTATTTGAGTGTTGTATAAAGTTTGCCTGATTACATCTTGTAGAACGTATCTTGCCATAGTCATCGCAATCTCAAAAATGCTATAATCTCGGCTATGAAAAAAACTTATGTAACCAAAATGCCGGATAAAGCCGGTGCCTTTCTCGTGGCCGGAAAAATCATAGCCAGCCACGGAGGCAATATTGTCCGCGTGAATTACAACAAAGCTGTAGATTTGCATACACTTTTTATTGAAGTTTCTGCTTCAGAAGAGGAACACAGCCAGATTCAGGACGAGCTTAAAAAGTGCGGCTACCTTACAGACGAAGATAAGGACGGCACGGAAAGTCAGATTCTGATGATTGTCTTGACTCTGCCTGATGTTAGCGGTGCCGTTATGCCTGTACTTGAGATTTTACACAAGCATAGCGTAAACATTTCTTACATAAGTTCTCAGGAAAACGGAACAGGCTTTCAATATTTTAAGATGGGCCTTTTTATAGAAAATACTTCCGAAATCAGCAGTCTGATAGGTGAGATTTCTCAGGTTTGTGAAATTAAGATTTTAGATTACGAAGTAACCGACCGCCTGCTCGACGGAACAGTTTTCTACGTTACCTTTGCCAACGAAATGCGAAAAATTCTGGGGCTGGATCAGGAAACCACAAACCAGGTCTTAGTCCACGCAAACAGAATGATGCAGCTGCTTGATGAGCAGAAAAAATCTCCACTTAAAACCTTTGATTACATAAGGCGTTTTGCAAGTTTTGTACGCGAGCGAAAAGGCGAAAACTTTAAGCCGGATGTTTCCTTTATCACCCTGAATGATAAAATGACCCTCTTTACGATTGAGCCGCCCTGTGGCAGTAACACCTATGTTCTGCAAACCGATGATGAACTTTTGTTCGTTGACTGTGGCTTTGCCTGTTATCGCAGCGAGATGGTGGCTTTGTTTAAGGAGTTGTTCCACGGCTACTCAACAATTAAAAAGTCGGCTTTTATTACTCACGGCGACCTGGATCATGTAGGCATTTTGTCGGAGTTTGATGCAATTTATATGAGCGGCAACTGCTACGACAACTTTGTACTGGATGTTTCCGGCACAGCTGATTTCCGCGAGCAGAATCCTCTGCATGAACCTTACTGCCGCCTGAGCAGAATTATTTCCGGTTATGTTCCTCCAGCTTTGGAAAAGTGCATTGTCATAGGCAGAAGAGAGAGTGATGATATTCTCGCACCAATCGGAAGCCACTTCTTCGGCGGCAAACGCTTCGACTTTTACGAAGGCAAAGGCGGCCATGTCCGCGGCGACACCGTAATAGTCTGTGATGAACTAAAACTGGTCTTCAGCGGCGACATCTACGTAAATATCAAAGGCTTTTCTAATGAGCAGAAAGAGTTCAATGCCCTGGCTCCTTTCCTTATGACAGGTGTAGATTCAGACCCAAAACTCGCTCGAAAAGCCCGCGACTACCTGGTAAGTAAATACAGTGATTATATAATTTGCCCGGGACACGGAGCGGTAAAAAAATTTTAGACTTATGCGACGGAAAATAAAGGTTGTCCAGCCTTTTGATTCCGCCTTTTAAGAAAAATATACTTTTTTTTGATATACACCAATTTTACTTTTATTTTGTAAAAACGGTGCATATCATTTTTGGATAATAATTATATTTTTTTAATAATATTATATAAATGGTTCTACAAGAATGAATATTGTTCCATTAAGTTTCGATGTTCTGCAGCCATCTTTTATCTGGATATAAGTATAATCATTTATAGACCAAACTTCATCATCTGAAGCAGGAACTTCAGTAGAGGAATTAAGCCGATAATAAGTTTTAGGTACCCATAATGAACCATTAATATATATAGGAAAATATCCTTTTTCAGAAACAACCTGTCCTACATCACCTAAATCATACTCAGATATCTCATCTTCCTTAAATTCATATGTAATATCAGAACCATTTTCACGCAATGGATTGGTAATGCCGTTTTCATCAATAACACAAATATCGCAGAATGACTGGCAGGTATCTATCCTTATTAAATCATATAATTCAATGGTGTCATTTTCTGAAAGAGGAGCATCCTTAAACCACATTATGTCACCATCAAATAAAAAAGTTCCTTTATAAATTTTTAGATATTCATAATTTGTATTCTGTAGATAATCCTTAACTTTAATTGAATTTTTTCTGTAATCACAATGATAGTATGGTTCCTTAAAAGGGGCGTTTTTTGTAACAGTATTTACAAACTTAATACCATACTTCTGCTTAGACCAGTCTGTAGTTAAATCTACAAAGATTTTTTTACCCTGAAGTGGTTCTCCCGGCTGCCATTGCTCTCCTGTTTTATTTGTTTCAGGATCAATGTAATAAACACTGCCAACTTCATAAGGGCTGTAGCTGCGATTTTTCAATTCATCATCAAAATTAACATTAGAAGTATCTATAGGATAAATATCAAAATTGCTTGAACCAAATCTGTAAATATTATTAGAATCGCGTATTATCCATTCTGTAAATTTTGGTGTAAGGTCTTCTTCAATCTGTGTATAAGCAAAATAATTGTAATAATTATCTTCCCATTTAGAAGCTAATGGTCCTGCTGTAAGTCTATTAGTTAGTTCAGAATTGCTATACCAATTACCCGAAAAATTATTTATGCCGCACGAATTTATAAATTCGTTCATTTGATTAAGCATTTCATCTGTAAGCTGGTTATTGTCAAGTTTTAAAATTACCTGATAAATACCGTAGCCATCTTTTTTTGGTGCACCTGGATACATAAAACTACTTGAATAAGTATCACATTTGTAATAAACAATTACACGTAATGCATGTCCCAGGTCTGACTCCTGAGTTGGTTTTTCACAACTTACAAATAAAAATGCTGCAAAAATAGATATTAGTAAGATGGAAGATGGAAGATGGAAGATGGAAGATGGAAGATGGAAGATGGAAGATGGAAGATGGAAGATCTTTTTAAGCTTTTTTGTTTTCATTTTTTATTCCTTTGTAATTTTTTTTTAATAATACCATAAAATAGATTCTTTATCCATAAATTATGGTTTTCAATAAACTAAAGAACTACTCAACCATCATGTTATGTAACCTCGAATAAATCCATGAAAGTATCTTTCTGTCTGTTCCAGTGCCTGGAATATAGTTTTTTTAATACGATTTAAATGTTTTCGACCTACATATTTCAAATAAATAACAATTCTGTAGGCTGAAATTTCAGCTTCTAATGAGAAAAAAATATGTTTGAGCCTACTAAATTGAAAAAAAATCATTTTTGTAGGCTCAAATAAATGGTTTTTCATTTTTTATAATATAAAAAAATGAAGATTTCATTAATATAAACCTACAGAAATTGTAAAAATACTTATTTTGTAGGCTAAAACACTAAAATAAACCGTATTTTCCATAATCTCTGGCCTACAAATTTAAAAAAATTTAATTTTAGTAGGCCATCATCACATTTTTCCATAAAAAAAGACTGCCGATATCTCGACAGTCTTTCAAAAAATGTGTCAATGCGAGCTAAGTACGCGTAGCGTACGACACGAAGCAATCTACATTATGGATTGCCACGTCGCCTGACGGCTCCTCGCAATGACACCTCAGACTACTATGCCCAAGGATTTTTTCGTTCGCTGTGCTCACTACCGAGTTTGTACGCAGTTGCATACAAACTCGCAGATTACGTTACGTCTAATTATCCCCATGGATTCTCAGTAGGGTATCTAACTCCAGCTGGCTGGTTATATCCAATCTCACTTACATCTACACCAATGTACTTGAATACTTCATAGAGT
The DNA here is from genome assembly GCA_946540605.1 of uncultured Treponema sp. Lineage (GTDB taxonomy): Bacteria > Spirochaetota > Spirochaetia > Treponematales > Treponemataceae > Treponema_D. The sequence goes on from CAMNIU010000176.1 coordinate 7,311, forward strand.
GCTTTTCCAAAGTGGCCGAATGCAACGGCACCGTGGTGTGGGAAGCCCTTTTCGATGAGCCAGTGGCGGTAGAAGCGGCCCATTTCTGGGATT
>CAMNIU010000177.1 GCA_946540605.1 uncultured Treponema sp.
ACTTTAAGTTTGTAGAGGGGGCGTTGCGGGGGTGTCCCCCGCAGAGAGGGTGGCGGAAAACGCCACAGGCGGTTGAAGCCAGGGGGAGACTTCCCCCTCATTCTTAAACCAAAATTATAAATTCTTCAAATCTTTATTATAAACCATCTGCATTCCGATAAAACTTGCAACAGCCGAAGCACCTTCTGCAATAATGAAGGCCCACCAGATATTGTTTACATCACCAGTAAGCGAAAGCAGATAAGCAGCCGGCAGCAAGACAATCACCTGACGAACGAAAGAAACAACCATACTCAGCAAGCCCTTGCCCAAAGCCTGGAATACTGAAATCAAAGTAATACAAACAGCTGCAACCGGGAAGTGAATTGCAATACGGCGCAAAGCAGGTACACCAATTGCATACATTTCTTCAGAAGCATTGAACATGGCAAGCAGCTGACGTGGGAAAAGTTCGAAAATCAAAAGACCTGCCGCCATAATTGTAACAGCCGCAATAGCGCAAAGCTTAATTGAACGCATGATTCTGTCCTTGCGTTTTGCACCATAGTTGTAAGCAACAATAGGAACAATACCGTTATTTAAACCAAACACAGGCATAAAGATAAAGCTCTGCAGCTTAAAGTAAACGCCATAAACCGCAACCGCAGTCATAGTAAAAGCACCAAGAATCAGGTTGATAAGGTAAGTCAAAACCGAACCGATAGAACCAAGCAGAATAGAAGGCACACCAACCTTGTAAATCTCACCAATAGTTTTTGCGTGAGGGCGGAAGCCTTTAAGCTTGAATTTAATTTCCTTATTCTTAGTAAGATTCAAAGTCAAAGAAATAGCGAATCCTACAATCTGACCAAAAACAGTAGCCCATGCAGCACCAGCAATACCCATTTTAGGGAAGCCTGCAAGACCAAAAATCAAAAGAGGGTCAAAAACAATATTTATAATGGCACCCGCAAGCTGAGAAATCATAGAAAGCACAGTACGGCCTGTAGACTGTAAAAGACGTTCAAAAAGAATTGCACCATATAAGCCCACACTAACAATCATACAAATCTCAAGGTAAGTAACACCATACTCAATAATTTCTGCATTGTTAGTCTGTGATTCAAAATAAAGGCGGGGAATAAAAAATCCCAGAACCATAAAAACAATCATAGTGATTGCATAAAGAAAAATACCATTAATGGCAGAGTCAGTAACACCCTTTTCGTTCTGCTCTCCAAGACGGCGGGAAAGCAAAGCATTAACACCAACGCCAGTACCAACCGCAGTAGAAATCATCAGGTTCTGAATAGGGAATGCAAGCGAAACCGCAGTAAGTGCATTCTCCGAAATCTGTGCAACGAAAATGCTGTCTACAACATTGTAGAGAGCCTGCACTAACATAGAAATCATCATCGGAAGCGAAATCTGAATCAAAAGCTTTCCGACAGGCATAGTGCCCATTTTGTTTTCTGTAGGAGCGACAACTTTCTCTGTGCCGCCATTAAATTCATTCTTTTCCATAAAAAATTCCTTAGCGGCATAGTTTAACAAAATATGTGGGAAAATGTAAAGATATGCAAAATTTTCTTATTGGATCTTCAAGGAGGGGAAAGCCTTCCCCTCGCTCCCAAGTCCTCACTCGCTGTGCTCGTTCCGGTCTTGTCCGCTACCCTTTCCAGCGGGAGCTAGCCACCCCCGCAACGCTCCGTCTATTTAAAGAGAACTTGCGGAATTCCCTGTAGCGGATGCTCAAAAATTTTTACATCCGCACCAAATGCGTTAGACAATATTTCCGGCTTAAAGATTTCATCCCGTGTGGCCTGAATAATTTTTCCCTTACTCAAAAGCAAAAAATCTGTAGCAAAAAGAGCTGCCGTATTTATGTCATGAATCGAAAAGAGAATTGTTTTATTTTCAGAAAGCTCTCGTATCTTATTCAAGAACTGCATCTGGAAAGGCATATCAAGATTTTCTGCAGGCTCGTCAAAAAGCATAGCTGGAGACTTCTGAATCAGGCAGCGTGCAAGGCGGCACTTCTGAAACTCACCGCCCGATATATTAAAAATCAGTTTATCCGCAAAATCCAGAATTCCAAGACTTGAGAGCGCCTCATCCACCGCCCCGTCAGCCACATCCCGCGGCTGTTTCCCAAAAGAATACAACCCCGTCTCTACAAACTGACGCACCGTAAGATTCCACACCGGAGTTTCGTTCTGCAGAAGGAGCGAAATATTTTTTGCGGCCTCCTCACGTTTCATCTTGAACACGGAGTGTCCGTCTATAAAAACATCACCGCTCACCTTAAGCCCTGCCGGGACAATTCCCGCCATCAGCAAAAGCAGCGTACTTTTTCCTGAGCCGTTTTTTCCACACAAGGCAGACAAACTATCGTTAGTTAGCTTAAATGAAATATCATCAAAAATTGTTCTTTCGGATTTTTCATAAAAGGCAGTCAGATTTTTTACTTCTATCATACTCTGCCTCCTGTTCTCGCTCCACTCATCTTTACAAGTATCAAAATAAAGCAGGGCACACCAATCAGCGAAGTTATAATACCCACCGGCAGTTCAGAAGGCGCAACCACTGTCCGCGCCACCGTGTCCGCAGCCAGCATCAAAAGCGCCCCAAAAATCATACTTTCAAAAATCAAAACCTTGTGCAAAGGTCCATAAATCTTTCTCACAATGTGCGGCGCAATCAGCCCTACAAAGGAAATAATTCCGCCCGAGCAAACCGCACAGGCCGACGCAAGTGAGCCGCTCACAAGCACATAGTTCCTCAGCACCTTATAGTTCAATCCCAAAGTCTGAGCCGACTCTTCTCCACACACAAGCACATCAAGATGTCTTGCAGCCCCTTCTAACAAAACAAGCGATATAATAGAAGGAATTGCAAACACATAAAATTCCTTCCAGCCCTTACCATTAAAGCTTCCTGTCGTCCAAACGTAAAAAGAATGTAAATCGCTCTCGTGGGTCAAAAGAATTATCGAGGCGACAGCCGAGAAAAATGTTCCAACTGCTGTACCACTGAGCAGCAGAGTAACGCTAGAATTTTCATGAAAGATTTTTGAAAAGAAAAATACACAAACTGCAGAAAGCAGCGCACCCGCAAAGGCAAAAAGTGTAGTCGGGCTCAAAATGGAAAATGCGGCAACCGGCAGTAATCCTGAAAGAACAGCTCCAAAGGTTGCTCCTGAACACACTCCCATAATTCCGGGATCTGCAAGAGGATTACGAAAGAGTCCTTGAAAAACCGCACCGGTTCCGCCAAGCAGGGCTCCACACATCACACTGAGTAAAATGCGTGGAATGCGAATTTTGGTGATTACAAGAAAATCAGTTTTAGAACAAGTCTGCAATAAAACAGAAAACGGTGAAATAAATTTTGTTCCGATACATACTGCAACTATGCCACATAGCACAAGTAAAACACAAGGAACTATTAATAGAAAAACTCTTCCTTTTTTATTCACTACTCAAACCTCAAAGCTCACACTACTTTATTAGTTCCAGAGAATCGCAGCTAGTTTTTCAACGGCATCTGCACAACGCGGAGTTGAACGAACAAAGCTGTCGTCGTCGCCCATATAATAAATGCCGCCATTTGCTTTCAAGAGTTCAGAAGGTTTTCCGCCTCCCATTCCGTCTCCTGAGTAGAAAATAAAATCCGGATTAGCAAGCAGAACTGCTTCTTCATTTATGATTGGATAAGCCTGTTCTTCCTCTGCAAAAATATTTTTTCCGCCAGCCTTTGCAATAATATCGCCCATAAAAGAATTTTTCCCACACGACATCATCGGCGAATGCCACACTTCCCAATACACAGTTGGAAGTTTTGCGTCTGCCTCAATTTTTGTCTCGTACATTTTTTTTGTGCGATTTAATTTTTCATCCATCTCTTTTACAACTTTCTGTGCCTGCTTTTCGTAGCCGGTAAGTTTTCCAATATCCAGCACTTCATTTTTTACAGCTTCAATAGAAGTTGCATTTGAGCGATAAACCTGAATTCCCAAATCCTGTAATGGCTTTACAAAACCTTCATGCATTTCTGCAAAAAGATAAACCAGTGTCGGCTCATAGGAAATTATTGATTCAAGACTAAGTGTGTTTCCTGCAAAGCCGCCAACTGACGGAATATTTTTTGCCTCAGGCGGATAGTCACATAAATCAGTTCGTGCAACAAGAAGCTCCTGTGCCCCAATTGCAAAAATTACTTCTGTTGCAGAAGGTCCAAGAGAAACAATTCTTATATCTGATTTTGGTGAAGCTTTTTTAGTTTTCTTTCCGGCAGCAAAACAAAGATTTGCTCCTGCACATAATATAATAAGAAATAAAATTGATTTTTTAAGCGATTTCATGATTTAACTATAATATAAATAGGTTATTTATTGCAAGAAAAGCACCAATATTTTATATTTTGAGTATGA
>CAMNIU010000178.1 GCA_946540605.1 uncultured Treponema sp.
AGCATTTGTCGCACACCCGCATAGCGGGTGGTTTATTGTGAAAATATTCCGCTTCGCTCCATATTTTCACGGGCTCACGAGCCCTAAGAAATAAAAAAAAAGCGGTGCAAAACAATCAAACATGCACCGCTTTTTAATTATTCTTCAGAAGATTTTTTTGATTCTTCTATTTCTTTTTCTTCACGCTCAAGTTCATTGAGCTTTTGTACCATTGAAAAACCTGCTTTCATTCCAGCATCTACCTGAAACTGCAGCTTAGGAAACTGACGGATTCGCAGTTTTTTAGCAATCTCGCGCTGAATAAAACCAGCAGCTGCCTGAAGCCCGTCTACCCCCTTCTTAACCTGTCCATCAGGAAGGAAGGAAGAAACATAAACCTTTGCATAACTCAGGTCAGAAGTAACTTCTACGCGATTTACACTTAAGAAGGTGTTTACGCGTGGATCTTTTACCTCCCCGCGCAAAATCAACTGGGAAATCTCATCGCGGAGCTGATCATTCAGCCTCTGAATACGATACTGTCCCATTATTTAGCTCCTTCTGAACCACCAGCAGTTACATTACGCTTTGCAGCCTCTGCTTCTTCTTCGGCGATAGTCTTGCCAAGCTTCTTTGCAACTTCAATAATTTCGAATACTTCAAGCTTATCTCCAACCTGAATATCCTGCCAGTTTTCAAGACCGATACCACATTCGTAGCCTACGCTAACTTCCTTAGCATCGTCCTTAAAGCGCTTGAGGGAAGAAATCTTTCCTGTGAAGATTACGATACCGTCGCGAACAAGGTTTACGCTTGCAGAGCGGCGAACAATACCTTCTGAAACCGAACAACCGGCAATAACGCCAACCTTTGGTACCTTGAAGGTATTTCGTACTTCCACCTGACCAATAACTTCTTCTTTTGTATCCGGCTGAAGCATACCTTCCATAGCCTGCTGAATCTCTTCAACACACTTATAGATGATATTGTATTTTCTGATTTCAACCTGTTCCTGCTCGGCAAGAGTTTTTGCCTTTGGAGTAGGACGAACATTGAAACCAATGATGATTGCATTTGAGTCAGCTGCAGCAAGTGTAACGTCTGATTCATTGATAGCACCCGCACTTGAGTGAATAACTGAAAGACGGATTTCGCGAGTAGAAAGCTTTTCCAAAGAAGACTTAAGTGCTTCTGCAGATCCCTGAAGGTCAGCCTTAATAATAACCTTAAGCTCTTTAACTTCACTGTCTGCAATATCACTATAAAGAGATTCAAGAGTTGTCTTCTTAACTGCCTTAGCAGCTTCAAAGCGTTTAAGTTCCTGACGTTTTGCAGAAATTGCCTTAGCATCCTTTTCGCTTTCAGTTACCTGGAATGGGTCACCAGCATTTGGCATTTCATCCATACCAAGAACTTCAACAGGAGTTGAAGGACCAGCTTCCTGAATACGACGGCCTCTGTCATCAAACATAGCACGAACACGTCCAGAATAAATACCTGCAACAAATGGATCTCCCTGTTTGAGGGTACCGCGCTGTACAACTACAGTTGATACAACACCGCGTCCCTGATCTACGCGAGACTCAAGAATCTTACCTTCTGCACGGCATTCATAGTTAGCCTTAAGTTCGAGCATTTCAGCCTGAAGAAGAATTGCATCAAGAAGATCATCAATACCTTCTTTCTTAAGAGCAGAGATGTGTACATACTGTGTATCTCCACCCCATTCTTCCGGAGTAAGTCCCTGCTCAGAAAGCTGAGTCTTAACACGGTCAGGATTTGCTTCAGGCTTATCAACCTTGTTTACAGCAACGATGATAGGAACCTTAGCATCCTTAGCGTGAGCAATAGCTTCCATAGTCTGAGGCATTACACCATCATCAGCAGCTACTACAAGAACAACAATATCTGTTACCTGAGCACCACGTGCACGCATCATAGTAAATGCTTCGTGACCTGGTGTATCGAGGAATGTAATCTTTCCCTTAGGAGTTGAAACTGAGTAAGCACCGATAGACTGAGTAATACCACCGGCTTCGCCTTCTGCAACATGAGAATGACGAATAGCATCCAAAGTCTTAGTCTTACCGTGGTCTACATGTCCCATTACAGTTACGATCGGAGGACGAGGAAGAAGCTCTACGCCATCATCCTTTTCGCTTTCGATTACAGTTTCATCATAAAGACTTACAAGATGAACCTCACAGCCATATTCTGCAGCAAGCAAGGTAGCTGTATCTGAGTCAATAGACTGAGTGATAGTAACCATCATACCCATTCCCATGAGTTTTCCGATTACTTCGCTTGCCTTAAGATTCATTTTGCGCGCAAGATCAGAAACTGATACAGTTTCCATAATTTCAATTTCTTTTGGAACTACGCTTGCAGGAGTTTCAACCTTCTTCTTCTGTCCAAAGAGGTTGTCATCGTACTGCTCTTCGTCCTTGCGGTTATATATCTGTTTCTTGCCTTTAAATGCTTTTTTAGCAGGCTGGCGAGACTGATCAACTGGAGGAACTGGAGCACCACCGCCCATTCCACCTGTACGAGGTCTAAAACCTCCCTGTCCGCCCTGACCGTTTCCACCGCGGTTGAAGCCACCCTGGCCTCCCTGTCCACCACGATTGAATCCGCCCTGGCCGCCTTGACCGCCACGGTTAAAGCCGCCGCGTCCCCCCTGACCATTATTATCCCGGTCACGGTTCTGGTAATTCTGGCGAGCCTGAGAGCCGCTGAATCCACCGCCCTGTCCACCATTACGGTCGCGGTTATATCCGCCACCCTGTCCACCACGGTAGCCGCCTTGTCCGCCCTGACCATTTCTGTCACGGTTATAACCACCCTGACGAGGTCTGTCAGAAAGATTTCCGGCCTTTACGTTTGGACGCGCAGAGTTCAACTCAAAAGTACGAGGCTTGTTACCTTCCGGCTTAGGGCCGGCATTTGTATTTCCAGCTGGCTTTGCTTCAGGTTTATGGGCAGCAGGAGCTGCAGGTTCAGCTTTTTTAACAACTACATGCTTCTGAGCCTGAGCTTGTCCATTTGAGTTAGCCTGATTCTGAGGCTGTGTATTTGTCTGAGGAGCTGCAGGTGCCTTTTTCTTAACAACAACCACCTTTTTCTTTTCTGGAGCTGCGGCAGGAGCAGAATCCTGCTGTTTCTTGTGCACTACAAATCCGGGCTTTTTTTCGTTTTCTTCAGCCATTATTATCTTTTACCTTCCTTATTCCTCTTCAAACTCAAACTCAACGCCACACTTTGGACAGTGTGTCATATCAAGAGTAATCTTGGCTCCACATTCAGGACAGAAATATTCTTCCTCCTCTTCTGCAGCAGCCTCAGTTTCTTCAGCCTGAGGTTCTGCAGCAGTTTCTTCTGCCTGTGTCTCAGGTTCTTCTTCCTCTACGAACTCTACATTTTCGTTGATCAGTTCGTTAATCTTATCAAGAGCTTCTTTTGAAACTCCTTCTACATTAATTGTTCCGTTATCGTAAGCTTCAACAAAGTCCTGGAACTCTTCAATTCCGGCAGCCTTAAGAAGTTCTGCAACCTCTGCATCAACTCCAGGAAGCTCAGAAATCTTAGAAATCTCTTCAACAGCTTCGTCGTTGAAGAGGTTACGTGCATTCTGAACAGTATTGAATGAAGAAAGATCAAGTTCTTCAGCCTGTTCAATTGTCTTAACGTCAATGTTCCAATCACACAAACGGTTTGCAAGGCGAACATTCTGTCCCTGACGACCAATTGCAAGTGAGAACTGAGAATCTTCTACAATTGCAAGGGCCTGTTTCTTATCAGCATCAGTAATGATTACACGCTCAACCTGTGCAGGTGAAAGTGCATTTTTGATGAAAATTGCAGGATCAGCATCCCACTTAAGAACGTCAATTTTTTCGTTCATAAGCTCGCGGATAACGTTCTGAATACGAACACCACGAAGTCCTACACAAGCTCCAACAGGATCTACTTCTTCACGAGCAGAAGAAACAGCAATCTTTGTTCTGTAACCTGCATCGCGAACGATTCTGTTGATTTCTACAGTACCATCAGCAATTTCCGGAACTTCCTTTTCAAGAATTGAGCTAACAAGCTTAGTATCGCTTCTTGAAAGAACAAGCTGAATACCAGTGTTTGTTGGTTTTACATCTACGATGAGAGCTTTAATTCTGTCGCCCTTTTCATAAACTTCAAGCTTTGACTGATTTTTTGTTGGCAAGAAACCTTCAATACGGCCTGCGTTTCCAAGGTCAACAAAGATGTTGCCGTTACGTTCACGCTGATGATAACCGATAATCATTTCGCCAATCTTGTCTTTATATTCATTCATCAAAGATGTTTTATATGTTTCGTTCAAGCCCTGATGAGCAGTCTGTTTTCCAACAGTTACAGCAGAACGGTCAAAAGTTTTAGGGTCTTCAAGAATATCAATTTCATCACCCTCTTCAACCTCATCACCAGCAAGCTTTCTAGCATCTTCAAGTTCAATTTCTTTTACAGGGTCATAAACACCGTCTACAACAACCTTGCGTGAATAAATAGAAACATCCGACATATCATCATTGAATTTAACGATAGCGTTTTCATCATCACCATAAGTACGTTTGTAAGCTGCCTTCAGAGCTTTTTCGATGGTCTGTTTTACTGAATCCTCTGAATAACCTTTTTCCGAAATCAACGCTCGGATTGCTTCTGCCATTTCTGACATCTTAAATCTCCTCGCAGAACCGCCCTTCCGCCAAAAGACAACCGGCAGTCCGCTTCATAAAATACTTAGTTATAGTTGAATTTTGCTTTCGCAATATTTTCATAAGAAACTGATTTTGACTCTCCGCCTTCAGTTTCCAAAGTAACCTGTTTATCATCAGCAGAAATAATCTTTCCGCCTACCCAGTCGTTCACAGTTTTATCCCAAACTCGAACAGAACGCCCCGTAAATACAGCAAACTCTGCTGCATTTTTAATATTGTGTTCAATACCAGGGCTTGTAAGTTCCATCATAGTATCTTCTGTACCAAGCAGAGCCTCAAGACGAGTTAAAAGAACTCTGTGCACCTTTGCGCAATCATTAACTCCGATATTACCATCAGGCTCAGTCGAAGCAATCATTGCAGAAATTTTAGTTGTAGTCTTTGAAGGAACAATTTTAAGCTCAACAAGTTTGTAGCCCATTCCCTCTACAAGAGCAGCACACTCATCATAATACTTAATGCTTTTATAAGATGTGTATTCCATAAATCCTTTGATAATCCACCGGCCATAAAAACCGGCTTCTGGCAACAAAAAAGACCCGTGGGTCTCACGAGTCTTTTTAATAAACTATTAAACTGACATTAACAATATAGAAGAAAAGTCATATTTTGTCAATTGATTTTTATAGGAGGGAGAAGTATCTCCCTCGCTCCAAAGTCCTCACTCACTCCGTTCGCTCCGGTCTTTTCCGCTACCCTCTCTGCGGGAGGGCCCGCAACGCCCCTGGTGTTTGTATACTAATTGGTTGTACTACAGCAAGCTTGACTGCCTGTAGGCTACAAAACTTTGTTATGCTTTATTTAATTTTAACTGAATTGCATAAAGTCTATCCTTTTGCTCATCGTTTAATTCGGTACTTAAATAATACCAGTCATCAGAATTTTTGATATAACATTGCTTAAAAAAATCGTATTCTTCAATATTTATTAATGCATTTAATTTTTTTTCAAATACTTCATTTGAGTATTTATTTATAATTCCAGCAAAATGAATCAAATTTAAGATTTTTTTATACATTACAGGTAAATCCGAAACTTCATAAACATTTCTTTCTCGGATTGCATCAAAATCCTTTTTTTCATATTGTTCCCAAATATTTGCAGAAGGACCTCTCTCTCTTTCTATTTTGAATTTTGATAAAATTTCTTTTGTCGATTTTGTTTTCATCATATTGTCTTTATTCTTAAAATATGGAATCACAATTGTTTCCAAATCTAAAAATCTTGATTTATAAAATAAATCGAATAAAACTTCATCTGACCTTAAATTATATTTATGGCATCTTGCAAATAAATATTGTATATCAACACGACTTATTCCTATTCCAAAAAAAAATAATTCTGCCTGATTATCTTTTCTTTTTATTATATTCCAAGACTCTTCTACAAATTTTAAAATATTTTTTAGCATTTCTTTTTCTGAATTATTATAGTTCCAAATCCAAAATTCTTTCTTTATATTATTTTTTTCATGATTAAGAAGAGGAAAGTACCGAAGAAAGGTTCCCCCAATTAAAAAATGATTATTTTTATATGGATTTGCTTTTAATCCTAAACGACCTTCTCTATCACTTTCTGGAACATAAAACTCTAAATCAAAAAAAATAATTTGAGTTTTTTCAGGATAATACTGTACTATTAATTTATTCATATTCTTTCTTCTTCCAACCACTCTAATAGTATGTAATCATAACTACGCACTTAAACGGTGGCGGGCTTGACCCGACATCCGATTTGAAGTGCATGTTAGATTTCAATTAAACATGATTCATATTCAGTTTTGTCATATTCAACATAAACTAAATTCAACAAGCCTATTTTTTTAGCAGGCTCAAAGAATCTTTCAACGTTATAATTATATCTATCATTACCAGAATCTTTTTCTTGAGCTATCAATAATAAAAGTTGAGTATTGTTATTCTTTATTTTACGATATGCAAGGATTTTATTTAACTGAACATATAATCTATCATGAAACATTATGGAAGGTATTCTACCTTTTCGAATGTCTATAAATAATTCATTGTTATCTTCTTTTAGATATGCATCAAAGTAAACAGGTTTATTACTTATTGAATCAATATCTTGGAATTGTTCAACTACTTTTACTTCACGCAAAATGGAATCATTTTTGCTTAAACCAAAGTATTTTCTCAAAATCATATTTTCAAATTTATCAGGATCTAGTCTTTTATGAATTTTTTTATCTTTAGAAATATCTTCATTATCTTCTTCGATTTCTTTTGCTTTTTGGGCTTTTTCTTCACTATTAAGATTTTCTACTGTAATATCATTTTTATTATCTTGTTGGCCAATGTTTATATTTGTTGATGATGACTGAGATTGTAAATTTAAATTAATTAGTTTTAATAAAATTTCACTTTTTTCTTTTTCAAGGATTTTTACTTTCTCTTTATTTTCATTAGCTTCTCTAGAAATGGAAAGTATTTTTCCTACTGAGAAATTATCAAAGGAATTACTTAAAACTAAAATTATTAATAGACAAACTAAAGTTATTATTGAACTAGAAATTATAAATTTTTGTTCAGAAAAAATAAAAGAACAAACAATTAATCCTACTAATAATAGTGATGTTAATGATAATACTATTATACTTCCAACTGATAATTTTTTTTCACTCATTTTTTTTATCCTTTTTATATGTAAATCTAACAATTATTATACATATTCCGTATAAAATCGCAAAGTTTTTTTTATTTTGTTAGATTCTCCCTTCACTTCCTTTTTTCACACATCTTTGTCTATATTATATATGGGTAAAACTTCAATTCTTCTTTTTTGTGTTTTTCCCCCATTTTTTTATTACAGGGCAGTTTATATGACCTTGGTACATATATCTGTGCTGTAAATAAAAACTTGGAGGACTCTTATGTCTAAATCAATCAAAAGTGATACCGTTCTGCTTAGAGAATGGAAAAAAGCAACGCTTGCCAATAACTTTATTTTCTATAAGGTTATGAGACATCATCCGGATGCTTGTAAACATCTATTGGAAATGCTTTTGAATATCAAAATAAAACGCATGAAAATGTCGAATGAAGAAATCATAGAAATTGATCATGATTCTAAAAGCATAAGGCTTGATGTTTATGTTCAGGAAACAAAACGTATGTATGATATTGAACTTCAGGTTATAAATACACACGAACTTCCGGAACGTGCGAGATATTATTCAGCCCTTATGGATTTGGATACTCTTGAACCTGGAGCAAAATATAACAAACTAAAAGATTCACATGTTATTTTTATTTGTCTTGAAGATGTTTTTGACAATGAACTTCCTATCAATACTTTTGAAAATATCTGTCAGGAAGATGGAATCACAAAACTCAATGACCGTTCATATAAACACTTTTTTATTGCACCAAGATGTGCTAAAATTGTTGAAGATAAAGAATTACAGGCTTTCTTTGATTTTCTGATTTCAAATAAGGCTGCAAGTACATACACATCTACGTTGGACAGCTATGTAAAAGATGCCAAACGTAATATGCAGTGGAGGATTCAGTTTATGACATGGGAACGACAGAGAACTTATGATTTTGATGCAGGTAAAGAGAAAGGTATACAAGAAAAAGCTGTAGCTGATGCCATTGAATTTCTCAAAGAAAACATTGCTCCAGAAATCATTGCAAAATGCGTGAAGTTACCACTTGAAAAGGTTCTGGAGCTTCAAGAACAAATTACAGTAAAAGCATAATACCAACGCCTGATTTTATAATGGCTGCTTAGATTCCAGGCAGCCACTTTTCTTTTAAATAACATCACTAATTGTCTTAAAAAGCATTTTTCATTATTATTACCGCAAAGAGGAATTATATGAAGACAAACGCATTAAAAGGCATGAAAGATATTTTACCGGCAGAACAGAAGCTGCGTGATTATGTACAGGGAAAGATTCTGGAAACTTACCGCGCATCTGGCTTTGAACGCATTTCTACCCCAATGCTTGAAGATGCAGAAAATCTTGATAAATCTGATGGCGGCGATAACCTCAATCTGATTTTTAAAGTGCTTAAACGTGGTGATAAGCTGGAAGCAGCCCTTGCGAACCAGCCGGTTGATGAAAAGAACCTTTCTGATATGGGCTTACGCTACGACCTCACCCTTCCTCTTACACGTTTTTTTGCAGCAAACCGCAATGAACTTCAGTTTCCATTTAAGGTAATTCAGACAGATCGCGTTTACCGTGCAGAACGCCCTCAAAAAGGCCGCAGCCGTGAGTTTGTTCAGTGCGACATCGATATTCTTGGCGACTCTTCCTGCAATGCAGAAGTTGAATTGATTGATGTTACAGCCCGCGCCCTTTTGAACATCGGTTTCGATAATTTTGTAATCAACATCAACGACCGTCGTATTCTCCGCAATATGCTTGAAAATATGGGGTTTGCCGCAGATACCTTGGATTCAGTTTGCATCACTTTTGATAAGATGGATAAAATTGGAGCTGAAGGCGTTGAAGCTGAGCTTACAGAAAAAGCAATGCCGGCAGTAGCAATTAAAGCTCTTGTTGCGTTTATTAAGGAAGCAGAATGTGGAGAGATTTCTGTTGATGCAGTTGCTTCAAAATGTGCAGATGCCTCTATTGCAAATGACCTTAAATACATTATTTCTACAGCTGAAAAAATCAGCGGTGGAAAATATAAAATCAACTATGCTCCAAGCCTCGTTCGTGGCCAGGGCTATTACACTGGTGTTGTATTCGAAATTGGCAGCCCGGACTTTAGCGGTGCAGTTGGTGGTGGCGGACGCTACGATAATCTGATTGGTAAGTTTATTGGCCAGCAGGTTCCAGCTGTTGGATTTTCAATCGGATTCGAGCGAATCTGCAGCATTCTTCTTGAAAAAAATTACAAAATTCCTGGTGATAAAGAAAAATGCGCTTTGCTTTATGATGATTCTATTGAATTCCCTGTTGTTATTGCTGAAGCAGAAAAACTCCGCGCAAACTACGCAGTAACAATCCTCAAAAAGGCAAAGAAACCAGGACCTCAATATGATATGCTGGAAAAGCAGGGATATACAAAGTTCGCTACATTTAAGGATGGAACTGTATTTATTAAATAAATTCCTCACAGAGCAAAAGAGGACACAGAGTTTTTTTTTATTTTTATCTCTGTGCCCTCTTTAGCTCTGTGAGAGACAGGATTATTTATGACACTGATTTTCGATATCGGAAACACAAATATTAAAACAGCTCTTTTTGATGGCGAAAAACTTCTCTACACTTGGCGTATCAGCACGGACCTTAAACGTACTGGCGATGAATACTTTTCACTTCTCCGACCTCTTTTCCGTGATGCCGAAATTGATTTTTCAAAAATCAATAAAGTTGTATTGAGTACAGTAGTTCCAGCCCTCATCGGACCTTTTGTAATTGTTTCTCAGCATTTTTCAGGAAAGAAACCAATCATCATAGGCCCGGATATTTACGCAAAACTTCCTATCAAAGTACCAGAAAGTGCTGTTCATGAAATTGGAACAGACCTTTACTGCGATGCTTTTGAAGCCTGGAGCCGTTATAAATGTCCTTGTATAGTAACTGATTTTGGTACGGCTCTTTCGTTTACAGCGATTGATGCAAACGCAAATATTGCCGGAGTTGCAATTGCACCTGGTATCCGCACAGCCTTTAATTCACTTTTTGCAAATGCAGCACAGATTCCAGCCATTCCACTTGATATTCCACCGACAAGTCTTGGTAAAAACACAGTAGTTTCAGTACAGAGCGGAATTGTTCTTGGATACAAAGGCCTTGTAGAAGGGCTTCTAAAACAGATGAAGGAAGACCTGGTAAAAGAAACCGGCTGTAAACTCGAAGAAATAAAAGTAATTGCAACCGGCGGCTTAAACAGCATGCTCTCACCAATCACTAATGCATTCGATTATATTGATAAAGATTTAACTCTGTGTGCGATGAAACGCATTGGAGATATAATTAATTAATTTGTGTCATTGTCGGGCTTGCCCCGACAATCTTTACAACACCATGGTATGCAGATTCCCGTGTCAAGCACGGGAATGACACTAAATAAAATCTTCAAAATGAACACCGGCTCCGTCTTCTACGTCGCGGGCAAGCATTTTTCCAATCATTAAATCATAAAATTCTGGAGAAATGCCAGGACTCAGGATTTTTTCTGTGCGCAAAATTGCAATATCCCCCTCACCCATAATTTCACCTTTTTTCATGGCACGCATAAAATGCAGGCTTCTGTTTGTACGGCCGTAGTTTGCTTCTTCTGCAGGGGCAAGTTTTTTTACTCCATCCCCAAGAGCAGCTTCAACTTTTTCACGACCAAACTGCTCGCTAAGCTGATCTAATGCACGTTCAAAACCAACTGTCTGCCCGTAATGGCGGAGAGTTGCTTCTGTCTGATGAACAACATGCACCATAAGGGCAAACTGTTCTGGTTCAAGCGCAACAGGATCATCAAGCCCCGCAGTTTTACGGCTCAAAGTAATGTGTTTTTCTATTACAGTTCCACCGCACAAAAGGCTTAAAACAGGAACTAAAGTTGGATCAAGACTATGGTCACTTACACCTGCTTCAATTCCTAAAATATTTTTTAGATTTGTAATTACTCGTAAATTATATTCTTCTTCAGGAGCCGGATAGCTTGTAATGCAATGCAGCAGTGAAACTTCTTCGCGTCCCACAATTCTAACAGCCTTATCAATATCAGCTAAGGTTGAAACACCACTTGAAAGCACAACCGGTACCATAGCCTCACCACGGGATTTTTGAGCATCACGCCAGTCTCGAAGCTGCTCCAGCATTTTATAATGATTTAATTCAGGACTTGCAATTTTTACATAATCAGGTTTCAATTCCAGAAGCTCTTTTAAACTGCGAAGTCCAAACGGAGAACAGCAGAATTTACAGCCTTTAGAATGAACATAATCAATCATTTCTTTATAAAAAGAAACAGGACATTCAAGCTGCCTGAAACGATCATAAAGCGGAATATTTCCTGTCGGAAGTTTTACAAAACCTGTCTTTGGGTGCAAAATCTCATTTGCATAAACCCATTGAAACTTAATTGTGTCAGCCCCGGAATCTGCAGCAGCATCAACCAGAGCACGAGCTTTTTCAATTGAGCCTTCATGAGATGTTCCTATTTCTGCAATTATATTGATTCTGCTTTGTTTCATTTTGTACCCGTTTTAATTTTCGCTGTTTAAAAGACCATTAGAAACAGTCTCTGCCTTGTATCTGTTACTGAAAATTGAAACACAACTTTGAGGAAGCCATCCGCCTTCAAAATAGTACCAGGTATCTTTAGCGGCATCTACAGCCTTACCTTTTACCTGCAAGATTTCTCCTTTACGGCAGTGCCCCGCAGTTGCAGCTCCCCATTCATCGGTTTCCTTAAAAACTGCATAAGGTTCTACAACTACAGCCCATTCAACATCTGGAGCAAGAGCCAGTGGCTGACTGTTATCAAAGATGATTTTTTCTTCAGATTTTTTTGTACAGGAAATCAAAAACGCTCCAACAAATAAAAGCGCCAGCAAGCAAACTTTATTTTTCATTTTCACACCACTTTTTTACAGCATCATAAACAGAAAGATCTGAATCTACAAAGTTCAGTGCAGGTATTTCAGCAAGATCAGCCCATCTGTAATCAGTATGCTCAGTTAAAATAAAACGCTCTTTCATTCCATCATGCGGGAAGTGAATTGACAACACATCTAAAGTACAAGGCTTGTTACGATGGGTAAAGGTGCCGCTTGTGATTTTCTGTCCTACACTTACGGTAACTCCAAATTCTTCTTGCATTTCACGGATTACGGCAGTTTCTAAATCTTCACCTTCTTCTATTTTACCGCCTGGAAATTCCCAGCGTCCGCCCATATCACCAACCATCTGGCGTTTTGCTATAAATATTTTTCCGTTTCTATAATCTATGCAGGCAATCGACCGGCTCATAAACTACCTCTTAACCTCCGCAGAAAGCTCCTTTTCGGTGCCCCCCGCGTTCAAAATAACATCTACTCTTATTATATCATAATCCGTAAACTTTGTACGAATATACTTTTCGCCTTCATCATAAACGAGTTGTCCCTGCCGCTTATCCCCCACCTGATTATTCGGATCAATTGCAAAAAACTCAGCCTCTACAGGAAGGGGCATATTGTTCTTTGCGTTTTTACTGCGCTTTATCTGCAAAGAAACATACACCTCTTCTTCATACGAAAAAGCAGTCAGTTCAAAATTAACCCCCTGCAAAGTAGTACCTGCCCGAGTTTTATTTAATCCGGTGTAAATCCATGAGGCGCCTACAAAAAAAATCAGCGCAAAAAAAATGTAACGGTTTTGAGGTGTAAAAAAAATCCGGAAGCCACGTACAGGTTTCAACTTACCGTTATAATAATCCTGAACAAGTTTTGGAGCCTTTGCAATACGTTCTTCACGGTTATAATAAAATTTCAGTTTTTTATCGGCCTCGTTATCAGGTACAATTTCTTCAACATCTTCAAACATGGAATACTTCGCTCCGCTCGTAATGACGAATTATCAACTTGCAATAAGTTTAATTCTTCAAAATCGCATCAATCAGATTATCGGTTCTGTACCATACGACTCGTGCCTTTTCCTTTTCCAGGTAAAGAGCTGTCAGAATACCATCCTGCGAAAGACACATAGTATCGTAAACTATATTTGAATGAACTGCCTTAAAATGGCGTCGCAAAATCTTCTGACTTTCACTCTGAATCATTTCGATATTAAAGCCGTCTTCAGTTTTTACAATAAAGAACTTCCAGCCGTTTTTTGTGACCCCCAGAAAATCATATGGAATACGATAAGTGAGCTTACTATAATCAGAAACAACCGATTCTTCATACGGTGGAACAGAAACCGGTTCTTCATAAGTTCCGCTTTCAATATTCAGAGGATACAATAATGTTTGAATATAGTTTATTCCCGACTGAACTTTTGAGTCTTCATCAATATAAGTTGAATAATAATCAATCTGAACATAAAGTTTATAAGTTACCGGGTCCGGCACAACATTCTGAATTGTAAGAAAGGAATCTGTTTGATTTTCTTTATCTTCCCCGGCAGGTGCATCACGGGTTGTAACCGGAATCATATATTTCAAAAAGCCGTCGCTTGCAAACCAGTAAACTAAAAGACCTGAAGAAGAAGAAGCTACAACTACAAGTTCATCTTTAGAGGTTGTATAAATATTTTTGATAAAAGGAAATGGAGTTCCACCAGGTCCCTGCTGACCAATATAATCTACAGAAGAACCATCGCGGGCAAAACGCAAAACTGTATGACTGTAAAGTGTTGTACTGTCATCACTTTTTTCCTGCCTGTCCCATGGAATAGAACATACTGTGTAAACATTTTTGTTGGAATCAACAGCAACCATTCCAGGATAATCAAACGGATAAGATATTTCGTGATGAATACTTATATCCGGGCGCTTAGAATTTTCAAGAAGCCGTGCAGTCTGTGAATCTTCATTATAAAAAAGCGAAAGAAGATCACCATATGAATTAAGTTCAAGAATTTTTTTTGATTCACCGTTTACGATATAAAAGAAGCCATCCTGCATTGCAATTCCAAAACGAACGTTACCAACATCATTTAAATCTGAAACGCTTAACTGCTCTTCAAAATTGCCATAAGGAAGTGAAAATAATTCTGTTTCGCTGATAGACTGAACAGTTTCGTTACCAAGGCAGGAAGTAAAAATGATGCCTGATATTAAAAGTCCAGCTGCAAGCAAAGTTTTTCTCATAAATATCATTATATAAACAAATAAGATTTTTTGAAAGTAGATTATTTTTGTTGCCGACGCGAAGAATAATATAGTAAATTTAATAATTATAGGTTATAATAATCTATCTAAAATTTGAATTTTAAGGAAAAAATATGTTTATTGATAAAGTTCTTACCGCAATTTTCGGTACACAGAATGACCGCGATGTAAAAGCCCTTCAGCCTATTCTGGCCGCTGTAAACGCAAAAGAAGAATGGGCAAAATCATTAAAACCAGAAGAATTCCCTCAACAGACACAGAAATTTAAGGAACGCCTTGCAGCAGGTGAAACTTTGGATGATATTCTCCCTGAGGCCTTTGCCCTCTGTCGCGAAGCTTCATGGCGTGTAATTGGTGAACGTCCTTTTGATGTTCAGATTATGGGTTCTATCAATCTTCATCAGGGAAAAATCACCGAAATGAAGACTGGTGAAGGTAAAACACTTGTTGCCGTAGCTCCAGCCTACCTTAATGCTCTTACAGGAAAAGGTGTTCACGTTGTAACTGTAAACGATTACCTTGCAGAACGAGACGCTAATTCACGCCGTCCAATTTTCAGTTACCTTGGTCTTACAGTTGGTGCAATTCTTTCTTCAATGGATAACGAAGCCCGTAAAGCTGCATATGCCTGCGACGTAACTTATGGTACAAACAACGAATTTGGTTTTGATTATCTCCGCGACAACATGAAGGTTGATCTTAAAGATAAAGTTCAGCGCGGATTTAACTACTGTATCGTCGACGAAATTGACTCTATCTTGATTGATGAAGCCCGCACTCCTCTTATTATTTCTGGTGCAGGTGAAGATGATACCTATAAATATCATGAAGTAGATAAATATGTTGGAGAACTCAAGGAAGTTGCAAAGGATCCAAAAACTGGTGAATATCCGGATGAAACCTTTATGACACCGGAAGAGCGTGCCGCAATTGAGGGAGATTATACTGTTGATGAAAAATCAAAGCGTGTTTCTTTCACAGACAAAGGTATGCTCCACATAAATGACATTCTTCACAAGCACAACCTGATTACAGGTTCCCTCGAAGATGAAGAGAACTTTGAATATACACACTACTTTACACAGGCACTTCGTGCTCATATTCTTTTCCATAATGATGTTGATTATCTCGTCCGCGACGGAAAGGTAGAAATTATTGATGAGTTTACAGGTCGTGTTCTTGAAGGCCGCCGCTATTCAGATGGTCTTCACCAGGCTATTGAAGCAAAGGAACACATCCGTATTGCCCAGCGCAACCGCACAATGGCAACCGTTACCTTCCAGAACTTCTTCCGTATGTACGACAAGCTTTCTGGTATGACTGGTACAGCTGCAACTGAAGCTGTCGAATTCAATAAGATTTACGGCCTCGACGTTGTTGCAATTCCTACAAACCTTCCTGTTGCCCGCAAGGATGAAAATGATGAGGTTTACCTCAACGAAGCAGACAAGTGGGAAGCAATTGCAAATGAAATTAAAGCCGCACATGACAAGGGACAGCCGGTTCTGGTAGGTACAGTTTCTGTTGAAAAATCTGAACACCTTTCTGCCCTTCTTACCCGTAAGGGAATCCGCCATGAAGTTTTGAACGCTAAAAACCATGCCCGCGAAGCTATGATTATTGCAGAAGCCGGTGCAAAGGGTGCGGTAACAATCGCAACAAACATGGCCGGTCGTGGTACTGATATTAAGCTTGGCGGTAACCCTGAATTCCGCGCCCGAAAGCGTGCCGGAACAAATGCTACAGAAGAACAGTACAAGGCAGCTCTTGAAATTGAAAAGGAAAACTGGAAAAAGGATTACGAGGAAGTAAAAGCCCTTGGTGGTCTTTATGTAATTGGTACTGAGCGCCATGAATCACGCCGTATCGATAACCAGCTGCGTGGACGTTCTGGACGTCAGGGAGACCCTGGACGCTCTAAATTCTACATCTCTATGGATGATGATTTAATGCGTCTCTTTGGTGGCGAAAGAATGAAGGCTATGATGAGCCGAATCGGTATGCAGCCGGGAGAACCTATTGACCATCCATGGCTCAACAAGGGTATTGAAAAGGCTCAGCAGAAGGTAGAAGACCGCAACTTTGAAATCCGTAAGCACCTGCTTGATTACGATGATGTTTTGAACGAGCAGCGTACTGTAATTTATGAACAGCGCGATACAATTCTTGGTGACAACAATCTTTCTGAGCGCGTTATGAACAATGCCCGCGAAGAAGTTGAAAACCTTTTTGCCGTTTATGAAGACGAAGCAAAGCATAATAAAAACAGCACACAGCCTCTTTCTGAACTTCAGGAAAAAATCAGAAATACTTTTGCAATTCAGCTTCCTTCAGACGGATATACTAGAGAAGCAGTTATTGCTGCCCTTCAGAATGATATCACAGAAAAAGAAACTCTGGCTGGTAAAGAAAACTTCAATATGTTTATCCGTTACCAGTACATTCAGATGATTGATAAGAAGTGGCTCGATCAGCTTGAAACTCTTGAAGGACTTCGTGAAGCAGTTGCCCTCCGTTCTTATGGTTCTAAAAACCCTCTTACTGAATATAAGATTGACGGCTTTAATATCTTTGATGAAATGCTCGATACAATCCGCAATTCTGTAATGTCACGTGTATTCCGTGTACGCGTACAGCTTTCTCCAGAAGCAGCTGAACAGCGTCGCCGCATGCTTGAAGCTCAGCAGCAGGGAATGAACGCACAGCACTCAGAGGCAGGTAACACTGCAGCTCAGATGGCACAGAACACAGCAGAACGCAGTGCTCACTCTTCTTTCAACGGAGATCAGGCACGACGCCAAGCAGTAAACAGCGCAATGAATCAGCGCTCACAGGGCGACAACGTAACAGTCCGCCGTACAATGCCTAAAGTAGGAAGAAATGATCCATGCCCATGTGGAAGTGGTAAGAAATATAAGAACTGTTGTGGCAGGTAGAAATCTCTAATTTGCCTCTCAGCAATAAACACCCCCAAAAAAGGCTTCCGCGCTCGCTACGCTCGCTTGTGCAGAATTTTTTTGGGGGTGTTTTTGCTTACGGCAAATTAAATTATCGAGGCAAGGTTCTTTTCTTTCCTACACCTTACCCAAACGATTAGCGGGCCAAAATCTGAATACTGGTTTACCAATAATATATTTTTTATTGATATACTGTGGTGCCATTATCGAATAGTATGTAATTGAAAGTGGGTCTGCTTTTGCCAAAGCAGTTTCTGAATAATCATAAGAATGTCGTAAATCCAGAGAATTAAAACGGTTATCTCCCATCATAAAATAACAGTTTTCTGGAATATACTGTGGATTTCCGTCTTTGTCATTTGCAGGGAAAACCGGCATATTTCTTGAATCAAGAAGATTCTGAACATACCAGTAATGAAGTTCAATTTCTTTCATCAAATCCTGAATCGAAGACTGTGTATCCCAATTTCGTTCATCAATTCCGTCAGAATAGAATCTTGCATATTCAACCATCATTTTTCCAAAGATGATTTTAGCCATTACATTTAAGCGGTAATTTGATTCTGCATAATAATCACGAACATCGTTTTTTGAAGTTATCCAGGAAGTCATGAATTTTTCAAACCACTCTGCCCCGCCCTGCTGCATATACATTCTCTTAAATAGTTCATTTTTATTTCTGAATAACTGGCCTTCATAGAGTTCAGGTTTTGTAAAGTTTCCGGCATCTTTATTTACAACACATAAGTTTCTGAACTGACGTACAAGTTCATAAGACTGAAACTCAGCTGCATCTAAATCATAATTACGGCGAGTTTCTTCAAAATCCAGCATTTTTTGATATTCAGCTGAATCAAAAGGAAAATGCTGAACATATTTTTTTAATTTAGGATTAACTGCATTAAGATTCCAGGTTGCATATTTTGCATCAAGTGCTACAGGCTCAAATATATCACTAGCCTGAGTTCTGTGATAAAGAGTTCCATCCTGCATTACAAGTTGCTCTCCAGGAAGCCCTGTAATTCTTTTTACAAGAGGATCAGCCTTTAATTCTCCATCAGCATCCTTATTCAAATTAATTGTTGTAAGACTGAGCATATAAATAAGCTGAGAAGTTACGGTTTTTACTTCAGATTTTCTATCCATTGTATAATGAGGGTTTCTCAAAACAATGGTATCGCCCCTTTTATATTTTCTTATTTCTGGAAGTCCTACATCAGTAAGCGGAAACTTTGGACCACAATCAAGCTTTGATACAAAAACACGGTCTTTAATAAGGAAGGTTGGTACCATAGATTCTGACGGAATTTCGTACAACTGCAAAAGGAAAATCTGGAAAATCAATACTGTGAAAATTGCCCAGAAAAAGGCATCTACCCAGTCTACAAGTTCAAAAAGTACTTTTCCCATTCCCTTGAACTTCTTTTCAACAGGCGCTACCTTCCAGCCCTGAATGATTTTTTCATTCTTTGCAGGATATAAAACACGAGAATTAAAATATGCTAATACAAAAACAACAAACCATGAAAGTACAGCAAAAACATCTAAAACAAAAGGAGTGCCTGTTTTTCCTGCACGACGTAAAATAAAAGTGATGAAGAATAAATATGGAAGATATTCATTTAATTTTATTGCAGCATATAAATTCTTGCCGTCTGTATCAATAACAAGTTTTTTTAATACAAACCAGCAGGTAATTCCAAAATAAATAAGTGCAAGAGGAAATGCTAAAAGCGAAATATCTGCGTGAAAACTGATTGTAAGGATTGTAAAAAGTGCAGCAGCGCCAAGTTCTATAAAGGTAAAAAGTTTAAATCTTTTGAATTCGTTTGAAAGTTCTGTTTTTTTGCTCATATACTTACTATAACAAAAAATCATAAATTATGTAACAAGTTAGATATTTTTATTATATCAGCAGGAGTTGTGTATTTTTCACCTTTTAGAAATTGAAAAGGTGCATCTGTTTCTGCCAGAACTCTTTCTGGTGGTAATTCACGGGCACAGGCAATTGCTTTTTTATTTCCATTAAATAATTGTTTTCCAAAACTAAAATACCCATTGATTCCGTGATTTAGCAGGGACTGTGCTTCTACAGGTGGCCCCATAAAAGAATGAAATAGAACTTCAGGTAATTTTTTAAGCTGTTTTGAATATTCAAATAATTTATGATTTGCTTTTCTGCAGTGAATAACTATCGGCTTATTATATTTCAAAGCAAGTTCAAGCTGTATGTTGAAGATTTCTTCCTGCAAATCTGAAACCGCACGAAACTCTTCTGTAAAATAATCAAAGCCTGCTTCGCCTATAAAAGAGATTAGATTTTTGCTTAGCAGTTCTTCCAGAAAATCAGTTGATTCTTTTATATTTTCATTGGCAGCATTTTGAGGATGCATTCCGTAAGACTGAATTACACTGGCAGGAGCCTTACTCTGTATCTCATATTCCTTTTTTGAATGTGCACAGGAAATCCCCCTCCAGTTTTCCGGAAGTACACATATTCCCATTTCTTTGCATACGGCATAATGAAAATGTGCATCAAAGAGAAATATTTTTTCTTTTTTTGAAAATTTTTCTAACATTATTTTTATTATAACCGAAAATAAGAGTAATGCGACAGTTTTGCGTGACACTTTAAATCATTTTTTATATATGGGAGTAAAAGGAAAATGAAAAAATACACACTCAAAAGCATTGGAAAGAACACAGATTACATGACAATCATTCGCGAAATGGAAGATGGATTCGTTGTAAAAATCGTTCGTGATATGGACGGATACGAAGACGTAAAGACTGATTACATTTCTAAGGAACTTTTTGATAGCTGCATCCGCACTGGTTATCTTACAGAAATTACTGAAACTGTAAAGATGGCTGTAAATGCCTAACTAGATATTATAAAAAATGAAAAGTCCTCTTGTAAAAAAATTGCCGGCTACACCACCGGCAGTTTTTTTTTGTTTATAGAAGTGTCATTCCCGTGCTTGACACGGGAATCTGTACCTTACTGACAATTACAGATTGTAAACGAGTTTGCTACGCAAACGTCGCAGGGGCAAGTCCGACAATGACATCTTTCGCTTGTTTAATTCTTTCTTCTTTACTACCCGCATCCAACCAGTGAATCTCTACACCTTTCTTTTCCATCATACGGAACCAGGTTTCCTGCCTTTTTGCAAACTGACGGATTGCAACAAACAGGCCTTCATACAAATCTTCCTTAGAAGCAATCTTACCCTGTAAGAATTGTGAACAGAATCTATATTCAAGTCCAAGTTTTTCGAGTCGTTCCCAGCTTATTCCGCTGTAATGAATTGACTGAACTTCTTCTACCATGCCGCCATCAAGTCGTTCACGAAGTCTTATACTGATATTTTCCCATAATTGAGGACGAGGCAAAGTTGTTCCGATTATTAACGGACGTATATCAGGACGCTGAACAGAAGTAGAATCAACGCCCTGTTTTTTTGCTTCTATGATTTCAAGAGCCTTAATTACGCGGTCTTTTTCCAGCAAGTCGCATTTTGTATGCAAATCAGGCTGAAGTTTAAGAAGCCGTTCAGCAAGGACTTCTAGTGGTGTTGCTTCGAGCTCTTCGTGCAGTTTTTTATTTTCCGGCAGAATTACCAGCTGGTAATCACGTACAATTGCATCTATATACATGCCCGTTCCACCAACAACAACTGGAAGTCTGCCCCGCTCTGTAATATCTTTAAAAGCCTTGTAAAAATCCTGCTGATAGTTATAAACGTTGTACTCTGCCGGTAATTCAGTAATATCAATCAAGTGATATGGAACGGCAGGCCCTTCTTTACTTGCCTCATAATCAGCAAGGTCTTTACCCGAACCAATATCCAGGTGACGGTAAGTCTGTCTTGAATCAGCTGAAATAATTTCACCATCAAATGCACGAGCGACTGCAACTCCAATTGCAGTTTTGCCAACAGCAGTAGGCCCGAGAATTATTATGCAGTTATATTTTTTTTCAGCACTAGAGGACACGGCAAACCACACATTTTAAATATTCTGATTTTGGATAGCCAAGTAAAACCGGATGATCTGGACCTGCACCACGTTTTTCAAGAATCTGAAGACGTTTATGGCTGTCCATTGCGGCATGCATAAGCATATCACAGAACATATGAGTTTCCATAAAGTAGGAACATGAGCAGGTAACAAGAATGCCCCCCTCATTCAAAAGTCGCAGTGCACGCAAGTTAATTTCCTTGTACCCACCATAAGCTTTTTCAATCATCTTTGCAGATTTTGTAAATGCCGGTGGGTCAAGTATAATTACATCAAATTTACGGCCCTCACTCTCATATTGTTTCAAAAGGTCAAAAACATCTGCGCAAACAGCTTTCATTACACTGCCTGCGTTATTGAGCTTAATATTATGTTCAACCATCTCAACTGCTTCTGGTGAAATATCTACGGATGTAACTTCACGAGCTCCGTTTTTAAAGGCATTAAGTCCAAACGCACCTGTATGAGTAAATGTATCAAGTACAGTTTTACCTTTACAGAACGCAGCAGCCGCAATACGATTGAATTTCTGATCAAGGAAGTATCCAGTCTTCTGACCATTTGCAATATCTACACCAAGTTTTATTCCATTTTCTATTATATTAAATGTAGTTTCACCATTTCCAAAAATCCATCCGGCAGTCTGTTCAAGACCTTCCTTATCGCGTACGCTTGCGTCGCTGCGCTCATAGATACAATCAGGCTTGCAAACATTTTTTAAGGCTGAAATAATGTCTGCTTTGAAAACTTCACAGGAAAGCGAAAGAAATTGAACTACAATAATTATCCTGCCATTTTCATCACAGAATCGCTCACAAATTAATCCTGGAATAAAATCTGCTTCACCAAAAATCAAACGATAAGAATCGCTGTCTTTATAAAACATTCGGCGCATATTATACGCATCAAGAATCTTCTTTTCATAAAAAGCCGCAGTATCTGCCATAATAACATCAGCATGCTCATTACCAATAAGACGCACTGTAATCTTTGATTTTTTATTGAAAATACCAGTTCCAAGAAAACCGCCAGCTTTAGTATAAACTTCTACAGTTGAACCATCTTCTACAGAGCATTCACCAAGAACTTCATTTTTCCATTCAGACTTACCATCAGCTCTATGCTTAATGTGCGAAATCTCGTTATCAAATACCCATGGAAATCCCTGCTGAATTTCTTTTTCTTCTTTATTCTTTAGAAAAACTCTAGGAAAATTATTACTACTCATAAACGTCATTATATCAAACTTGATTATTCATCACAATTACACCATAATCACAATATGCTTTTTATTTTTGATATGGGCGGTGTAGTTACAAACACCTTTAAAATGGATTCAATCTATAACAAATTAAATCTTTCTAAAACTGATTTTCTAGATATCTGCAGGCTTAATAATCTGAATATAGAACATGAATTAAATACAGGAACTATTTCCAGTGCTGAGTTCTGGAAGGAATTTAACAATAGAATTAAAACTCTAAAAACACAAGATCAATTTTTGCAGGTTCCAGAAGTAACGACAGATCTATTCCGACTCTTTTTCCATCCTTCAAAGAATCTTCAAACTATTGAACTTGTACAGGCACTAAAAAAGAAACATCGTGTTGTCTGCGGAACTAACACTATTCAAAGCCACTGGGAAAACCATATGGAACGCGGAGACTACTCCTTTTTTAATCAGACTTATGCTTCCAACAAAATTGGTTGTGCAAAACCAGATCCACATTTTTTTGAATTGATTTTAGAAGCTGAAGAAACAGAACCGCAAAATGCATTTTTTACAGATGATAAACTGGAAAATGTACAGGCCGCCGCTTCACTTGGAATTCATGCAGAGCTTTTTACAAATGCAAAAGCACTGACAAAAAAGTGGCAGCCCTACTGCTGATTAAAAATCAATATCATCAAAATCATCTGAATCATTTGAACCTGCAACAGACTCATTTATTTGATTTTTCAGACGGTTAGCCATATTGATTTCATTTCGTATATCAGAAAGTCCTTTTGCAACCCTGGAATCTGGATTTTGTAAATAAACCTTTTCCATCATAGTTTCTGCAATAGAAAGATTTCCCAATGCTTCCTGTAAAATTGCCGCATTATAACCTGCTTCTACAATTCCGGTTTCTTCATAAATCTTCTGGAATTCAGCACTTGCAGTATTTATCTGACTATTTTCTGCAAGTTCATCTGCTGCTTTCATTCGAGCCTTTAAATCCTTATCCTTTGTTTTTACTTCAAGAAGCTTTATTGATTTTGTCACTACATAGGGCTGAAGTTCCTGAAGGATTCTTTTTGCAGCATATCTGATATCTGATTCAAGCAAAGTATAGGTACCAGGTAACGAACTTTTTGATTCATATCTTGAGGAAGTTTCTTCCATTCGAATTTCATCAAAAGAAATGACTTTATCTGTTGAACTGTCCACAACCTGATATTTGAAATTAAAATATGCAGTTCTCTTCCAGTATCTTACAATTTCATACTCAGCTTTTTGATCACCTTTT
Source organism: uncultured Treponema sp. (assembly GCA_946540605.1). Taxonomy (GTDB): domain Bacteria; phylum Spirochaetota; class Spirochaetia; order Treponematales; family Treponemataceae; genus Treponema_D. The sequence goes on from CAMNIU010000178.1 coordinate 24,015, forward strand.
GCAGCCTTTACAAGTTTTCGTTCTTCAGATTTTGAATCAGAAACATCAAAATAGGTTACTTCACCAGTTAGATATACATCTGCTGGATTTAAATATCCTTTTCGTTTTGCATTTTCTACAGCATCTGAACTTACAAGCTTAATATATGGAGAATCAAGAAGTCCTCTTTCAATCTGAGTTCGAAGACTGTCAATCGCAAGCTGTTCATCGGGGTCACGAATATCAAAAATCTGATAGAAAGAATTTATAAGGATTTCCATTCCAAGAGAAGTATTATATTCCTTGTAATATGCGCACGGTTTAATCGGCAAAATTGCTATTGTACGTGCACCATTCAAATCCAGATGTGCAGGTCTAGTAAGTTTTACATTTACAGTTGTGGCACATGATAAAAACATAAAACAGAAACAGATAATTATAGAATAGAATGAAATGCGTTTTTTCATATTTTTCTCCCGTAAGAGTAAGTCTTTATAATACATTTATAATGCATATAATTATAACACTTATATTGAACAAAATCTGTCCTAAATATATAATAATTCAATTTTTTTTAGAGTTTTCTCTATATTATTGCAATGGGGCAAATGATATGAATACAGCACTTCCAAATACTGAAATCATTCTTCACATTCTGCTTTCAGTAGGTATTATCGTCATTGTAGCAAAGTACTTTGGAGTACTTGCAAAAAAAATTGGAATTCCACAAGTTGCAGGAATGATTGTTGCCGGTCTTTTACTTCGATTTCTACCATTTTTCAAAAATTTTGGTAAAACAGATTCAAATGTAATTTATAACGAAGCAAATCAATTTATTTCCTATATGTCCGAAATTGGTGTAATCCTAATTATGTTCTCAGCAGGTCTTGGAACAAACATAAAGTCACTTGTTAAATCTGGTTTCAAGGCTACACTTATAGCTGTCTCTGGTGTATTTGCTCCTCTTGTTTTGGGCACAATTATGGCTATGTTCTTCTTTGGCTTTACTGGCTGGGGAAGTCCAGAATTCTTTAAATGTGTTTTTATTGGTACTATTCTTACAGCCACATCAGTTAGTATTACAGTAGCTGTACTTAAGGAACTCGGTAAGATTAAATCAGATGTAGGACAAACTATCGTAAGTGCTGCAATCATTGATGATGTTATCGGAATTATAGTACTTACAATTGTTCTTGGAGTAAGCTCAGGCAAAGGCGGATATTTGGGAATTATCTTAAAAACATTTGCCTTTTTTGTTTGCGCTATTATTGCAGGCTTTATCGTTTATCGACTTTTCCGCTGGTATGACAAACGACATCCTCGATCACGCAGAATCCCTATTTACGCTCTTGGCGTTGCTTTGATTTTCGCTTTCTGTGCTGAACACTTCTTTGGAATTGCTGATATCACAGGAGCATATATTGCAGGAATCGTATTCTGCAGTTTAAGTGATGCATCTTACATGGAATCTAAAATTGATATCAATGCTTATATGATTTTTAGTCCTATTTTCTTTGCAAGCATAGGATTAAAAACAGATCTTTCCGGAATGAATCTTAATCTTCTCTGGTTCTCCATAGCCTTTGTAATTGTTGGATGTATTTCTAAAATTATAGGCTGCGGTGGAATTTCAAAACTTCTTGGTTTTAACTGGAAAGAATGTCTACAGATTGGGGAAGGAATGATGGTTCGTGGAGAGGTAGCCCTCATCGTAGCAACAAAGGGACTTTCAGCAGGACTTGTAGATTCAAAATACTTTACATCTGTAATTCTTTTAATTATTGTTTCATCAATGGTTGTTCCAATTCTTTTGAAAAAATCTTTTAGCAATAAAGATGAAATTACAGAAGCGACTTCAGCTGAGTAAACGAATCAATTTTTGCATAATATTTATCATCTTCGGGCTTGCCAAATCCATAGGCAGCCCAAATAAAAGGTACATTTGATTCTTTACAAGCTTCATAATCTCCTTGTGTATCACCAACATATACAGGAGATTTTAATCCATTGCGTTTTACAATAAGTTTTATATTTTCAGCTTTTGATTTCCCGGTATTTCCAAAACATTCAAAATCTTTAATAAGCTTTGTAATTTTATTTTTTTCAATTACCAGTTCTATATAACCACTTTGACAATTACTCACTATAAAGATTGGAATTTCTTTTGAAAGTTTTTCAAGGCTTGCGATTACACCGTCATAAGTTATATTTTTAGTATTTTCTAAAAGAGCTTTTTGTTCATATATACAGCAGTTTTTCATCAGGATTTTTTTATCATCAGCAGACAAAAGGCCAAAAAGATTATCAGCAATAACATCCATTGTTTTACCGAATTGTCCTTTTAGAATCTCTGCAGTTACATGAGGTACCTGAGGAAAGAAAGTATCTATTGTTTTATTCCAGGCATCTGCAACGATTCCTGTTGTATTCCAAATTGTACCATCAACATCCAAAATTAAACCATCAAATTTCATATATATAAATCCTGTTAAATAAAAAAAGCTGGCCTACTTTGTCGGTCGGCATTGCCGACCTTACCTAGTTTGAGAGCTTTGCCCTCAAACTAGCCCGTTTATTTTCCGAAGTTTCTGCCCCTCTATGTTTCACAAAAATATTACAGCCTACTCTCGTTCCGGGAAAAATTTTTCGATTATCTGTTATACCGCACCGAAGGTGTCGGTTATCAACAACGTTTACGCGGCACGAAGTGT
>CAMNIU010000179.1 GCA_946540605.1 uncultured Treponema sp.
TTTGACGAAAAGTTACAGGAGCAAAAAGTTGCTGCATTTACAGGTAAATAAATTTCAGCCAGGTGCTTATATCATAGTTGAAGGTAAGGAAGACTCTGACCATTTCTACATCATTCAGCAGGGACGTGTTTCCTGCCAGAAGGGATCTGGTAACAATAAAGTTTATCTTGGTCCCGGTGACTTCTTAGGTGTTGTTTCCTGCTTTGCTAACCGCCCGCAAATTGAAACCGTTATTGCAGAAACAGAAGTTCTTGTAATCTCTGTAAAAAAAAGCCAGTACGCAGATTTGATTGTAAACAATACTCCGGTCGCTCTTAAAATCATCAAAACCTTTGCAAATCGTACAAGACAAATGAACGATCAGCTTACAAAGCTTACCCTGCACAAAATCGAAAATGATAATTACGAGCACATTTTCAATGTTGCCCAGTATTATGAAAAATCACATAAATTTGACGTAGCTGTCTTTGCCTATTATCAGTATTTAAAAACACGACCTCAAAGTCAGAATCTGCTTACAGCTCAGAATAAATTCCGTGCATTAAAACCCAAAACTCATGCAGTTTATTTTGAACCGACATCCGAAATGACCCGCCAGTATCCTCAGGATACAATGATATTTTCAGAATCTTCACCGGGAGCAGAAATGTTCATTATTCAGTCCGGTCAGGTTGCAATTACAAAAGTTGTAAACGGAAATGAAGTTGTTCTTGCCGTCCTCCAGAAGGGTGATATGTTTGGCGAAATGGCCCTCCTTGAAAATAAAGCCCGTTCAGCAAGTGCAATTGCAAAAACTGACTGTACTCTGATGGTAGTTAACAGACACAACTTTAATACAATGGTAAGCACACAGCCTCAGCTGATTTCCCGACTTACAACAACACTCGCTGAAAGACTCTGGTCTATGTACCGCCAGCTTGATAATGCAAAAATTCAGGAACCTCTTGATAAGATGATAGATATCCTCAGTCTGCAGCTCGAAAAACAGCGTACAGATTTTAACACTCTCGGCTCCAAACAGAAACAGACAGACTTTACTCCAAAAGATCTTGCTACAATGTGCGGTCTTGACGACCGTGGAACAGCAATCGGAATTCAGAACCTTTTCACGGATACACGTTTTAAAATCATTCAGGGAAAGATTTTCATTAAGGACATCACAGAAGTTTACAAGGCTTCTTTTTATGCCCGAAAACACATTTTGAACTAAGCATACTTTTTTATCCTCCGATAATCATAGTATGCGCGCATTAAGAATTCTTTTTCTTTTTTTATTTATATCCTTTTTATCAGCTTCTCTTACTGCAAAGGAACCGCTTCCAAACGGTTACAAGGATATAATTCTAGGTATGAGTCTTGAAGATACAAAGCAGGAACTCATAAAAGACACAGATTTCGGCTATCACGGTGATAGGGATGTTTCCCTCCTTCCTGGAGAAAACAGAATGCTTATCGAAACTGATGCTGAAAGAGGACTGGGATCAAACTTCCTCACTCACTGCTGGTTTCAGTTTGCCAGCGATCAGCTTTATATAATTACCATTAACATGAACCGTTCCCGCATTGATTATTACAGCATTTTTACTACACTGAAAGAAAAATACGGAGAACCGGACTCAATTACGCCACAGGCAGCCACCTGGAAGAGCAGTGAAATTACCATGAGCCTTGAAAAACCACTCACCCTTAAATATATTGATAATGAAGTTTTCAAAAGCCTGCAGACTTCATCAAATATCGCTCCGGCAGGCTCGGAAGTAACACAAAAAATGTTTCTGGATAAACTATAATGATTATGAAAAACAAAAAAATTATAAGCCTTCTTATTCTTCAGCTTTCTTTGTTTACATGGCTTTTTGCAAAGTCACTGAAAAAATCGGATATAACCATTACCCGCGCTGATTCTTCTACAATCACCTGCAATTGTGAACTTGCAGTTAAAGCAGAGGAAAGAAACTTCGGCTTTATGAAAAGAAAAAACATCCCCGACGGAACAGGAATGCTTTTTGTCTTCGAAAATGAACAGATTTTATCCTTCTGGATGAAGGATACTCCCCACCCGCTTTCAATCGCCTTTATAGATTCACGGGGAAAAATCCGTAATATTTACGACATGAAACCATTCAGCCTTGCATCTATACAAAGTACAGTTTCATGCCGCTATGCACTTGAAGTGCCGCAGGGATGGTTTGCAAAAAACAATATTGCTCCCGGCGACAAAATCTCCCTGGATTTTTAATTACTCTTTTTCAAGTTTAAGAAGCTCACTTGCCGCAATTTTATCGTCAGGATCATATTCCAGAACGGTAGTAAAATAATTGCGGGCTTCATCAGTCTTTCCCTGTGCAAGAGCAAGATAGCCAAGATTTGATATAATTTTTGTACTTTCCGGCTCAATAGCCATAGCCTTCATAAGGGCATCTTTTGCGGCATCAAATTCTTTTTCCTGAACATAACAGAGTGAAAGCTCATTGTAGGTATCTGAATTTTCATCACCACCGCACTTTAAGGCTTCAAGAAAAGCCATTTTTGCGTCAGTATAACGTTCCAGACGGCGAAGCCCCCAGCCAAGCATAAACCAGGCATTCCATACCTTAGGATTGTTCTGCAAAAAGCGTCTTATTTCTTCAAGCCCCTTTTCTTCCTGTCCCTTTGATATAAAGTCATAGGCAGCACGGAAGGATTCATCATCCATATTCTGATTTTTGATATTATCAAGGATTTCCTGAGCCCTTTCTTTTTTATAAACTCCATTTTCTCCAAGTTCATCATCCGCAACATCACAGGTCAAAGCGATGTAAGTTTCAAAAGCATCCTTTGCCTCACGGTATTTAT
>CAMNIU010000180.1 GCA_946540605.1 uncultured Treponema sp.
ATTTTGATAAGGTCAATTGTCAAATAGCTGATACTGCTTCCAAACATTTTTATATTCCTTTTAGTTTTTTTGAATCTATATTTTTCTTTGACTTGTGCAAATCCGCATGACTCCATTTACAGTAAGTACACCCTGAGTTTTCTTTATAGCAGGAGAAGCCGGCGGAATGAAGTATGCTGATTCTATATTTTTGCTTTCAATTTTTCCAAGATTTGTGATGCTGTATCCTTTGGCTTTGTCATAGTTGAAGAAGGTCGTGCCTATGAACTTTGCGGCTTTGCTGTTAAAGGCTCCACGGCTGGAAATCATTGAGGAATCTAAGAGTCCTGTCTCCAGAGAAGCGTAGCATTGTAAAATGAGATAGAGATCTTTTGGACTGGCAAGTTTTTTTTGTATTTGATTATGGATTTTCTTCGCAAGAGAAAAGAGTTCTGTGGGGTCGGCAGATTTCATTGCGTCAGCATACTTTTCCTGCTTGAGTTTTACACTAAAGGCAGTCGCGTAATTTCCTAGTGCCCCCTGATTATAACAGGCAAGTTGATTTCGCAAATCGCAGGCCATTACGATGCTGTCTGCTTTTTCTTCTGTAAACATTTTTGCAAGAAGATAATCGTTTATGGAAACCTCATGTGATTTACATTGTGCGTAGAGTTCTGCGAGTTTGTTAAAACTAACAACTTCAAGTGAATGCTCTACAAAATCCTCCCGCAAAAACTTATCTGCAAAGGTATGATATTCTTCATAAGAAAGCTGATGATTTTCTTTTTTCCATTGGCAATTTGCATAATTTACAAGAGCCCTGCTTATAAAAGAAAGCTTTGAGTTCGCAGGTAAATTCTCTTTTGTAATTAAATGTTCTGGGGCGACTTTAGGCTCAATATCATCACCATAAAAATCCGCAAACTCCTGGACAAGTCCTAGAGCACCCCGACCATCTGCTAAGAGGTGATGAAAAACAAAAAGGAGCACTGTTCTATCACCAGCATTCCAAACTGCAATTTTCAAAAAACCTTCGCTAAAAAGATTCCAGTCGCGGGCGATAAGCTTTTCAAACTCTTCTATAATTTTTGGAGAAGTAATTATATCTTCCTCAACAACTGGCTCAAGACATCCTTCTTCCGAAACCTCTTCTATAGTTTCTCGAACCTCGGGGGGAATGGCAGTCTCACCAGTTTTTCTCGAATCAGCATCCCTTGCCCCTCCACAAATTTCCCCCGCAAAAATCACTTGAACCTGTGACTGCTCTTTCACATCATAAAAATACGAATTGGTTGGATTTTCAACCCCTACTCGCGCCCGTAAAAATGGATGCGCCTCCGCCAGCCTAGCAACACTCTCTTCAATTCTATCTTTATCAAAAGACTTCCCAAGACTTGCCGCAATTCCAAAACACATGTTAGGACAGACTAAATGAGCGCGCTCTGTAAATAAGTATTCCATCTTTACCCTTCCAGAGATTTCATCGGCTGACTCCAGCGGCCAAGCTCACGGCCATCAATAGAAGTATAAGTTGTTTCGCCGGCAGTAATAACAGGAGCCGCAAGTTTAAGACGCTCCATAAAAGAAAGGCTCTTATCCTTGAGTTTTTCTTCTATCATAACATTACAGATTTCGCAGAGAAAAATATCACTGCCTTCGGCGGCATGAATCTCTTTTACAACACACAGCTCAAAGCTGACAGGGCATTCTGCAATTGTTGGAACATCAAGCACCTGGCCCTGTTCAATAGTCGGCATATATTTCATTTTATCCGGATTGTCACGGCCACTGGTGCAGCCATAATAATCAGCAAGCGGAAGAAGTTTTTCTGTTACAAGATTTGCGGAAAAAACTCCGTTCTTGCGGATTAAATCCTTTGTCAGTTTTTCTTCGCCGATGCAAGCCATTACTCCCATGAGAAGCTCTTTGTTTACTTCTATTGTTGCATAACTGAACCAGCAGAAAAGTCCAAAATCCGGAATACCATCAGCCTTTTTTGTTCCATACAAAAAGAGCGACTGCGGACAAAAATCATTTCCTAGGTTTCCTTTTACTTTTGACATTTTTTTTCCTCCATTTTATAAATCTATTTTAAAATAGGCTTCCAATTATCTGTAGAATCAAGAAAAATTTCTGAATGCTTCTGGTTGCAAGCAAGTCCGACCATTTGGTCAAAGTGCCACATGGTCTGAAGATTTTTAAGCTCAGAAAGTTCAGCCCAAAAAACGCGCCCTTCTTCGGAAGATGCTAACTTTCCTTCAAACTCATCTGCCCGAAAAATAAAAACCATATAACGTTTGCCATCTTCTTCGAACCAATCCTTAATGCCGCAAAGTTTTGGAGATTTTATTGTAAGTCCCGTTTCTTCTTTTATCTCGCGAATTACAGAATCAACGATTGGTTCTCCAGGTTCCACGTGACCGCCCGGACAAGTAATGCCCTTAAAACCTTTGCCAACTTTTTCCTGAACCAGCAGCTTTGTCCCGTTGAATATCATGCACATATTTGTAAGAATTACTTTTTCCGGATTTTCCATGTGGCTCCTTTTTATTTCAAATATGTTTGAATCACACTTTTCAAAAGTTTTGATGAAAGAGGCTTAGCCGAGGTTTCCATTGTGATGACGAGATTCTTTCCCGGGAAGAATCCGTTTTCGGCGTAGAGCGCAAGTTTTTCGGTGGCACGTGCAGCATATTCCGGATCATCCATCATGCCAAAATGCTCCCAGGCAAACTCCTGGCGGGTGCGAAGATTCAGACAATAAAAATCAGGATGAAGCTGACAGATATCCAGATCGTAGAAATCTGGAGTTTTAGCTCTGGACTTTACAGAGGCTGTGACGTGAGCAGAGCCCATATTATCCGCGGCATCATAATTATCTGCTGCGTTCCTATCAACTAAAAGCGGGAACTCATAACGATAAGGCACTCCGGCCGCCTTGAGGGAATTTGCAATAATAACCTCGGACTTGGAACGTACCTGCTCATTGTTGTCGGTAAAAAGTGGTGGTGCGTCTTCTGCAAATTTTTTGTGCCGATATTCAACCTTGAGCCAGGCAGCGGCATAGGTCTGGTCATCCATGGTAAGCGGCGTAACAACTTCCTTTCGGGTTGAAGCAAGCTTTTTGTAAACAGTGTCACAACATTTTTCATTGTAGGCTTTTAGAAAATTCTTTAGCTCTTTAATTTCAGCTTCGATTGCCGGAATAGTTTTCCGGTCGTAGTCATTCTGAATCAGAGCGCGGGCCTGATTTTCCTGTGAGCGAGGCATGTAAGTTCCCTGTGCATCAGATGGGGAGGAGCGTTTGTAAAATTGCAGATAATTTTTTTGCCTTACAATTCGCACTAACCCGGATGGATTTTTCTTTACGGCAAATTGCTTAGTTTTGAGTGCATCTTCCAGCTCAGAGATGCGGGACTCAATCTGCGAAAGAAATGTAGATGGTGGCAATAATTCTAACTTTTTAATGACAATACCCTCCGAAACCGCCCCCTCTTTGCAGTTTTCATACTATAAAGATAAATGCAAAACTATGTTCTGACAAGAAATTTCGAATAAAAACATATAATTTTTATTTTTTCGGATAATTATATGTTTTATAAATTAAAAAGTTCTAATGTGTTGAAAGAGTTAACATATAATTTATTATTTTTCGGCCTTTTTTATGTTTAAGCCTCTTGAAAACACATACTTTTCGCGGTATTCACGTTTGTTTTCATGTAGAGTTTTAGCTTTTAAACATATATTTCAGCTATTTACTTCTATTTATATGTTTTTTCTTAGTGAAGACAAGGATTCTTTCTATAAGTTAACATATATTTTGGATTTTTATAGTTATTTATATGTTAACTTATCCAATTTAGACAGTTTTTATTACGCCTAGCTGAATTATTCCCTTTCTCACCCGCGTTAGGGCATGGAGCAGCAGGAGCAGGCGAAGCCTGCGAGTGGCCACCTAGGGAGCGACGGCTGAAAGCCGACAAAATGCTCCGCCGGAGCATTTTGAGCGAGTCTCCGAGCAGCTCTGCTGCGAAGGCATGCGAAGCATGGGTGGCTGAGCGCTAGCGAACTGCGGAACGCCCGACCCGAGGAGCGGCGGCTTTTAGCCGCCGCTCCTCGGGTAACGCCCAGATAAAAATCCTAAGCCTTCTTCTTCACCGGAAGACAAATCTCGCAAATGTAATCCGTAGCAGACGAATCGCCGGGAAGATAATTTTCAATATCGTAGTCCAGGATGCGCTCGTAGTCGGCGGAAGGAAGCCACTCCTTGTAAATCTTATCCCAACCTTCGCTGATAGCCTCGCCTGCAGGACCAACGCATTTGAAGACCGCCCAGGTATAAGCCGGAATGTGAATAATCTCAAAGCCCTCGGGAATCCTGCTTGCATTCACAGATCCATCTGCGGCCACCAGCCCTTCAATCTCACTCGCACGGCAGCCGATTCCATATTTAAAAACATCGCTCTTATCAGCAAGCCCGCCAGGCCCGCTACCCTGAGCACAAACTCCAAGATAACCCGGAATCTTCTTTGTAGCCTCATTAGAAAAATACTCGTCCCAGAAAGCCGGAATCTC
>CAMNIU010000181.1 GCA_946540605.1 uncultured Treponema sp.
GGCTGAAAGCCGGCAAAATGCTCCGATGGAGCATTTTGAGCGAGTCTCCGAGCAGCTGTGCTGCGAAGGCAAGCGAAGCTTGGGTGGCTGGAGCGAAGCGGAACCCGGAACGTAGCGACCGCCCGCGGAACGAAGTGGAGCGGGCGGGAACGCCCAGAAATAAAATAAGACTTATTAAATTTGCCGAAACCTTTTCATTGTTAGTATATTTTATATATAGACTATTTTGAAATAATTATGAGCAATTACCATGAGCGATGATATTACAATGGAAGAAACCCCTGTGCTTCCTCCTTCCCTGATGAATAATGTGGCTGTTTCGGGCGATTTTTATAAGATGGCCTTTCAGTTTCAGCAGATTATGATGATTTATGAGAGCGCAATTAAACAGGTTGAAACTAAGCTTGATATTTTGAACAAAGAAAGCAGTGTGAACAGAACCCGTAACCCTATCAGCACGGTGAAGAGCCGCATTAAGAGTCCTGAAAGTATTTCTAAAAAGCTTGAAAAGAAAGGGCTGCCGATTAATTTTGAATCGATGATTAAAAATCTCAACGACATTGCGGGTGTGAGGGTTATTTGTCCTTATATTTCTGACATTTATTCTGTGCGCGACATGCTCTTAAAGCAGCCGGACCTTAAGTTGATTAAACAGAATGATTATATTGAGTGTCCTAAGGAGTCGGGCTATCGCAGTCTGCACCTGGTAATGGAGATTCCAGTTTATCTTTCGAAGACGGAGCATCACGTTAGAGTCGAGATTCAACTGCGAACTATTGCCATGGACTTTTGGGCTAGTCTTGAACACCAACTGCACTACAAAAACAGTGCACATGTTCCTGATAGCGTAAGACGCGAATTGTTTAGATGCGCGGAGACAATTGCGATGACAGACAGGGAAATGGAAGAAATCGCGATTGAGTTGCAGGCGTTGGATTAATAATTTACCGTAATTGTGCCGTGCTCCCGTGGGAAAACACACCAGCCAACGGGAATGATGTTGTCAGGTATGTTTTCCCACTCCGCTCAGCACAATATTATGACTTACAATCCAACGTCTGCAAAATTAAACAAGGACATTACTGACGAGTAAACTCCATACCATCGAAGGTACACTTTCCATTACTTATGGTAACAGTCTGTGTAGCATCAGAATCTGTGTATGTTGCAAGTTCTCCATCATCATTCATCATATGTGTAATAGTAATTGTGACTGTTCCATCAACAGCAGCATTACCAGTATATGTTCCCTTCATAACAACACCAAAATCACTTTCCTGCTCCACTTCCTCCATTATCATCTCCGCCTGAATCTGCACATGCTACAAGCAATCCCAAAATCATTAAAGCAGAAAATGCCAATGAACACATCCTGAATATTTTTTGTCAAATTAATTCTGATTTATAATATTATTCGTGTATGTTCCGACTAATTCGCAAATTTCATATTTTTAGTCGGATATATTTCATTAAAAAATTTGATAAATGCAGTTTTATTCCTACTAAAATTATAATAAATCGATTATAGTCAGTAAGATTTTGTGATTTTGAGATTCCATAAAGACTTTTGAAATCAGTTTGATGCAATTCTTTCCGACTATTCTGAAATTATTGCCTATTTAGTCGGAACAAATTCTATAAATGACATATTTTCAGCCACTACTTCTCCGACTAAAGTTGAAGTTTCCACTTGTTAGTCGGAGAATACCTCTAAATCTTCTTTTTATATCATGTGCAATCGATAGAACAAGCCTCATAAAGAAGTTTTATCACTAATCTGCCGATACTCTTTATATGAAAAGATTATTTTGTCTTATGCTGGCAGCGTCTATTTTATTTTTCTCACGACTGGCATTCTTATCTGCCCTTGAAATCTATAAATCCGGCGTTACCGCTTCCTACTATGCCGAAGACTTCCATGGCAAGCGTACCTCCAACGGTGAGCGCTTCAATATGTACGACTATACCTGCGCTCACAAGGCACTTCCTTTTGGCACAATCCTTCGCGTAACAAATCTTGCAAATGGAAAATCCTGTGATGTACGTTTAAATGACCGCGGACCTTTTGTTGCATCCCGCGAAATAGATCTCTCAAAAGCTGCTGCTGTAAAGCTTGATATGATTGGAAGCGGCACTGCAAAAGTAAAACTTGAAATTGTATCCCGAGGTGCCGACACAAAACTCAGCCAGCAAACCGCGGCCTCGGCCAGTAAGATTATGGCAAAATTGGGAAGCGGGAACTCGGCAAATAAAACAAGTACAAGCGGTTCCGAATCCTCAACAAGTTCCAATACCTCAAATAAATCAACTAAATCAAAAACCGCATCCCAAACGCTCACCCCCGGCACCTATTGGGACATTCAGCTGGGAGCCTTCTCTTCAAAAGAAAACGCAAAGGACTTTGCCCGCAAGCTTTCCCGCGCCGGATTCCACGACATCGTGCTTCAGACCTCCGCCAGCAAGGGCATCACCCGTGTGGCCATAAAAAAAGTACCGGCCAACAAAGTGACCGACACTCAAAATCAGCTTGCCGCAGCCGGCTTCAAAGACCAGACACTTAAGAAAAGGAAATAAAAAAGAGCCCGAAACGGACTCTTCCTAATGGATTAAACTGCAGTCGCAGGCTGTCATTGTGAATCTTATTTGACACGCACGCGAAGCGTGTCGTGCCATTAAAAGTTTTAGACTGCAGGCGCCAGCCTGTCAGTCTGAAAACGTATTATACAAGACCCTGTGCAACCATTGCATTAGCAACCTTTACGAAGCCTGCAATGTTAGCGCCTGCTCAAATAGCAAATGCGTTAAAAAAGACAGTCCATCGGGACTGTCTTTTAGCATTTACTTATAAACTGCTCGCCCGATTTATCGGGCGGCAAAGCTGGCGCTCGCGGTAGATATAATAGACTTATACCAATCCCTGTGCAACCATAGCGTTAGCTACTTTCACAAAACCAGCAATATTAGCGCCAGCGACGTAGTTAACCCAGTTGCCTTCCTTAGCACCAAACTTAACAGCTGTGTTGTAAGCGTTGTCGTGGATGTTGATCATAATCTGGTGAAGCTTTTCATCAACTTCTTCTGCAGACCATGAAAGGCGCTCGCTGTTCTGAGACATTTCGAGACCAGATGTTGCAACACCACCAGCGTTTGAAGCTTTTCCTGGAGCATAGAGAATCTTTGCAGCGAGGAACTTATTTACAGCGTCGATGTTAGATGGCATGTTAGCACCTTCAGCAACAAGTTTTACACCGTTCTTCAAGAGCTTATCTGCATCTTCACCGAGCAATTCATTCTGTGTAGCACATGGGAATGCACAGTCAACTTTAACTTCCCAAACCTTCTTTCCAGCGAAGTATTTAGCTTCTGGGAACTTCTTAGCATATTCAGAAATACGACCGCGTTTTTCACCCTTAAGCTTCTTAACCCAGTCAAGTTTCTTCTGTGTAATACCAGTTTCGTCGTAGATATATCCGTCAGAGTCAGAAAGTGTAACAACCTTAGCACCAAGCTGAATGAGCTTCTGAGCAGCGTAAGTAGCAACGTTTCCTGAACCAGAAACTGAACATACTTTTCCTTCGAATGTATCGCCAACTTTCTTGAGCATTTCCTGAGCAAAGTAGATAAGACCATAACCAGTAGCTTCTGTACGAATCAAAGAACCACCGAATGTAAGACCCTTACCTGTAAGAACTCCAGTGTACTCGTCGCGGATTCTCTTGTACTGACCAAAGAGATAACCAATTTCGCGGCCACCAACGTTCTTATCACCAGCTGGAACGTCAGTATCAGCGCCAATGTGGCGATAGAGCTCAGTCATGAAAGACTGACAGAAACGCATAACTTCCTTATCAGATTTTCCGTGTGGATCAAAATCAGAACCACCCTTACCACCACCCATTGGGAGAGTTGTAAGAGAGTTTTTAAGAACCTGTTCAAAACCAAGGAACTTAAGAACAGAAAGGTTTACTTCCTTAGAGAAACGAAGACCTCCTTTGTAAGGTCCAATAGCAGAGTTGTACTGAACGCGGAAACCACGATTTACGTGATACTTTCCCTTGTCATCCATCCAAGGTACTCTGAACTGAATTACGCGCTCTGGTTCAACAAGGCGTTCAAGAATTGCGTTTGGTTCAAGTTCTGGCATTTTAGCAACAACAGGATCAAGAGTTGTCAAAACTTCCTCAACAGCCTGCAAGAATTCAGGTTCGTTTGCATTCTTTGCTTTTACTTCTTCCCATACACGGTTTACGTAAGCATTTTTCATTTCGTTTTACTCCTCGGTAAATGCACTAGCAAACGGCAATTCAGCAATCGGCAGGCCTGAGCCGCATTTTTGCATAATTATGCATTCCCAAGGAATAAATATACCACAAACTATGTTTCTATGAAAAGTAGTAAAGGTCAAAAACCGATTAAATTTTAATAAAGTTTTTTAGTAATAATTAAATTATTTGTAAATCATTTGGGCGTTTCCTGCCGCGCCAAGCCGCGTCAGGTCGCTACGTCCGCCATTCCGCTGTCGCTCCAGCCGCTTCCCTCGCTTCGCTCAGTCCAGTGGCCGCCTTCGGCGTGGCTCCCATCGCT
>CAMNIU010000182.1 GCA_946540605.1 uncultured Treponema sp.
TAACAACTTCCGGCATACCACCAACAATCAGATATTGAAGATAAAGCTGGCGCATACTCTGATGTATAGTCTGTTCTATGGCAGTTTTTTGTTCAATAGATTTTTTCACATACAGAAGAACATTTTCATCCATACCAGTGTTAATCAGAAATTCTCCGAAAGTAAGAGGATACATTGTAACCTGCTCTTCATACCCAACCGGCACACCACGGACATAAGGTGTTCTGAACCCTTTTACGCCAAGAAAACTTCCCGTACAAATTACATCAAAGCGACCATCTATTGCCCAATATTTAAGAGAGCTGCGGGCATTCGGACAATCCTGAATCTCATCCAGAATCAGAAGAGTCTTGCTCGGGATAAAACGGGCTGTATGTTCAACCGCAGTAATAGAAAGAATCATCTGATTCACATCAAAATCACCGTCAAAAGCTTTATGAACAGCAGTATTTGCACGTAAATCCAGATAAACTACATTTTCATAAAACTGTTTTCCGAATTCTTTTGCAATAAAAGTTTTTCCAATCTGTCTTAAACCGCGAATCACAAGAGGATGATGTTCACGATTTTTCCATTCTATAAGTTCCTGCCATATATTTCGTTTAAGCATACTCTTTATCCTCTGATTTGCATTATACAACAAAAATGTCAGAATTCAAAGGTATTATGCACTAAATATTGTCATTTTTCAAAGGTAATTGCAGGTAGGAAATGTCAAAATTCAAAGAAAAAATCCCATCAGGTAACCTCATGCAGCCACTTTCCGCTCAAAACTCTTATTGCTCCAACAATTGCTTTTACAATTGATTCGCTTGAGAGGAATAAGAAAATCATAGGGGCTGGAAGATGGAGCACAAAAGCTGCAACGTAACCAAGCGGAATTGCAACTCCCCACAAAACAACCAGTTCACCAACGGCAGAAAATACTGTGTCTCCGCCGGCTCTGCACACACCGACAACCCAATCCATACAGAAGGAATTAAACGGATAAAGCAGAATCAAAATCATAAGAATCTGAGTTGCCATCTTTATGATTTCAGGCTCAACATTAAAGAGGAATGGCAGCAGTTTAGAAAGCGGCAGCAATAAGATTCCAACGCAGGCACCAATCAGCGGCATAAACCACATGGAACGCAGAGCATAAGCGCGTGCTTCATCAAGCTTCTTTTCGCCAATGCGTTTACCAATCAAAACTCCAATTCCATTTCCAAAGCCCATACAGAATACCCAGGTAAGCTGGCTGATTGTTCCGGTAATGCTGTAGGCGGTAAAAGAATCAGTTCCCGCATGAGCATAGATTCCGTTATAAACAGAAGTTCCAAGTCCCCAGAAGGTTTCGTTAACAATAACCGGGAAGGCAATCTTCAGATATTTAAAAACAAAAGACCAGTCAAAGCCCAGCAGTTCGCGAAGCTTTCCACAGATTTCATAACCGTGAGAATAAGTCCAGCTCAAAAGAATTACAAGTTCAACAAGGCGAGAAAATACAGTTGCAATTGCGGCACCCTTTACTCCAAGGCCTGCAACAAAAATCAAAAGATAATTTGCACCGGCATTTGTGAGAAGCGAAACAGATGTACAAACAAGCGGCAGCTTTACCCGTTCCGTACTTCGCAGGGCAAGTGTAATAGAAAAACTTATCGCAGTAGGAATATAGCTTAAACAGGCAAGACGAAGATATTCTCCGCCGACACGTACAACCTCAGGATCCGGAGAATAAATTCTTATCAGCTGATGAGGAATAAAAAGTCCGAGCACAGTGAAAACCACGGCAACAAAAGTGGCAATCAAAGTCATCAAACCTAAAGACCGTCTGATTCCGCCTAAATCTTTTTTACCCCAGAACTGCGCAATAAAAACACCGCCACCAGAGGTGATTCCAAAAAGAATCATGTTGAGGATAAAGAAAATCTGATTTCCAAGTCCAACCGCAGCAATCTCAACACTACCAAGCCGCCCGATCATAACAGTGTCGAGCATGTTTACAAAGTTTTGCAAAAGCGCCTGAAGAGAAATAGGAATCGCAATCGTAAACAAAGAAGAGTAAAAGCCTTTAAGTTTCATATCGCACTATTATGAAGATAAGTATAAAAAAATCAATGGGAGTTTTTTTATAGACACCATACAAGTATTGTGACATAATAATGTCATATAGAGGTGATAATATGCCACAGATTAGACCTATTCGAGATTTGAAAAATACTACTGTAATCTCAAACTTATGTCATGAAACAAAAGAACCTATTTTCATTACAAAAAATGGATACGGTGACATGGTTATTATGAGTATGGAAACTTACGAAAAGACAACTTTCTTCAATAACTTATATGAAAAACTGGCAGTTGCTGAGTCAGATTTAAAAGCCGGTAGAGTTTCTGATGTAGATGATGCAGTGAATGACATAAGGAAAAAATATGGCTTATAAAGTCAAAATAACTGAATCAGCAAAATCTGAATTAGACGGAATAGTTGCCTATTTCGTTAATACTCTTTGTAATCCAAAAGCAGCTGTCAGTTTACTTGAGGACTTCAATGAACAGAAGAGTTATCTTTATGATGATCCTTATACTTTTTCCTTATGTCCCATTTTAAGCCTTCAAAATAAAGGATATCGCAGATTTATTTTCAAACAAAATTATATTGCTTTATATCTTATAGAGAACGAGGATGATAAAAAGATTGTCACAATAATGCATATATTCAATGCAAAACGTGATTATGAAAAACTTGTATAGAATGCAACCTAAAAGGTTCGTAAGCTGCAGGCATACTTTTATTAAAGAAAAATGAATTTTAATCCAACCGAAAAAGAAATAGATTTTATCAATAAAGCACTCACAAAATTCAATGATGAAAAAGTTGGCCCGGATAATCATGAACTGCTGAATATCGTTGAATACGATGAAAATGAAAATATTATTGCCGGTATTCTTGGTGGCACATATTGGGGCTGGATGCACATTGATATTCTCTGGGTCGATGAAAATTTCAGAAAAAAGGGAATTGGTTCACAGCTGTTAAAGGCAGCTGAAGATGAAGCTCTTAAAAGAGGATGCCATTCAGTTCATGTTGATACAATGTCCTGGCAGGCTCCAGACTTTTATAAAAAACACGGATATAAAATTATCAGTGAATTAAACGATATTCCGAAAGGAAATAAAAAATATCATTTAATAAAAGAACTGAATATATTTTAGAAGTTAGATGACATCAAGGAAGTGAAATATTGGCTAGTATAGAATTAATCCCTTATAGAGATGAAGATTATGAATTTGTATATGAAGTAAAAAAGAATGCATACAGAAAGTATGTCGAAAAAAATTGGGGAAGCTGGAATGAAGAAGAACAGCGAAAATATTTTGACAACTTTATTACAAATGTAAAGAACAATGCATTTATTATTATGTATGAAGAAACTAAAATCGGATTTTATAATGGAGAAATCATATCTAATGGAAATTATGAAATCGAAAATATTTGTATTATTCCACAATACCAAAACAAAGGAATTGGAAGTAAAATCTTAAAATCAAAACTAGAAGAAAATAAAGATAGAGATATTGTAATTCAGTATTTCAAACAGAATCCTGTAGGAAAACTCTACGAAAGATTAGGATTTACACCAAACGGAGAAGCGGAGCATCATTATAGAATGATTAAATCTAAATCTACAGGAGGAATCATTGAACAGTATTGAAGAAAAAAGATAATAAAATGAAAAAAGTAGTTCTTGCATTAATTTTGTTTTCGTTCGTTCTTATTTCATGTACAAAAGGAAAAAAAGAAATGATTTATAAAACAGATTTTTATTCCATCGAATATGATAAAAAAACTGAAAAACTTGTTCAAAATATAAATGCTGCACTTTCACAGAATTTTCAGCGCATTCTTGATTTCTGGGGAATTGAAAAACTTGAAAATCATGTGAATGTAAAAATCTATTCAGAAATGGATGACTGGATAAAATTTTATGAAGCAAAATCCGGTACAAATTATCAGGACTATGTAATAGGCTGTGCAGACGGCCCGAATATTTATGTGCTTGCTTTTGATGAATATAAAAAAACACAGATGCATAAGAATGATTCTCTGGAAGACTTCCAGAAAGTTATGGTTCATGAATTTGTCCATATTTGTCATAATCAGCGTATTACAAACCAATTCAATTACTCCTTCATTATGGGTGAAGGGCTTGCAACATATCTCGCTGACCAGCCATATAATCATGATATAAAAATTGATTACCCTAAAGACACATTGTTTTTGTCTAATGAGTTTTATTCGCTTTCAAATGATTTATATTCGCTCTCGCAAAAAATTGTTCGACAGCTCGTAGAAAAAGTTCCTCACGAAAAATTGCTCGAATATGCTTTGGACTACACCAAGCTTTATAAAGATTGGGACACGCTGAAGCTTAAGGATTAGAAAAAGAATATCAATATGGAGTATAGAATGCCTGTTTTTCAATGAAGGAGTAAAACTGTATCAAATATTTTTTCAATTATTTTCATATCTTTATTATGCCATCCTTTTTCAAATTTATCTTTACTCCAGATTGTGCAGTGCTTGCCTTGTCGCAGACTATTTTTTGATTTCTACCTTGAGCTCCACGACATCGCACAAATCTGCCTTAGACAAGATTCCTACAGGCTTGGCTTCAGAGTGGTTTACGACCTATGCATAGTTTGTTTTTAAGATTGCATTCATAATTTTCTTCTCATAACACAAGCTTCGCCCTGCTGCTCAACAACTTCAAAACCTGCTTTTTCGTACATGTGCATTGGTCCTGTAAATGCCTTGCCAAGATTTCCACCATCTTTTGCAGGATAGGCTTCGACATACTTAAAACCTTCTGCCTTTGCATCTTCGCAGACACGCTGTAAAAGCATTGAAGCAATTCCTTTTCCTCTATAATCAGGGGCAACTTCAAAACAGACAATGGATTTGACTTGGCCCGGGCCGCTGCAGTTTGTAGGTGCCTGGTCTTCTGGTGGAGTATGAAGATCAAATTCTCCGGTGCGGTAATAATTTAATCTGTCGTTTGCATTGCACCAGCCAATCGACAGCCCTTTATCAAAAACAAGATATCCCTGTATTTCTCCGGCCGCAACCATGCTCTCGGCAGATTCTCGCAGGGCTCTTTTCCAGCTTTCAAAATTGTTGCCATATTCTTCTGTCTTTTGATAAAGTTCAACCTTCATTCTATCTTTGCTCAAATTAAAGGCGTTACAATAACAAGGAGCGAAAGGCGAGCCGTCAGAAAATGCCCTGTTGTCAAAAAAATCAAAATAATCTTTTGCAAGTTTAGGAGCAAGTTTTTTTATTTCGAATGTGTTCATAAAAATATTATATGTGGCAAGTGGCGATTTGTAAATGTTGAAGGCAAGCGGTCACGCCCTACAAATTTTCTAAAAGCGTGATATAATTATATTATCAAACAAAAGTGAGGCCACGATGGAAGTTTTTGAAATACTTAAGCAACTTCGCGAAAAAAAATAATCTTACTCAGGAAGAAAGCGAAAGTACATTAAACTTTTATAAAGAAAACGGTTTTGAAATTGATACAAAACATTCGTTCCTCAAGAAGCTCTAAAAGCAAGGGAGAAAACTATGTCAAAAATGTTCGATGTGTATCAAAATTTTTCAGACTTATATGATGAATTAGTAAATCATGAAGATTACGAAAGTAATCTTTATAAATTTCTGAGCAGCAAAATCCAATGGGAAAATAAAGTTGTCGGCGAATTTGGAATTGGAACCGGGCGGGTTACAAAGAACTACATAGACAAGGCACAGAAGCTTTATGCGTATGATAATTCGCAGCATATGATTGATAAGGCAAAAGAAAACTTATCAAAGTGGGCGGATAAAATAGAATATGAAGTTCTTGATAACAGTAAAATCAATTCTATTGAAAATACATTTGACGTAATAATTGAAGGCTGGAGTTTCGGGCATCTGGTTGTTCAGGATGATGTAAATCGAAATCAGACTATTCAGTACCTTATCAGCGAAACTAAAAAACGTGCAAAGGAAATCATCTTCATTGAAACATTGGGAACGAATGTAGAACTTCCAAATCCACCTGGAGAAAAGCTTTCGCAATTTTATCATGCACTTGTTGAGGCTGGCTTTAAGGAGCACATAATTCAAACTGATTATAAATTCAGCAATTGCGAAGAAGCAGGAAATATAATGGGCGCCTTTTTTGGTGACTCAATGAAAAATGATATCATTCAAAAACAATTAAATGTAATAAAAGAATTTACAGGAATATGGATTTATAGGGAGGCATATTAATGAAAAAAATCAGCATCATCATTTTGTTTGCAATATTTTTCATAGGCTGTAGTTCAAATGATTATAAGCAGAATAGCATCCCGATGTCTGAATTAAATAATATTCCAGACAAGGTTATTTTGAATATTGAACCGCAATACCAGACCACTAACTATACTTGTGCAACAGTATCCCTTGGAATGGCAATAAAGTATGTAACAAATGATCAGATTGTCTTATCAGAAGAAGATGTCTGGAATACAACTGGCACAACAATTAAAGCGGCTCGAAAATATGGAAATGATATGAACGGGCTGGGGAGAGTTTGTAAAAAATATTCAGTGAAATATAAATTTTTGAATAAGATGGATATGGATGTTCTTCAGTATTATTTGGCACATCAAAATCCGGTTATCCTGAACATACGACCAGATCCAAATCAGAATTATACTCATGCACTTCTGGCTGTTGGATATGATAAAGATAATCAGACTATTTACATAAATGATCCAAGTAATATTGTAACAGAATTTTCTTATGAAGAATTAAATAAAAGATGGAATGCCTGGCTATATCGACCAAGATTTCATTCAGAACAAAGCGGATTTATTTTGATAAAGGAATAGAGGATAATTAATTAAATAATCGAAACAGAACGGCTAAAACTCCGCGAACTTACTTTGGATGATACGGACAAACTTGCTCTTGTGTTTTCGGATCCACAATCAATGTAAGCGTCAATTGAGACCGTTCGAAAACTTAAGCAAAGTCTCAATCAACGCTTATGATACTAGCTGGACTTTTATTCCGTTTTTCATTTCTATCCAGATATTTAATAAAATTTTTTCCAAACTAACTCGATTATTTACAAGATTTAGTTTTTTCGATAAAACCGACGATGTTTTCCATAAAGATTTTTTCGCGCCTGAAATAGTCTTCTTCTGAATCTGTTTCTTGATTGCAGGCTTTTGAGATTACTTCTGCATAATTTTCTGGAATTTTTTGTAAGCTGTGGGAATAATAAATTGCCCTGTCTTCTGCCGGAGAATAGAATCCATTCAAATAAAATAAGGCTCGAACACCCGCTCTTATTGCTGTATTCAAATTCTCATGTAATTGGATGAATGCGTCTCGGCGATACCAGCGGTCTTTTTTGTAATCTGAAATAAGATAATGAATGTAACCAAGCGAACCAGTCAGATTATTTTCTAAATCTTCTTTTACAAACTGATTTATTTTTTCAAGTTCATTTTTATAGGAATTATTCGGGTCGTATAAAATCTGAGATTCCAAGATAGAAAATTTTCTCGGCTCTTCAAACTTAGAAAACATGTCTGTATCAATAAAATCAGTAAATAAAATGGCAAACCAAATGTTATCAATTTTTACACAATGATATGGAATTGGCGGATCCTGATCCGGGCCAAAAATCTCTTCGGCTGTAATTGTACTTCCTTTTTTACGCATAACGATTAAATCGACCATACCATTGTATTCGCCGTTTTCTTTTTTCTGCGGAAAATAATCACCTCGGGAAACACTTCCAGAAAGCAGAATTGTTTCAATTTCTGATTTATCTATTGAATTAATGAAAGAGATAGTTTTATCTTTCATTTCCTGAATAAAGCCTTCTTGCTGCTCGATAATTACTTCTTTTGTTTTCATTCTTCCTCCATTCCCAGCCAAGTGGGGTGTGCGTATAACAAATTAATGTTTCTAAAAATTCTTGTGGTATAAGAATTTTTATTTCAACATTTCAGCAATTTTTTTATCTTTTGTTAAAAAACGAATTGTTTCTTCAAGTTTACCGTTAACAACGTAATCAGGCATAATACCTGTACCTTCTTCGAGCCCATTATCGTAGAACCATTCTTTTTGAGCAATTGTCAAAATCAGTCCGCTATTTTTTAATCTATAATGCCTGATATTTCCATATAGAATAGCTCCAGACGTATTCATTCCTACTGAATAAACATTATCAAACAGTTGTTTTGAAAATAAAATAATTTCTTTAGCTTCGAGGATTACCATAAAAGAGATAATATTCTCTGCTTCCAATTTTTATCATCTGTCTAATTAATCCTCCATTCATAAATGAAACTTCGGAAACAGAAGTGATTGGAAATTTTAATTGTAAAGTTTCGTTAGTTTTCAAAACTTCTTTATTTTTTACAACATTTTCTACAAAAAAGATTAATGTATTTCCTTTGATTTCATAATGGCCAAGATATTCTGATACTTCGGGGTTTTCTATAAAATTATCAATAAGAAACTCAATTTTATCATTTGGCCCAATTACAAATCTATCTAACCAGGTATCGGGCATTATAGGAGAGCTATGCCAGATGCCATTTATTTCATTCCCAAACTTAATAGAAGTTTTTGTTTCGTTTCGAGTTTCAAAAATGGATATCCGTTTTACAAGCTTCAATTCCTTTTCAGATAATTGACTATCCGAAACTTTTTTTAATGGTTTATACCAATCGAATTGAGAATAGAAATCTGTTAATTCTTCAGAATTAAAAATATGTCCATATTTTGCATAGATCATATTACGAAATAATCTCAAGTCAGATTTATTCATTTTAGCTAAAGCTAAATCTGAGATTTCTTCAGAAAGAAGAGTTAGATCTCCTGCTTTAATTTTTTCTGATTGATTAAAGTCTTGTGAAAAAATGTTTACTAAGCATAAAATATACAATAATACTACAAAACCTATTTTTTTCATAATTTATAGTATATAAGGGAATGAATGTATCTGCAAATCAAAAATAAATGCTATAATGAAAAAGTTATGGAAAAAGAAACAGAAGAGCGCCTGACTGCAATTGAAATGAAACTTGCTTACATGGAAGATTTTGTAAGCCAGATTCAAAATGTTGCAGTAGATCAGGCAAAAACTATTGATAAGCTACAGAAAGAAATAAAACTGATGTCGGACAGAATCCGCGAAATGTCGAATGCCATGGAAGGCGATATTCCTAATCGCAAGCCGCCGCATTATTAATTTTTCTCTTGTAATAACCACAAAAATTTGTATAATGTCATGCAACTAGGGGAGCTTGGTAAAAACCTTGCTGAGAGTAGACTGTGTGTCTTGACCCATAACCTGATTTGGATAATGCCAACGTAGGGAAACAGTTTCTGGCCGTTTTTCGGCAAACAGCATTTTATTCAAACAGGCAACTTTATTCAAAAAAGAGGCTTGTTATGTTCTCAAAAATCTTATCTAACGTGCGGGAAAAATGCCCGCTTATTCACAACATTACAAATTATGTAACAGTAAACGATGTTGCAAACATTCTTCTTGCTTGCGGCGGAAGCCCTATCATGAGTGATGATGAGGGCGAAGTTGAAGAAATCACTGCAATTTGTGGTGGTCTTAATATCAACATTGGTACACTTAACAAAAACACAATTCCTTCAATGTTCCTTGCAGGAAAAAAAGCAAACGAACTTGGACACAAAGTTCTGCTTGACCCGGTTGGAGCAGGAGCTTCTGCTTTGCGAACTAATACCGCTCTGGACCTCCTTAAAAAAGTAAAGTTTGATGTAATTCGCGGAAACATTTCTGAAATAAAGACTCTTGCTGTTGGAAGCGGAACTACCAAAGGTGTTGATGCAGATGTAAGTGATGCAGTAACAGAAGAGAATCTTGATAAATCAATTGCTTTTGCAAAAGAATTTGCAGCAAAGACAAAATCTGTTATTGCAATTACTGGAGCCATCGATTTGGTTTGTGATTCAGAAAAATGCTATGTAATCAGAAACGGTCGCGCAGAAATGGGAAAAATCACCGGAACCGGCTGTCAGCTTAGTGGAATGACAGCTGCCTTTATCACCGCAAATCCTGACAATATTCTTGAAGCAACTGCTGCTGCCGTATGTGCTATGGGGCTTGCTGGTCAGCTTGCCTGGAAAAAAATGCAGGACGGAGATGGTAACTCAACTTACAGAAACAGAATCATTGACGCTATTTACAACATGACCGGCAAAGAACTCGAAGAAGGCGCAATCTATGAAATCAGATAATTTTGCTCTTCGCTCTGCGCTCCTGCTTTATGCTGTTACAGACCGTCACTGGACTGGAGAAAAGAATCTTCTGGAACAGACTCGGGATGCCTTAAATGGCGGTGCAACAATGGTTCAGATTCGTGAAAAAGATCTGGACGAAGCTGATTTTGAAAAAGAGGCGATTGAACTTAAAAAACTCTGCAAGGAATTTCATGTTCCTTTTATCGTGAATGACAATGTTGCACTTGCAAAAAAAATAGATGCAGACGGCGTTCATGTGGGGCAGGATGATATGAATGCTCTTGAGGTTCGTAAAATTCTTGGCCCGGATAAAATTGTAGGAGTTAGTGCTCAGACTGTGGAAGAGGCTCTTCTTGCTGAAAAAGAAGGAGCTGATTATCTTGGCGTTGGAGCTGTCTTCCCGACTGGAAGTAAATCCAATGCAATTGATGTTCCGCACGAGACTCTAAAGGCTATCTGCTCTGCAGTGAAAATTCCTGTTGTTGCAATAGGCGGAATCACAAAAGATAATCTTTGCCAGTTAAAGGATAGTGGAATTGCAGGCATTTCTGTAATCAGTGCTCTTTATGCCCAGAAAGATATCAAAGCAGCTGCAGAAGAACTGGTAAAAAGAACTCGGGAAATAATTGATTAATAACGGAAGAAAATGAAAAAAATTACTGCTGCCATTTTTGATCTGGACGGAACTCTTTTAGATTCCATGCCTATGTGGATGACTTGTGCTGAACGATACATTTCATCTTTAGGCATGGAAGCAGAACCTGCACTTGGGGAAAAACTTTTTTCAATGAACATGAAAGAGGGTGCTGATTATTTAAGAAATAATTATAAGCTGAATTTTTCTGATGAAGAAATATTTTCCGGTATTAATTCCATTCTTGCTAAATCTTATAAAGAAGAAGTTCAGTTTAAGGATGGGGCAGAAGCTTTTCTTTCTAAGCTGAAAAACTCTGGAACAAAAATTGCACTCTGCACAAATACAGACAGAGTTTTGTTTTCTCCGGCATTAAAGCGTCTTGATGCAGAAAAGTACTTTGACTTTATTTTTACTACAAGTGAAATGGGAATGAGTAAGCAGCATGCTGAAACTTTTTTGTCGGTGTGCGATGCACTGGGAACTAAAAAAGAAGAAACCTGGGTTTTTGAAGATGCTCTATATTCAATAAAAACAGCATTCCAGACAGGTCTCAAAACCTGCGGAATTTATGATGAGACTTCAAATTCTGATATCGCACAAATCAGGAACTTCAGTACCGTGTACTGTAAAAATTACGAAGAAGTGCAAAAGTATTTCTTCGGGTAAAAAAGAAAAATCTTCTTGAGGGCACCGCCTGAAGATTTAATATACATATAAGAGGTATGTTTTATGAAAACCGCATTAACAATCGCAGGAAGCGATTCAAGCGGAGGCGCCGGAATTCAAGCTGACATCAAGACCATGACTTGCAATGGCGTTTTCGCCATGAGTGCAATCACGGCTTTGACGGCACAGAATACCACCGGCGTTACCGCAATTATGGAAGTGGAGCCTGAATTCCTTAAAGAAGAAATTAAGGCTGTAGTAACTGATATTTTTCCGGATGCAGTAAAAACCGGAATGGTTTCATCTACTCCACTTATTAAAGTTATTTCAGATTCAATTAAAGAGTATGGCTTAAAAAATCTTGTAGTTGATCCTGTTATGGTAGCAACCAGCGGAGCAAAACTTATAAGCGACGAGGCCATTGAAACTCTCAAAAAAGAACTTCTTCCTTTAGCCACTGTAATTACTCCAAATATTCTAGAAGCAGAAGTTTTGTTTGGAAGAAAAATCACAAACGAAAAAGAAATGGAAGAAGCCGCAAAAAAAATCCATGAGGACTATGGTTGTGCAGTTTTGCTTAAGGGCGGACA
Source organism: uncultured Treponema sp. (assembly GCA_946540605.1). Classification (GTDB taxonomy): domain Bacteria; phylum Spirochaetota; class Spirochaetia; order Treponematales; family Treponemataceae; genus Treponema_D. The sequence goes on from CAMNIU010000182.1 coordinate 12,209, forward strand.
CAGCTTAAATGATGCAAACGATTTTCTGTATCCGGGAAATGAAGATGGCAAAAGCGAGGAAGGCATCTGGTTTTATGGAAAGAAAATAAACAATCCTAATACTCACGGAACCGGCTGTACGCTTTCTTCGGCAATCGCTTCAAATCTTGCAAAGGGCTTTACTCTTGCAGAATCCGTAAAAAATGCAAAGGACTATATAAGCGGTGCTCTTGAAGCCATGCTGGACTTAGGAAAAGGTTCAGGCCCGCTTGCACACAACTGGAATCTAAAATAGGAAGTATTATTTATGAAAAATAATGGAATAAAAGAAACAAAAAAAGGAACAAGTATTTTATCAAATTCAATTATATGGTTTGGAGCCGGAGTTTCCATTGCAGAAATTCTTACAGGAACTTATTTTGCTCCACTTGGTTTTGCAAAGGGAATTCTTGCAATTTTAATCGGACACGTAATCGGTTGCAGCCTTTTGTTTTTTGCCGGATATATTGGAGCTCTTTCAAAAAAATCTGCAATGGATTCTACTGCGCTCAGCTTTGGAAAAATTGGTGCAAAAATTTTTGCATTGTTTAATGTAATTCAGCTAGTTGGCTGGACAGGCATAATGATTTACGATGCATCTCTTTCTTTAACTGAAATATTTTCAACTCAAAAATGGGTATGGGCTGTAATTACCGGGCTTCTTATAATTCTGTGGGTTATTGCCGGAATTACAAATATCGGTAAATTTTCTTTTGGAGTAATGATTGCACTTTTTGTACTTACAATCGTGATGTGCAAGGTTGTTTTTTTTGGTGGAAACAGTTCGGTATCAGCTGAATTCCAGGAAGCCCTCTCGTTTGGACAGGCAATTGAACTTGCTGTTGCTATGCCACTTTCCTGGCTTCCATTAATCAGCGATTACACAAAAGAAGCTGAAAAACCATTTGCTGCAACTTTTGCTTCCAGCGTAACTTACTGCCTTGTTTCCTGCTGGATGTACATAATAGGAATGGGTCTTGCAATTCTAACTTCTGAAAGCGATATTGCAAAAATCATGACAGCTGCCGGACTTGGAAAAATTGCTCTTGTAATCATAATTTTATCTACAGTTACAACAACCTTCCTTGACGCCTGGAGTGCAGCTATTTCCTTTAAGACGATTTTTGAAAAAGCTCCTGAAAAAATAACTGCAATTATTGTTACTGTAATCGGAACACTTGCTGCAGTTTTATTCCCAATGGATAACATTACAGATTTTCTTTATCTGATTGGGTCAATTTTTGTACCGATGATAGCAATTCTTCTATCTGATTATTTTATCCTTAAAAGCGATTTTTCTGAGAAAAAACTAAAAGTTTCAAGAGTTATTATCTGGCTGATTGGTTTTGTGATTTACAGACTTTTAATGCAGACAGATTTGATTACCGGTTGCACAATTCCTGATATGGTTATGACATTTGCATTAACGGCTATAATGGGATTGATTGAAAATCAGAAGAAATAATATTGTTGAAAACGAAGTCCAGCATAACGTAATTTTATTTTGCAGATTTTCCTTTTAGTATTATTATGTAACTATGGATATAAAAGAAGCAATTAAAGAAAGACATTCGGTGAGACAGTTTAAGGATCTTCCTGTAAAAAACGAAGATAGGGAAAAGCTTGAGGCTCTGATTAAGGAGTGCAATGCAGAAAGCGGATTAAACATTCAGCTGGTTACTGATGATCCTGAATGCTTTGATACCTTCCTTGCTCATTATGGCAAGTTCAAAAATGCAAAGAACTATATCGCTATGATTGGCAGCAAGTCCATTGATAAGCTTGATGAAAAGTGCGGCTACTATGGTCAGAAGATAGTTCTCGAAGCTCAGACTCTTGGCTTAAACACCTGCTGGGTTGCGGGAACTTACGGTAAAGGAAAATGCAAGGCCGACAAAAATGCCGGCGAGAAAATTGTATGTGTAATCGCTTTGGGATACGGTGAAAGCCAGGGCGTGGCTCACAAGTCAAAGCCCGTAAGCAAGCTCTGCAAAGTTTCAGAAGCTGATTTGCCAAACACACCGGCCTGGTTCCAGGAAGGTCTGGAAGCTGCTATCCTTGCACCGACTGCGCTGAATCAGCAGAAGTTCCAGGTTTCTCTTGATGGCGACCAAGCAGTTATCACAACAAAACGCGGCCCTATGACTCAGCTGGACTTAGGAATTGTAAAATACAACTTCGAAGCAGCCTCTGGGTATAAGGTGCGATAGGTTTAATTATTCCCAGCTGATAAGCTCGCTGTCCGGGCGGCAATTTTCGTGGCCTGGGGCGGGCTTCGCATCTTCTGCAGGATAGCCCATAACAAGCAGGGCTGTGGATTCAAGATTATCAGGAAGATTAAACTTTTCTTTTAAAACTTCAGGACGGTAGTGCATAACCCAGCAGGAACCGATTCCAAGGTTTGCGGCCTCGAGCATCATGTGAGTTGTAACGATGCTGGCGTCGATGTCGCCGCTGAGCTTTCCGTCGTAAGGCCGCTTCCAGCATTCATCCTTGTTATAGCTGATTATAAAAACAAGAGGCGCATCAAAATGGCAGCGGGTACATTCCTTGATTTTTGCAAGTCCTTCGGCACTTTCAACAACAATGATTCTCTGCGGCTGATTATTACATCCTGTTGGAGCGAGCATTCCCGCCTTAAGAATCTTTTCGATGATATCCTTAGGAACCTTCTTATCCAAAAACTTACGAACCGAATATCGAGCCTGTGCTAAATTCAAAAAATCTGTGTATGCCATGCGGGCCTCCTTGTGTATGGAAATAATAGCATGGTTGGTGACGGAAGCCAAGTTTGATAACAGAAAATTTATTCTCCCTCACTTCCCAATGCGCTTTATTTCCTTTACACTTTTTTCTGAGAAAAAGATTATGAATACACATTGTTTGAAGGTTGCGCTCAGGACAACGATTCCGGTTTTTCTGGGGTATATTTCGTGCGGAATTGCGTTTGGGCTTGTTACGGTAAATGCGGGCTATCCCTGGTGGCTTGCGCCTGCGATGGGAATATTGATGTATGCGGGGGCGGGGCAGTTTCTTGCGATTCCGCTTTTTGCTGCGGGAACTCCGGTTCTTGCAATTCTTGCAACTGAGCTGCTTTTGAATATCCGCCACATTGTTTATGGGCTGCCGTTGATTAATCAGTTCAAGAGCTGCAAGAGAACAAAGCCTTATTTGATTTATGCTCTTACCGACGAAACTTTTTCTCTTCTGACTACGACGGAAGTGCCTGCAGGGGTGGGGGTCGAAGATTACTATTTTATGGTGTCGTTCTTAGACCAGTTTTACTGGGTTGGCGGAAGTCTGATTGGTGGCCTTGTTGGGGCGATGATTCCTTTTGATATGACTGGTGTTGATTTTGCGCTTACGGCTTTGTTTGCAGTTCTGACAATTGATCAGATTCAGAAGTTTGTGAAGGAAAGGAAGGATAGAGTGAATGGCACTGTGCCAGCTGATGGCTCTCTGACAGAGGCCGGGGAGGGTGAAAATGCCGGTTTCTAAAGCTTTATTAGTGTCGCTGTTGGTTGGGCTAATTATCTTCTGCGAGCGCCTTTTTCCTTTTGCAGTTTTTTCAAAAAGAAAACCTGGAAAACTGATTCACATTTTCGAGCGTTTCATTCCTCCGCTTGTGATGATTGGATTGTTGATTTACAGCCTCCGCGATGTAAGATTTTCCAGCCTCGAGCAGTGGGTACCACAAATCTCGGCAATCACTTTTACAATTGTAACTTACCTCTGGAAGAAAAATTCCCTTGTAAGCATTTTTGGCGGAACAATTATTTATATGATTTTGATTCGGGTGATGTAATCTCAGTCTGTTTTATAAGATTTTGTTGCTGATTGCTATCTTTGCGATTATTATGATAAGGTCGTTGAAATTATAAATGACGCCCCGATTGCAGATCTTTCAGGTATTACAATTCATCCGACAGCAGAGGCGTAGAGAGGATAAAATGAATCTAAGTAAAAATGATATTGAGGAAAAAATTAAAAATCAAATTGCACTTGAATTTAACTGCTCGTCAGCTGATTTTGATAAAACAGAAAATGTGGTAACTGCTGCCTGTCTTGAGGAGAAGCGCAGAAAGTTTTCTGATAAGCCTTTCTTTTTACAGATGGCAACCTTTGGAAAGAGCACTGTAATTTCTGCTGATGAATCAATT
>CAMNIU010000183.1 GCA_946540605.1 uncultured Treponema sp.
ATCCTTAAAGAACTTAGGAAGGGTCTGATTATTTACAAGAACATCAACAAACTCTTTGATTGTAATGAGTTTGCCGTCATACATAATGCGCTCTTCCCATTCAAAGCCATTCTTCACAGTGACTTTTCGGCCATCGCCCAATTCAATTTCAATGATATCTTTAGGGCAGGTACAAGGAAGATTGCCACAAACTGGACACGGCTTTGGAGGACAGATACAAGGATACTGACCACACACAGGGCATTTGCGAGGAGGTCTTTTACAGATACACGGCCACTTACCGCAAACCGGGCACTTTTCGTGCTTATCACATTCGCATGGATATTTACCGCAGTAAGGACAAACTGGATTTGGATTATCCCATTCTTCGTCATAGAATTCTTTATATGCGCCTACAAAGTCGTAAATCGTAAAATAATATTTGTCATCAAAAAGACGGGTTCCACGACCAATAATCTGCTTGAATTCAATCATGTTCGGAACAGGACGCATCAAAACAATATTGCGGACATTCTGAGCATCAACACCGGTAGAAAGCTTTTGCGAAGTTGTAAGGATTGTTGGAATTGTCTTTTCGTTATCCTGAAATTTTTTAAGCTGCTCCTCACCTTCCGCGCCATCGTCCGCCGTTACACGAACACAATAATTTACTCCGCGTTTTGCCTGCGAGTTTATCATATCGCGAATCTGCATTGCATGATTTTGAGTCGCACAGAATACAATTGCCTTTTCATCAGGATTTGCACTTTCAAGAAATTCTGCAACACGAAGTTCATCACGCTGGCGGATTTTGATTTTGCCATGATAGAAATCTGCCTCAGTGTAAGTTTTGTCTTTATCTAAAAGCTCTTCGCCCTGAATTATTTTATCATCTTCATCATAAACATATTCATCAATAATCTGATTTGTACAGCTCTTAACTCGGTAAGGAGTAAGGTAGCCGTCTTCAATTCCCTGCTTGAGCGAATACTGATAAACAGGCTCACCAAAATATTTGTAAGTGTCACCATTTATTGTTCGGCGAGGAGTTGCAGTAAGACCAAGCTGATAAGCCGGCTGAAAGTATTCCATCAACTTACGCCATTCACTTTCATCGTTTGCACCACCACGGTGACATTCGTCTATGATGATAAAATCAAAGAAATCCTGTGGGTATTGTTTGTAGTATTCGATATTCTCGGTGGTTTCAACAGGCTCAACCACAGTGTCTTCTTTACCACAAAGCAGCGTCTGGAAAATCGTAAAATAAATACTTGCTCCCATCGGAACTTTTCCGCCGTTTTTGCGGATTTCTTTTGGAGTAATCCGGGCAAGTGCATTCTGATCAAAAGCACCAAAAGCATTAAAAGCCTGGTTTGCAAGAATATTTCTGTCTGCTAAGAAGAGGATGCGCGGAAGCCTTCCGTTTTCTGCAATATTCCAGCGAGTTTGCATAAGCTTCCAGCAAATCTGAAAGGCTATATAAGTTTTTCCAGTTCCGGTTGCAAGTGTTAAAAGAATGCGATCTATTTTTTTACTTATTGCTTCAAGAACGGCATTAACTGCATTTTCCTGATAGTAGCGAGGCTGCTTTCCTCCATCACGATTGAAAGGTTCAAGATTAAATTTATCACGCCAGTCGTTTTTCTCCGGAAAGGTCATTGCCCAGAGTTCATCAGGAGTCGGGAACTTATCTACAAAGCCTTCTGTAAAATCACCGGGCTTTGCATCCATATCAATAGCCCAGATTTTGTCGCCGTTGGTAGAATAAGTCCAGCGAATATTCATGGCCTTTGCATATTTTTTAGCCTGCTCTACTCCGGCACTTACATCCAGTTCATCTTTTTTTGCTTCTACAATTCCAATTTTTACGCCTTTGTATGTAAGAAGATAATCTATTTTATCCGGGTTTCTTTTTGCTTTTGTAACAATACGACCTGGTGACACAATATAAGCCCGCTGTTCAGTAAAGATATCACTACCTTCGACAACGCCCCAACCAGCAGCATGAAGAGCAGGATCTATTTTCTTAAGCCTTGTGTCACTTTCGTTCATAATGATTCTCCGTTTAATTAGGGGAAATTTTCCACTAATTTCCCTTAATTTCCTCTAGGCGTATTTCAAAATTTTTACTTCGCGTATACCCAGTAAGTCTTTTATTCAAAGGAACTGTTTCCATTAAACCAGCAGAAACCAAACCTTCCAAATCCGAACGGATTGTCTTTACAGAAACACTGAATCTTGTTTCCAGATCTTTGCTCGTAAACATTGAAGTTGGTTTTTCTGCACAAATTTTTACTATCTGAATCTGGCGTTCATTTAATCCTGGAATTCTATATTCCAATATTGCTGCATCTTCTTTTGCTTTGCGTTCAAGATAGTTATTTAATTCTTCAAAAGCTTGATTCAGAACTTTTAAATTATAGTGTATAAAATACCCTAAATCATTATCATCGTGTTCTGTATACAAAAAAGCTTTTTCATACTGACTTTTACCTTTATAAATTATTCTTGAAATAGAAAGATATTCAGTAAGCCAATAACCTTTTTTAAGCATATACCAATAAAAAAGAGAACGAGCCGTTCTACCATTTCCATCAACAAAAGGGTGAAGATAAGAAATCATAAAGTGTAGAATAATGGCTTTAATGATTGGATGCACAAAACTACGAGAATCCGTATTTACAAATTTACATAGCTCTTTTATCGTTGGTTTAATTACAGTATATGATGGTGGATCATGAGCGACCTCTCCCGTTATACCATTAACGACAAAAATATTATTATCAGTTCTAAAACGACCTTCGTCTTTTGAATCATCCAAAGTCTTTTCAGTAATCTGTTTATGAATTTCAAGTAATAATTCAGGAGAGAGGTCATCATCTTTATGTTCAGAAAGATAGCGGATTGTATTGTAGTTATTTAGTATCATCTGCTGGCTTTTATCTTTCGGTTTTGCCTGCTTTCTTAACATTTCCTTTGCTACTTTTCGTGTAGTTGAAGCACCTTCCATCTGGCTGGAAGCAATTGCTTCTTCCATAATTGAACTTAAAAGATAATATTGCCTGTTTTTGTTAGAAAGAATATTTGAAGAAGCTATTGTGCCTCCAAAGTTCATATCAAAATTATGCAGTAATTCCTGCATTTTATTTGTTTCTTTATAAAAGAAAGTACAGGCAGAAAACTTATATGTATTATTTCCTATAATGCGGGTTTGTTTTACAGCATTCCAAAAGACTTCTGCTTTTAATCCCTTTGGCACATGATATTTTACCTTGTCCCAGTAATAATACTCATCATTTATTTTCTCGATTGCAGAAACATATTCTGGATTCATGAGAATTTCTAAAACTGATATATTTTCGCCTTTTTCAGGTGCTTTCTCTATCATGTGTTTATGATAACATGGGATATATTTTAAAGCAATAAAAATAGGGGAAATTTTCCTCTAATTTCCCCTATTCTCCCTTGCTATTATTGGATAGATATCAAAATAACAAGTCCTAAAAACTTAATTAACAATAAAAACTCTTACAAAAAAATTATCGCGTCTTCTTACGTGTTCTAGAAATATGTATAAAAGATTTCATATCACCAAAATGATATTTTGTTCCTAATTTTCCATTAACTTTTTTTGTTAATTGAGCTTTTTGATTTTGATTCCACATTTTTTCCCATAAATAATAGAAAACAGTTTCGTCTTTTAATAAATTAACATACTCATCTTTTGTAATAAGGTTTATAAAATCATGAGCATCACTTTCTGTATCAATATGTGAAATTTGCTTTAGATATTCCTTTTGCATTTCAGGTTTATCTTTTAATGTACTTAATATTGTTTCAATTAAATCTAATGGTTGGCGCCAGCTATACCACACTCTTAATTTTTCTATAGGAGTTTTTTCTTTCTGATACATTTTATTTGAATAAAACTTTTTAATTATTTCTTCATTCTGCTTAAAATACTCGAAACACTCTTCAGACCAAACATAAGCCTTATAATATCGATCTAAAGGAATCTTTTTATTTATTGTAAGTTTCTTATCAAATAAAGTTTTTCCTACTATGTAGCGTATATAACATTTTTTATTGAATAAGAAGTCTGTTATTACTGGTTCCAACGGTATTGTTACCCACTTATCTTTGATAATTGAATAAGACGTTTCTGTTATTTGTTTTACATTGTTTAATAAAACCAAATAATCATTAAATACTGAATCATCTGAATTAATAAAATCTTTATGTTCTTTTTCCAATTCTTCTAATAAAGTTTTTGTTGTTTGCATAAACTTAAAAGAGCCTTGTACTGTGTCCAATTCAAAAGCACTTCCAAGTTTATTTATTAATGAGTTCTGTTGCTCAAGCGATAATGATGAAAAATGAATTGTATCGAAATTTATATTTTCAAGAATTGAATTTATTATCTGTTTATCAGTGATACAATGTTCCTCTTTAAGAAATAAAGCCTCAAAATAGTTGTATAAATCATCTTTCTGTAGATTATGTAAATTACAATAATCACTAAGCATTATACAATTATCCAGAGTGATCTTTCTAAAGTTTATATAAGAATTCAATTCTTCAAGCTTTAATAAATTTAATTCATCTTTTGTAATTAATGGATAAGGACTATTGTATAAAATAAAGAAATCATCTGGAGTTTTTTGTATTTTTTGTTTTGCAGTCTTTCTAATATCTATGAAATTACCAGGTATTAATTCATATAACACTCTTGATATAGAAATTAATTTCTCAGGAATCCACTCATCTGTAAAATCAAATGAATCAAGAGTATTATCGTCTACATGATGTAATAGTATTGATATTATACATTTTCGATTTAGCAATATAGTCTCAATTGTATTATTAGGAATATTAATAATATTTTTATCAAAATTTTGAATTTGTTTGTCCGAGAAAGATTGTAATATTAATCCTCTTATTTCTTCATTAGAAATATAATCAAAGGTACTGTTTGAAATTTGGGGCAATGTTTCTTCTGTATATAAAGATATAAAATATTTTATATTGTCTTGTAATAGTTCAATGATTCTCTTTCTTATTATTTCTATATCATTTATTGAGTACTGTAATAAAGCTTCTTTTATTTGAGAATTGATTCTAGAAGTCAATTGTTCCTTAAATGTTTTAGATGTATCGAATGATAAAACAATATTTAAGTGATCTAAAGATCTTGATAAATCTGATAAAAAGTCAGCAACCTCTTTTTTTATTATTTCAATAGCTAACAATTGCTTTCTTTTAAATCTCTTAATTGTGTAACAAAACAAACTTTCATTGTGAAAAACAATTTCTGGAAGAGTTTCCTGAAGATACTTATCAAAGGCTTCATCTATAACTTTTCCATTTTTTCTCTCAATTATCTCTTGAATTATTTCAGCTGAATCTTCTTTATCTATAAATGATTCATCATCGTGAATAAGTGCATCAAATAACTCTTTTTCTTTAGAATTTTTTACATAACTATTTTTTGGGTAATTATAGAAATACATTGAAAAATCATCTTCAATATCTCCAGAAAAGATCATTTGTTTTAAATCATTTGGAATAGTTAACTCTTCCTTATTTTCAGAAAAGATTTTCTCTTTTTCCTTTTCATCTATGACCTTATTGCATTCTCTAATTAATTTTGCAAATTCTTTTTCTTTAGTTAATAATTCATCATACTCCTCAGAATATTTTCTTTTTAAATAAACAACCGCTGCACATTTTTGTAATTGAATTGACGGATTCTCATAATTTCTATGAAGGAGAGTTTGATATAGCAGAAATGTTTCATTTAATCTTTCTTTTATTTCTCTAATTGTCAGGTTTTCATCAAAATAAATCCATTTTAATTCAGCGACAACTTTTTTTATAAGGTTCTTCTCGTTCGTTATTTCATTATTACATTTTTTATTTAGCGCTATAATAGCTTGCTTTTCTTGTTCCAATAAGTTTTCAACTATGTCTCTGTAATTTTCGTTATGTATTTGTTTAATTGAAAGTGTATAGTCAAAAATCTTAGAATAAATATTACTTCTATCAGATTCATCCAGCTTTGTATCAGAAAGCTTTAATAATGATTCAGATTTTAAGGAAATAATAAAAACAAGTCTCTTTTGCAAATCATCAGGTAATAAATGGAGATATTTATAAATTTCCTTCAAGAATTCTACAACAATTTTTTTATTAGATGTTCTATCTAAATCATCAATAAAAATAATAAATTTTTTGTTAATGATTTTTCTAAAAATCCAACAAGTTAGCACTGGGACTGATAGACCTGTCAACCTTTTTATAATTCTTAAATAAATTTCATAGACATCACTATTATCAGGTGTATAATTTCCTTCTGATTTCCAAGTTGTAAATGTTGGAGCAGCTAGTCCTGCAGCCCAAGTGACAAAAGAAAAACCTATTACAAGAATAATGTAACGCCCATATGATAGAACAGCTAATATTTGTTCCCATAGACTTGCATTTAAAAACTTATCTTTCTCAGTAATCGATGGAACTTCTATTTTAATAGAATTAAATGTAAAAAATAATAAAATAAAAATGGCCGCAAAGAATAATAGGAAAAAAATTTTCCTTGTAGCAATCGAAAATCCTATTTTTCCATTATTCTTATTAAAACGTGCATTTATATATTGAGCGAAATGTCTGTTTCTTTTTTTATTTGCATATGCTAACTGGAATAGAAAACTTTTGATTAAAGAATTATTGTCTTTAAAATCCTCAGAAAATTGCCCCCACAAATTAATATTAACAATTGTATCAAATTTCTTTTTTCTGCTTTTTTCTAGAAGTTTTGTAATACTTGATTTTCCTGTACCATAATCTCCTACGATACCAATGATTCTAGCGTCATTTTCTATTGCTGATTCTAGAACTTGTTTTTGATAAGAATAATCAAACAAATCCTTTTCTTCTGATGTTATTGGCTTATTCTGAAAGATTATTGGTTTAATTTCTTTTTCTTTCCTTTTTGGAAATTTGATTTTTTGTAATACCTTTTGAAAACATTTCATTTTATAATTCTCCTTCGAAGGCTTTTTGTAAGAGGGATTGTTTTAGTTCTTCGCAGTTGGCAATTTGTTTGGTGTAGATTTCCTGCAGCTGGCGGACTTTTTCGCTGAGGGTGTCGAGTTCTTTTACGATGCGTTTTTGCTCGGGGAGAGGGGGAAGAGGTACTTCAAAGTCGCCAAGAATCTTTTGATTTAGATTTGAAATATTTGCACCTTCTTTGCCATTTAGTATTTTTCTTGAACTTTCTGCTTTCATAAAATGCAAAAGGAAGTCTGCATCTAATAAATCAAAATCTTTTCTGAAACGAATACAGAAACCACTGTAAGTAGTTGGAATATCTTTAGGATAAACTAGCAAACATCTTCCAACTAATTCTTTGTTACCATTAGAGCGTACAAAAACAATATCCCCATCATGTAGCAGATAATCTTCTGATGGAGCAGCTTTTAAAGAGATCTCTGAAAGAGTTTCTGTATCATCAATACTATAACGATCCTTAAAATCTCCAACACCTAAAGACCGAATTGTGTATCCACTATCAGTTGCTGCAAAGTTCATTCCATTTTTGAATGTTCCGCAATCTCCTAATCTTTTCTTTTCCCAAGAGGTATTGTTAAAGGCTTTTGCCAGCTGGGACTGGAACAAATCTTTTGTGTTCTGCAGGTTGATTTGGGCGTTTGTTTTTATTGTTTCCAGCTGCGCAAATTTTTCATCCAGAATTTTGACTATACGCTTTTGTTCTTCGAGGGGTGGAACGGGAATTTCAACAGGGGCTAAAGATTGCCTTGTAATTTGAGGTTGAGCTGCACCTGTTATTATATTTTTGTAATCCAAAGATTTTAAAATATGAGATAGAAATTTTTTATCTAATAAGTCTTCTTTGGAAGGGTGAATGACCATAGCATTTCCATTTATCCAAGAAAACGGCATTGAGATGTTTACAGTTCCGCAGGTAGAACCGCGACAGGTTAAAAGAACTTCAAATTCTTCATGATTGTATTTATTGTATTTTCCAATAATACCATTTGCTCCGTAAACTGGATAAGTTCCATTATCAGTTAATTTCTTTGCGCTTATGGTTTGCGGTTGATAAATATCGCAAACATCTCCAAGTTTCTTTATTTCCCAATCTTTTTTCAATTCCATATCTCCAATCTAATCTGGAATTGCGTTAGCAATTCCGAATCCGTGTGGCAATCACGGGGGCGTTGCGGGGGTGTCCCCCGCAGAGGGGGTAGCGGAAGACCGCGCAGCGGGCTGTAGCGAGGGGAAGGCTTTCCCCACCCTACATACTTTTCAAAAGCTCCTCGGCCTGTTTGTTCAGCTCGCGTATTTCTTTGATAATCTCGGCAGGCTCGCGTAGGGTCTTTTCTTCCTTCTTGTTCGGATTCTTTACGCTAAGGTCGAGGGTGTCGAGATTGAGGTCGTTTACGTTGAGGCTCCAGCTGTTCGGGCTTGCGGCTTTGGTCTTTTGAAGGGCAACAAAATCGGCAAGGTCATCTTCGTTGAGGGGATTTGTTTTGCCAAGGTTGCGGTCCAGGTTGAGCTGATAGTACCAGATTTTTTCTGTGGGCTTTCCTTTTTCGAAAAAGAGGACTACGGTTTTTACTCCGGCACCTGTGAAGACTCCGCTAGGACAGTCGAGGATTGTATGAAGGTTGCAGCTTTCCAGAAGCTCGCGGCGAAGGGCTATGCTTGCGTTATCTGTATTGCTGAGGAAGGTGTTTTTGATTACTACACCTGCACGTCCGCCTGCTTTGAGCATTTTGATAAAGTGCTCCATAAACAGATATGCGGTTTCGCCGGTTTTAATGGGAAAGTTCTGCTGGATTTCTGAACGTTCCTTGCCACCAAAAGGTGGATTTGCAAGTATGACATCTTTGCGGTCGCGCTGCTGTATCTGGCTTAAGTCTTCGGCAAGGGTGTTTGTGTGCATGATGTTAGGCGCTTCTACTCCGTGGAAAATCATGTTCATGATTCCAATGATGTAGGCAAGGCCTTTCTTTTCTTTGCCGTAGAAGGTCTGCTTTTGAAGGATTTGTTTCTGTTCTACAGTTTTTGCTTTTTCGTTTAAGTAGTTAAAGGCTTCGCAAAGGAAGCCGGCACTTCCGCAGGCTCCGTCATAAATTGTGTCTCCGATTTTTGGCTCTACTACGCGGACAATTGTGCGGATGAGTGGACGCGGTGTGTAATACTCTCCTCCATTGCGGCCGGCGTTTCCCATCTTGTGGATTTTGCTTTCGTAAAGATGGCTCATTTCGTGCTTGTCTGTGCTGCTCTGGAAATGAAGTCCGTCTGCGTAATTTAAGATTTCGCGCATGTTATAGCCCGAAACTATTTTGTTTTTGAGCTCACTAAAGATTTCGCCAATTTTATATTCAAGGGTGTCCGGTGTAGTTGCTGTTGCTTTAAAATTTTTGAGGTATGGAAACAGCTTGAGGTTTACAAAATCTGAAAGGTCGTCGCCTGTCATGGCGGCTTTATGGTCTATTTCGCCTTTTGGTGTTTTTGGGCAGGCCCAGGAGTTCCAGCGGAATTCTTTTTTGATAATGTAGGTGTAGTCTTTTCCCTGCAGGGCCATTTCATCGCTTCGTTCTATTTCAAGGTCATCAAGGTATTTTAAGAAGAGAATCCAGCTGGTCTGTTCTACGTAATCGAGTTCGTTTGAACAGCCGGCTTCTTTCCACAGGATGTCGTCTATGTTTTTAAATATCTGCTCGTAATTCATGCTATTAGTATAGCATGAATTAACGTCCTACGGTAGGTTATTCCCCGAATGCCAGCGGAATAAACTTACCGGCCCATTCCTGCCAGAAACGCATGTCGTGGATACCAGGGCCTTCTTCATAGGTGTGTGGTACGCCCTGATCATGGAGGAACTTATGGAAGGCGCGGTTTGGTTCGAGGAGGAAATCTTCGGTGCCGCAGGCCATAAAGATTTCCGGGATTTTTGTGCCGGCTGCTTTGAGTTTTTTCAAAAGATATTCCGGATTGTTGTCGCTTTCAGCAAGCTTTGCCGGGTCGCCGAAGCACATGCGGTAGTAATCGTAATTTGCGATTGGGTTTCCTTCGCCTTCTTTCATGTGCATAACTTCGTTGTGAATAAGGGCTGAAGAAAGTGCAATTACTTTGCTGAACTTTTCCGGGTAAGCAAAGCCTGTATGCAAAGCACCAAAACCGCCCATTGAAAAGCCCATGATATAAGTGTCATCGGCTGACATTGCAAGATGGAAAGTGTTGCGAACGTATTCCAAAAGCTCAACGCCAAGGAAGGTTGCAAACTGTCGGCCGGTAGCAGGGCCATCAATCCAGAATGAGTTCTCACCACTTGGAATTACAACTGCAAAGTTATACTGTTCTGCAAGATTACCGGGAACCCAGTTGAAAGCAGAACCGCTGTATCCATGCAAAAGAAAAAGAGTTTTCATTGATTTTCCGTCTCGCTTAAGGTCTTCGCGCGGATAGTCACGTCGAATGTCGTTTGGAATCTGCATTAAAAATGAAACGTCACGCTTGAGGACGTCGGAATAAAATCTTATTGTTAAATCTGCCATACTTTTATTATATCACATCTACACCGAGACCAAATAGGGCAAAGTCCCCACGGCACGGGTCGCCCGGGAACACTTCGTTTAATGCGGATGTCAGAAGTTCTGCAGTTTTACGGCTTGCTGAAGCAGTTTCTGGTATGAGCCCGAGTTTAGCTGCTTCCTGCATAACGTGAACATCCAGAGGTATTAAAAGTTCTGCGGGATTTGCCCATTGCCACAAGCCAAGATCTACCGGCGAGTTTTGTCTGACCATCCAGCGCAGGAACATGTGAATTCGTTTATTTGCGGACGTGCGGCCTTTTGGAACTATGGCTGATTTTGGAAAGGAAGAAGCTATTATTTCGTATAAGACAACGGGGGCGTTACGGGGGTGTCCCCCGTTAGAAGGGGTAGCGGAAGACTGCAAAGCAGGCTGGAGCGAGGGGGAGACTTCCCCCTTTATTCTGAAATATTCTCCCAAAGTCTCTGACTGGTTCAAAATCTCCGCAAGCTCTCCAAAGAAAACCTGCATGTCATTATAAGAATAAAAGCGGTAAAACTTTTTTTCACCACACGGAAAATCTTTACGGAATGAACCGGTCCGTAACCAGTTACTAATACTTCCTAACGAACGATCGGAAGTTTGTAATATTTCACGAATTTTAGGAATAAACTGTTTTCTGTTACCAAAGGCTAACATAGCAGCAATAAAAGAGGCTGCCTCAACATCTGCAATCGTCCCACGCCCTGCAGCAGGTTCATACCAGCGCAGAAACTGCGAAGGATCTTCATCACAAAAAGATGCAATCTCATATTTGTCAGCAAGCTCTCGTAATTTAGCTGCCAGTTCTTTTGTCATACGTGCTTAGCACTCCATTCACTTGGAGACATTCCTGTTTCTTCGCGGAATATTTTCATAAAGTATTTTACATCTGAAAATCCACTGCGCTCTGCAACTTCATAAACTTTGTAACAGCCTTTTTCCAGAAGTTTTTTTGCTTCCTCAATTCTAAGCCGCTTAAGATATTCATTAAAGTTGATGCCAAGATGTTCCTTAAATTTTTCTGAGAACCAAGTATAATTCACACTCACCTGATTGGCAACCATTGCCATATTAATATTTTTCTTAAAGTGAGTTTTTATGAATTCCAAAGCCTCTGTAATGTAAGGCGACTCTTTTGTATTCTGCTTTAAAAGAGCAGCAAGATAAACAGCATAATCGCGGACGCTTCCATGCCATTCCGAAAGCCGCTGATATTCAAAAATATTTTCTATCATTATGCTTTTAATATGAAGATACATATCTGAATCTGTAAAGCCAGGATAACGGTTAAACATATTTGAAGTAATTTTTCTGTACAGATAATAAAGCATCTCGGAATTTATTTTTGCATCTTTTCCAAAGAACTTAAAAAGATTTTCAACATCTGCCTGAGTTTCATCGGCTTTTGCAATTGCACAGCGACCAATCATCTTTTCATATTCTTCATCAATCTGCTCAAAATCTGTTACATGGTTTTTATTTTCATAAAAATATAATCCACCCCGCTTGCTGTCTGAACGGATATCTCCTGTGTCTGTATCAAAAAAGGCCTGCATTGCTGCAGTAATTGCCTGGCGCCTCATACTCCTGAGCATAGAATAATCATCCGCCGGCGCCGAAATCCCAACAATGTAAGTGTTCAAAAGTTCTGGCGCATATTCAACCGGGCGGCCATCAAACGGGTAAACAATAAGCACCGAATTTTTAGTCTGTTCCAGAACATAATAACGGCGACCCGCCATAACTTTTTCAAGAACCTCAGCTGAGTTCTTTCCATATATAACGATACAATTTAATCCATTTTCTACTTTGATTTCCGGTAGCCCCGAAGCATCATCCAGACGTCCTTTCTCAATTATCTGGCGAAATTTAATTTCATTCTGAACTTTTTCTTCGTTCATGCAATTCATGATTGCAGTGTTTACCGCACCAATAAGTTCCTTTTTATCAACCGGCTTAAGAATATAACTTATTGCACCGCTTTGAATTGCAGCCTTGGCATAAGTAAATTCATCATATCCGCTTAAAACAATGATGGCTGGCCTTACGTCATCTTCCATTACAGAAATATTTTTCATAAGTTCAACGCCATCCATAACAGGCATACGGATATCGGTAATTAGAATTTCTGGTTTCTTTTCTTTACAGCATTTAAGAGCTTCTTCACCATTTTTTGCTTCTATAATTTCGAGCGGAATATCAATATTCTCTAAAAGTATTTTCTTCAATCCAGCTCGAATTAATTTTTCATCATCTGCCAGAACAATTGTAATCATTAATGAACCTCTTTGTCCGAATTTCTTAGTTGCAATGGGACTGGAATCTTTATCAGAGTTCCCTCTCCCTCAGCCGATTCAATCTTTATTCTATAATCTTTTCCACAGAACATACTTAGACGCTGCTGAATGTTTTTAAGTCCAATACTTCCTGCGGTATCTTTTTCATACGAATCATCTTCAAGATATTTTATGAGTTCTTCCTGTTTTTCTTTAGAAATTCCTTTTCCAAAATCTCTAACACAAATCCAGATACGCCCATAAACATCTGAATCTTCCGTATACACACGAATAACTGCATCCTTTCCTAACGGCTCAATTGCATAATAGAAAGCATTTTCAACAAGCGGCTGCAGACTCATTTTTGGAATGATTACACTCTTATAATCTGGTTGAATTTCTGTTTCAAGTGAAATCATATAATCATTTCGAATGTTCAACAGATAAACATACGCACGAATATAATCAACTTCTTCTTCGAGCGTAACTGTATGTACTCGCCATCTCAAACAATAATGCATCAGTTTTCCCAATACATTTATGCTTTCTTCAACATCACTTTCGCCTGCAATTACCGCCTGCATTTTTATAGTTTCCAGCGCATTATAAATAAAATGCGCATTTATCTGATTCTGCATTGCTTTCATTTCTGTATCTGCAATCAGATTTTGTTCTTTTTTAATTTCTTCTATTTGATTACGCAGCTGCTCAGTCATTGTATTAAATGTTCTTTGAGCCTGTGTAACTTCATCATGTCCTGTTACATTTACTTCTGCTTCAAGATTACCAGCCTGAACTTCCTTCATTCCACCAATCAGATTATAAACACGTCCCATAAGACGAGAAGTCAAATATCGTACAAGGAAATACAAAAGAAAAACTGTAATAGCCAGACCTGAAATTATTCCAGACTGAATCAAAAACAATTCTTTCTGTATCTCTTCGGAAGAACAGGTATGCAGCAAAATGATATTCATATCTGGAACTCTAACCCAGCTTGAATATCTTACATCTCCTCTATCATGAAGAATTACCCTGCCGCTGCTCTTTCTCTTTCCCGCCTGGCGCCGATAAACATCATTGTACAATCCATCCATAATCTTTGGAGATAAAGGTTCATGTACTCGTTCGATTAAGGAGTTTGTAATTGGAATTAATTCCATTTTGTTTGTTGTTTCATTCAATACTTCGCGAAAAGCAAAGTCATCATTGAAGTCACTTATTTTCTTAAAAAGGAATGGAAAAAAGTCACTGGTTTTCATTGCTATCTGAATGTAACCTATTTCCCTATGATTTTTTTCCAGTCTTCTTGTAGAACAAACTGACTCATATTTTAATGAACCAAGATTTCCAAGATAGTCTGCAGTGTATCCAAATTCCCAGCGGTTTAAAGAAGCAAGTTCTGTACGTGATGAATTCATAAAAATTGGCCAGCGTTCTGGAATCAGTGGATTGTCACTAAAAACTCGAAGCCCATAAATATTTGGTACAGTTTCGATTGTGCGTTCCAGCATCGTTGTTTCAGAAATCATTGTATCAATTATTTCATCTTCGTCGCTGCGCTCTGGAATTGTAAAAAAGAGCATAAGCTTGCCGTTACTATTTACAAGCTGTTCAAACAGGGTAAAAGTTTCAATATTCTTTTGAACCTGCTCATAGTTTTCCTGGAGCAAACCTTCACTATTCGATTCAAGTTCTTCTACTCGGGAACGGCGAATTAGCCCCATTGCTGTTACAACTAAAATAAAAAGGGGAATTACAACAATACAGGTATAGGCAAATACTAATTTCTGGGAAAAGTTCATTGCTATCATTTTATATGATAAACCTCGTATTGTCGAATTCCCCTCAATAAATGGAGAACCGGTTGCCTCCCCTTCGCCGTAATGAAGGGGATTTGACCATGTATGTTTTACCCTGTTCGAGCCTTACATACCTAATTTCTGTTTGTTGATGTTCATCAACTTTGTCTGAGCATCGATAACTTTATCAATACCCTTGTCTTTCTTGTACTGGTTGAAGTCAGCAACAATCTTGTCGAACTCAGCTTCTGAACCTGCACGAATCAACTGTGGAAGAACCTTACCCCAACGGCGCTGGATGTCTTCGTAAATAAGCTGTTCGTCTGATCCAACTGGAAGTGTAAGTCCATCGTATGCTGCATATGAGTGTACATATGGACGTGTCCAGAGCTGTGGCTGCTCGAGAGATGGAGCATAGTCAGCACCGAACTGTGCCTGCCATGCTGTATCCATAAGCATCCAGTATGTGTACTGAACACCAATTTCTGTTTCCTGCTTGTTCTTGTCGTTCTTATCAAGTGCAGCAACTTCTGGTGTAAGCTTTGGAACTCCGTTTTCGATTGTGTATGTTTCACCTTCGATACCGAAGTTTGTATCCATCTGACCTTCTTCTGAGATGAGGTAAGAAAGGAACTGAATAGCGCGAGCTGGATCTTTACAGTTCTTTGAAATCAAAGT
>CAMNIU010000184.1 GCA_946540605.1 uncultured Treponema sp.
AAACCTCATTGACCGCAAGCGCCTTTACGAAATGAACCGCGTAATTTCTGATACTGCTGAGTACGGATGTTACCTCTTCAGCCGCGTTGCAGCTCCAATGATGGCAAAAGACCTTATGCCAAAACTCCACACAGACGTTATTGGTAAGGGCCTTGAACTTAAAGATACAGGCGTAAACAACGCAGAACTTGTAGCTGTAAACGCAGAAATCCGCAACCACCCAATCGAGGTTGTAGGTCGCAAACTCCGCGAGTACATGACTGCAATGAAGCCTGTTCTTTAATAGATTGCCACGTCGTCCTATGGACTCCTCGCAATGACACGTCATTGCGAGCACGTAGTGCGAAGCAATCCATTCTTTAAGATCCCTGATTACCCATCGGGGATTTTTTTTATCTATTCAATAATTTTCCATTATTTATCCTTTTAAAATAGCATTATTAAAACTTTGCTTTTATAATCTTTAACGTATATTAGTTATCTTATGGAGGCGAATATGAAAATTAATGCAACCTCAATAAAAAAGTTATTTTCTGTTTTGATACTTGCAGTTTTCCTTATGGCAAGTTTTATCTGTTGTTCATCACCAGCGAATACTGCTTCTGGTAAAACACTTGATGATTATCCGGTAATAGAAATTCCAGATTCAGATGTTCCAGAATTAAATCCTACTGTTTCATCTGTAGAAATGGCTAAGAATATGATAATTGGCTGGAATCTTGGCAATACCTTGGATGCAACAGGAGACTGGACAGATGGAAATGGAGTATTCCATTCAGATTTTAAAGGTCTTGAAACAGAAACTGGCTGGGGAATGCCAACGACTACTGAATCTATGATTACAGCAATAAAAAATGCTGGTTTTAAGACAATCCGAATTCCTGTAAGCTGGCATAATCATATCTCAGATAAAACAGATTATATGATTGATTCTGCTTGGATGGCCCGTGTAAAAGAAGTTGTTGACTGGGCTTATAATAAAGATATGTATGTAATTATTAATATTCATCATGACAATCTTGCTGAATCAAATCTTGCTGGTAATTGTGGATTTGCCCTTTCAAACAATGCAGATTTGCAAAATCAATCTAAAGCGTATATAAGAAATGTATGGACTCAGATTGCTGTTGAATTTGCATCATATGATGAAAGACTTATTTTTGAAGTTTTGAATGAACCTCGTGATGTAGGTGGTAAAGTTTTTAAAGATGAGTGGAATTATAGCGGTAAAGATGCTTTAACTATAATCACTGCTTATGAGCAGGTAGGAATAGATGCTATTCGTGCTGTTCCAGGAAATAAAAACCGCTTTATTATGGTTCCGGGGTATGCAGCAAGTGGTACTAATGCTACTATGCTTGGTAATTTTACCCTACCGACAGATTCTGCTTCTGATAAATTGATTCTTTCTACACATGCATATTCACCATATAACTTTGCAATGGCTAATTCAGACTCTGTTTTTGGAGATGATGACAAAGCTGATCTCACTTCAATTTTCAAATACTTAAAAACAAATTACACAGATAAAGAAATTGGCGTTGTAATGGGCGAAGCAAGTGCTTCCAATAAAGACAATACAGCAGAACGTATAAAATGGGTAAAGTACTATTTTGAAAAGGCAAAAGAAGCAGGAATTCCTGTTGTCCTTTGGGATAATGATGTTGCTGACCCAGATGGAAATGAAAATGTCGATGGTGGTTATAACGGAGAACATCATGGCTGGTTAAACAGAAAATCTGGAAAATGGTATTTCCCAACTATCATTAAGGCAATGATGGATACAGTCGGTATAACAGACTATTCAATTCCTGAATATGTTGCTCCAACCCCAAGCAGCATTGGCTGGGATGAAGCATCAGCAGTAACGATAAGCACTGACCAAAAAGAAATCAACTGGCAAAGTGAGTACAATCTTGAATCATCAAACTTTGTAAATGCAAAATCAGGGTCTATTCTTAAGATTTCTTTTACTGAAAGTGGTGCAACTTTAAGACTTACAAGTGCTGACTGGAAAACTAATTATAATACAGGTGACATCTTGAATGGACAGGCTGGTGGAGACAATATTAGTGTAACAGCCTCTGAAATCTACTACATTCTTACAGCCAGTGATGCAAGTGCCTGGAAAGCAAATGGAATTACCATTTCCGGGGCAAATGGCACTATAACTTCAATAAAATTCCTAGCAAATCCTTCAACTAACTAATCTTTAGTTTTCATATCCTTCCCCAATCGGTGTCTAGTGTAAATCTCCGATTGGGGAAATCTCTTAAGAAAACATTCCTATATCTTTTTTTCAATTCTGCTTCATACTTTATATAGAAGAACTTTAATCTGCAGATAATGTTCAGAAAAAAACTGTTTAGGAGTAAATCCAAAATGAAAAAATGTATTTTTATCACTGCTGTAGCGGCAGTTCTAGGAATGCTGTGTCTCACCAGCTGTAACAATGTGGCTGGCGATGTAACCACTGACTCGGAAGCAACAAGTCTTTCGAGAGCTGCTACAGTCAACTGGAATAGTACTGGCTGGAATGGCGGAATGTATTATTCCTTCTGGACAGATGGCGGCGGAAACGTACAGATGACTCTGGGCGACGGAGGTAACTATTCTGTATGGTGGCAGAACTGCGGAAACTTTACAGCAGGAAAAGGCTGGAATCAGGGTTCTTACAGAAATATTAACTACAATGCAGGTGCATGGAATCCATCTGGAAATGGTTATCTTGCTGCTTACGGATGGACTAAGGGAAGTAAACTTGTAGAATACTACATCGTAGATACCTGGGGTACTTATCGTCCTACAGGAACTTACATGGGAAATGTATATACCGACGGTGCATGGTATGACATTTACAAGACTACCCGTTACAATCAGCCGTCAATTATCGGCAATGCAACCTTTGATCAGTACTGGAGTGTAAGACGTGAAAAACGCCCTCAGGGACGTAACAACACAATCACAACAGCAAATCACTTTAATGCCTGGGCTAGATGCGGAATGAATCTTGGTAATCAGTGGGATTATCAGATTATGGAAGTAGAAGGCTATCAGAGCAGCGGATATGCTAATCTTACTGTCTGGTAATAATTAAAAAAGAGCGGCTCCGAAGTACAAGGAACCGCTCTTTTTTATTATATTGAAAAAGTTGTAAAATTATGCTTTAAACTGCTTAAGCAGATTATCCATAAGTTCAATGTTGTCACGAGTCTGCTGAGCCAGGTTAGAAACATTCTGAGAGGAAGTGCTTATTTCCTGTGAGCCTGCTGACATTTCATCCATACTGCCAAGAATTACATCAGAAACCTGGGTTACAACATTCATATTGTTCTGAACGTTTTCAATTCCCTTCTGAAGATTAACAGATTTATCATTTACAGATGCTGACTGATCTTTCATATCTGCAAGTGCTTCAAGAATCTGTGTTGAGGCAGCACTTTGTTCAGCCATTGCGTTATTAATTTGTTCCATAATCGAATCTGTTGAATTCAGCTGTGTAACAATTGAATCATAAGAATTGCGCGCTTCATTTGAAAGACTGACAATATTCTGAATTGTAGCAGTAATCTCTTTTAACTCTGTATTTATATTCTTAGACTGAGCAGAGCTTGTTTCTGCAAGCTTTCGAATTTCGTCGGCAACAACGCTAAAACCTCTTCCTGCTTCACCGGCATGTGCTGCTTCAATTGCGGCATTCATGGCAAGAAGGTTTGTTTGAGAAGCAACCTGGGCAATCATGTTGTTAGCCTCAAGTAACATTTTTGACTGCGTTGCCATTTGAAGTACTTTGTTTCCAACATTTTCAAGTTTCTGGTTCCCGTCATTTACATTAGAATCAAGAACCTTAAAACTCTGTGCCATAATTTTAATGGAGTTAGAAACTGCGCTGATATTTCCAATCATCTGTTCAATAGCGGCAGATGCCTGTGTTATACCTGCAACCTGATTATTAATAAGTGCAACAAGTTCATTTACACTTTCACCAGACTGTTCAAGTACCGTAGTTGTTTCTGAAACTGCAACGGATTGAGTTTCTGCCTGCATTCTTACGCTTGAAATATTGGCCATAATCTGGCTTGTTGCACTTGCTGTTTCCTGAGAGTTTACGCCAAGCTCTTCACCAATCTGCTCGAGAGATACTTGTGCTTCATTAAGCTTTTTGACCAGAGTTTGAAGAATCTCCATAAATGCGTTTACATCAGTTCCAAGCTCACTGAATTCATTATTTCCCTTTGTAGGAATACGAAGAGTAAGGTCTGCATCACCAGACGAAAGGGTTTTAATTGATTTTCCGACAAACATCAATCGTTTTAGAATAGACTGATAAATCAAAAGAATAATCAGACCAACAAGTATAATAGTAATTGCTGCAGCAATGATTGTTAGTGGAATAAAAATACCTTTTGCAATTGTTACAACATCAGACATTGGTTTTCCAATGTGGAATGCGGTAAGAACATTTCCTTCTGCATCACGGATAGGGAAGTAGTAAGAAACGTATTCTTCTCCCTTAACGTTTATAATGGCACTTACGGTTTCGCCCTTAAGAACTCTATCGATAATAAATTTGTTTTCGATTTTACTTCCTGTCATAAGGGTGTAAGTTGAATAAACGCGTGTGTAGCCTGAATAGTATTCAGCCTTTACATCATAAAGAGAAGCTATTTTTGCAACAAAATTATCATCTGAAATGCGCTGCTTAGTTACAGCTGCACCAACCTGAGTGCCATTAACAATAAGAGGTTCTGCAACTACGGCATAAAGGTGTTTTCCGTCAATGAAAATAGAAGAAACATTTTCACCTGCAATAGCGCGTTTGATAAATCTTGAAAAGTCTACAGAACCCAGGCTTGTTGTGGTAACTTTGTTTCCATTTTTATCAACAATAATGGCACCTTCTGCATCATGATATTTTATAACCTGATGACATACATCATTAACAAAACGAGGTTCAAATCCATTTTCAGGATATCCTTCATAGAATGTTTCTTTTAAGCTGGCAGTAGAACGCTTTAAATCTGCAGAGACTTCATCAATATAGTTCTGAACGCCTTCACTCTGATAAACAAGTGTGTTTTCTATATAATTAAGAAAACCTTCTGTTAATTGTTTGTTTATAACAGAAAAAAGTACCAAAGAATAAATAATCATTCCGGCTATCAAAAGCCCAATTACACGAACAGCAACAGATCCTCTTCTTTTCATTGTATCCCCCTGAAAAAAAAGAAAACTCTCTACTAACTCCTAATTTATTACTTTCAGCACGGTTTTAATAATGTTTTGCGTATTATATAGTATAATATTAAAATTATGTAAGTAGTTTTCATAAAATTTATATAGTTTTACAAGATTCAGATATTTCTGTACACTTTATACTCTCTTCGAAAAGTTTGTACATAATTGATTGTTCTCGTTTTTTTAATTAATATATAAAATTAAGGTGTTATATAATATGAAAGTTATGAATTTTAAAAAGCGGATTTTCTTTAGTTTTTTGATGATTTTTTCTTTTTGTTTATTTGCTCAGGAAAATGAACTTAAGGCTACTGATTCATTGGAGAATTCCGCACAGCTTGCAATGACAGAAGCAAATTACATGGTTACAGCTGGCGATGTTTATCAACTTATTTTTAATGCTAATGGAAATGCAATCAATTATACTGTTATCGTAGATACAACTTATAAAATTCGTGTCGCTAATCTTGCGGTTCTTGATGTTAGAGGAAAGACTTTTTCATCATTAAAAAAGCAGGTAGAAGAAATTGTAATGAAAAACTACCCGTTTAGTGGTGTCCAGTTTGTTCTTACACAGCCTGCTGTTTTTAATGTTGTAGTGCAGGGTGAAGTTATAAAAACAAAAGAAGTTCGAGCATGGGGGCTTTCAAGACTTTCTTCAGTTCTTGAAAATAATCTAACTGATTATTCTTCTACACGTAAAATTCAAGTTACTTCATCTGATGGAAAAACTCGTACTTATGATTTATTTCAGGCAACTCGTTTTGGTAAATTGTCTCAGAACCCGTATATGCGTCCTGGCGATGTAATTACAATTGGCAGATATGATAGAAAGGTTACTGTAAACGGACAGGTTGAACGCCCTGGTACTTACGAACTTTTACAGGGAGAAAATTTAAAAACTCTCATAAGTTATTATGGTGGTGGACTTACGGAGTTTGCTGATACTACCCGTGTTACTCTCGTTCGTAATCATGGTGGTGAAGAAAAAGCTGGTAATTTTTCATATCTTTCAAAGTCTGATATCGATTCTGATTTTGCTTTGAACAATGGAGATATAATTTCTATTTCAAGTTTAACAGATTTACTTCCGTCAGTTATTGTAGAAGGTATCATTGAAGTTAATGATACTAATAATGCAGAAGAAGGCGTTAAGCTTGAAAAGCCAACTGATACATCATATAGCGTTAGTGTAAAATTTCATAAGGGCGAAAATTATGCAACTTTTGTTCGCCGTATAACAGGAATTTACACACAATATTCAGATCTTGAAAATTCATATTTTGAGCGCAATGGAGAAAAAATTGCACTTAATATAAGAATGTTCCTCGATAAGGCTGATTTGAAGAGCGAATATAATGTTGATGCAAGTGACAGGATTATAATTCCATACAGACAGTACCTTTCTAAGATTATTATTGATGGAGAAGTAAAATCTGTAGTAGAAGAAAACGCATGGCCTCTACGCCGTCTGTCTTCAATTATTGCAGATAATCTTACACTATACTCTTCTACACGAAATGTAATGGTAACATCAATTGATGGTTCTGTAAGAAGTTACGATCTGTTTAAGGCTTCTCGTTTTGGTGCTATAGATCAAAATCCTTATATCCTTTCTGGTGAACGAATTACAGTTGGCCGAATGGAAAGACGAGTTAATATTTCTGGTGAAGTAGAACGTCCAGGTACTTATGAGTTGTTGGAAGGCGAAAATATCTTGAGTTTGATTAATTACTACGGAAGCGGATTTACAGAATTTGCAGATATTTCGCGTATAGAAATAACAAGATTAATCGACGGCAATAATAATAATAATAATAATAATATAGGAAGGATTCTTTATCTTTCAGAAGATGACCTTAATAATGATTATGAACTTTATTTGTATGATTCAGTTACCATTCCATCTTTAAAAGAAATGAAGCCTGTTGCGTTTATTGAAGGTGCAATTTATGTATCGGATGGAGTTGCACTTGAAGCTTCGAATCGAAAAGAGATTCGTATTACAGAAGGAATGAACTATGCTACCTTCATTCGTGATAATAAATCATTATTTGGTGCTACCAGCGATTTGCAGAATGCTTATATTATCCGTGGAGATAAAAATATTCCAATTAATCTTTTTGAATACTTGTATGATGCTTCTTTCTATTCTGATGAAGAAGTAAAACCTTACGATATTCTTATGATTCCATTTAGACAGTACTTTGTTACAGTTTCTGGTGCTGTACACAATCCAGGCCGTTATCCATATATTCCAGATAGAAAATATGATTATTACGTAGGTCTTGCCGGAGGTTTTATTCGTTCTCAGAATGTTCACGATGCTGTAATAATACGAAACATAAATGGTAAAAGAATGTCAAAAAATGACTTTATTACTCCTGAAACAAATATTGAAGCTAAAACCAATTCTTTTGGATTTTTCTTCAATCAGTACGCGCCAATTGTAACTACTATACTTTCAATTCTGACTTCAGCTTTGAGTATTGTAGCTATTTTTACAACCTATAACCGGTAGAATATGAAATCAAGAACTGTGCCGATATTGTTTGTGCTTGCGGCGGCTATAATTGCAGGCTTATTTTTTATTTCGCAGAAACTTTTGTCGAAAGATGATGAATCCTCTACAAGAGCCCGCATTGTAACGCCCAAATCTTCTTCAACTGGCAGTGCAGAAAATGAATCTTCTGCATCTTCATTTGAATCAGAAAAATACGAAACCTTTGTTCCGTTGTATTCAGGTGAAACTTTAATCAGTACTCTTACAATAGATATTAATAATGATGGTTATGATGATGAAGTAATCATTGTACGCAAGGCAAACTCCCAGAATCTTTGGGTAGTTGCAGCCCTTATTGATTCTGAATCTGGACTTTATGAACGTCTTGAACCTATTGAAACTGAGTTCACAAGAACAAGAACCTTCTCTTATATGGGGCTCGATGTAACTGGTGAACATAAAAATGCCCTTGTTTATCAGGGTGTTTCAGATGACGGTAATTACGTTATGAAAATCTACCTTTGTGTAGAACAGCGTGGTAGAAATGTTCTTAGAAAGATTGGTGATTTTTCGTGCGATGGAACTGTATTTATTCAGCAGACAGAACGTTCTGAATCCTATGCGCTGGCTCTTTCAAAAGGTGAAAGCTTTTCGGTATGGGTATATAAATCAGATACAGCAAAACCTGATTCAACTGATGGAAAACAGAAGTCTTCTGTAGGACAGAATCAGATACAGCAGGAATACAAGTGGAATCCGGCAACTCAGCAGTATGAACTTGCCCGTGAAATTAAAGTAACTGCCGGCCGACTTGCTGCAACAGAGCTTTCTCGTATTCAGGATGGAACTGTAGAAACTTTTGCAGCTTTTCTTGAAGGGCTTTGGTATAAAACTTCTAATTCCGATGGTAATATCCGTTACCTTTATTTTAATTATCCGGAAAATGAAATCATACAGCTTTATAAGGATACTCAGGAAGTTTACGAATGGGAAGACAGTAAGCTCCGTCATAACGGTATTTATCTGACTGCGGTAAATGCCGATATTATGAACCTGCATCGCCGTTTTGACATTGCCCTTATTAATACTGATGAAGTAAAAATCACCTTGCGCGATGATATCAACCTTATTATCAGCGAAAATACCCAGTGGGATGGAAATTATAAAAAGATGTCTTTGCAGGGTACCTTTGGAGATGCTGATGAAAATAAAACTGTTGGAGAGTTCTACCGTGAATTGAAAAAGGGTGATGTGTGGACAACTGCAGATTCAACGGTTTCTATACAATTTTCAGACTTTACTTATACTCTTACAAATAGTGGCATTACAGAAAATGGTGTTTTCGCTGCAGGAAAAATCGGCAGTTACGATGTCATTCAGTTCCGTTCTGACTTTGAAGCATCACTTTTAAGTGAAGCTTATACAATGCAGTTTGGAACAAAAACAATTACCGAAACCGTAAAGCGTAAAACTGTAGAAAAAGTAGTAACAGATTACGACACAATCACCTTTACTCCTGTAAAAATCACCTCCACCGACTGCTTCGCCATCGAAGGTAAAACCTATATTTTAACGAGAGAACAAACCGAGTAATTATAAACTCGCAGTCTTATGATAAGGGGCTTCTCGGAGTGGGGAATGGGGCCAGACAACATCATCCCCGTTGGCTGGTCCCAATTTACCACGGGAGAGAAGCCCCTTATCATAGAGAACACTTAAGTTGATATGATGACATTATGTTTAAAACTCGTTATAATATAGGTTTATGAACGCTAATGAACTTCGCTCAAAATATATTGAGTTTTTTAAAAGTAAAAATCATGTTGAAATTTCGGGTCAGTCTTTAATTCCTGAAAATGACCCGTCTGTTTTGTTTACAATGGCAGGTATGCATCCTCTCGTTCCTTATCTTCTTGGTGAAAAACACCCTGCCGGAACCCGTCTTACAGACTATCAAAAATGTATTCGTACTGGTGATATTGAAGAAGTAGGCGACCCAAGTCACCTTACCTGTTTTGAAATGCTTGGTAACTGGTCACTTGGTGATTACTTCAAAAAAGAATCAATTGCATTCTCTTACGAATTCCTTACAAGCAAAGACTGGCTTGGTCTTGATCCTAAAAAGATTTCTGTAACTGTTTTTGCAGGAGATGAAAATGCTCCTCGCGATGAAGAAGCTGCAGGTTACTGGAAAGAAAACGGTATGCCAGAGGATAAGATTGCTTACCTTCCTGCATCAGACAACTGGTGGGCAGCAGGGCCAACAGGTCCTTGTGGTCCAGATACAGAAATTTTCTACTGGGTTGGCGAAGGCCTTCCTCCTGTAGGAAGCAATAAAGGTACAGACAGCGCTAACTGGATGGAAATCTGGAACAACGTATTCATGCAGTACAACCGTGTTGACGAAAAAACTCTTCTTCCTCTGGAAAAGAAAAACGTTGATACAGGTATGGGGCTTGAGCGTACAAACTGCATCCTCCAGGGCAAAACATCAGTTTATCTTACAGAAGTTTTCCAGCCAATCATTAAGACAATTGAAAATCTTTCTGGCTATACATATGGTACAGACGAAGAAAAAGACAAGTCAGTCCGCATTATTGCAGACCACACTCGTTCTTCTGTATTCATTCTTGGAGACCAGAGAGGCGTTACTCCGGACCGCGTAGGTGCCGGTTACGTTCTCCGCCGTCTTATCCGCCGTGCAGTTCGCCACGGAATGAAGCTTGGAATCGAAAAAGACTTTATGGCAGAAGTTGCTGCTACAGTAATCGAAAACTTCAAGGGGCCTTACCCAGAGCTGGAAGCTAACCGCGAAAAGGTTTACAAAGAGCTCACTGCCGAAGAAGCAAAGTTCCGACAGACTCTCAAGAAGGGTGAAGCAGAATTCCAGAAACTTCTTCCAAATCTTATGAAGAATCCTAAAAAGATTATCAGCGGTAAAGTTGCTTATAATCTTTACGAAACATATGGATACCCTCTTGAGCTTACTCAGGAACTTGGAGCTGAACACGGCTTTACAGTAGACGTAGAAGGTTTTAAGGAAGCTGAACGCAAGCATCAGGAAGCTTCAAAGACAGTTGATGCAGGTGCCGCTAAGGGTGGTCTTGCTGAACAGTCTGAAATCACTACAAAATATCACACTGCAACACACCTTTTGCAGCAGGCTCTGGTAAACGTTCTCGGTAATCAGGTTGCTCAGAAAGGTTCAAATATCAACAACGAGCGTATGCGCTTTGACTTCACTTTTGAACGTCCTATGACTAAGGAAGAGATTCAGAAGGTAGAAGACATCGTAAACGAGAAAATCAAGGAAGACCTTCCAGTTACTATGGAAGTTATGCCACTTGATAAGGCTAAGGCAGAAGGTGCCCGCGCTCTCTTTACTAACAAGTATGGCGAGGACGTTAAGGTTTACACAATTGGCCGTGATGTTCACAACGACTGGTTCAGTAAGGAAGTTTGTGGTGGACCTCACGTTCAGCACACAGCTCAGATTGGTGACTTCAAGATTCAGAAGGAACAGTCAAGCTCAGCTGGTGTACGCCGTATCCGTGCGGTAATCAGCGGTGGACTTCCATTGGACAAATAGTGTAACTTTCGGCTGTGGCCCTTGTTATATATGTACGGACAATAAAAACGAAACTTATTATTTAAGGATTATAAAATGAAAAAAATTATTGCAGTTCTTTCAGTTTTAATGCTCACAAGCTTTGCGGTTTTCGCTCAGTCTGATTTGCAGGTGCTTGCCGTTGTAAAGCTTACAAAGAACGAATCTATCACTCTTAAGCAGTTGAAAACCCGTTGTGAAGCTTATGAAAAGCAGATGGGTGGTAGAACTCTTACAGTTGATGAGAAAAAACAGGTGCTTGATACACTCATTGAAGAACGTCTTATTGTTCAGGCAGCTGCTAAAGAAGGTATTTCTATTCCTGATAGTTATGTAGATCAGTATTTTGCACAGTATGTAAGTCAGCTTGCAGGTACAAATGTTTCTGAAAAAGAATTTGAAGAAATTGTAAAGAAGTCTTACGGTAAGACTTTGGATGAACTTCTTATTGAACAGACTGGTATGAACAAGACAGAGTATAAAAATCAGCTTAAGAATACTCTCCTTATGCAGCAGTATATAGTTCAGAAAAATCAGGCAGAAATTCAGAAGGTTGCTGCTACAGATGATGAAATCCGCATGGCTTATGAAAGCAATAAATCTTCATTCGTATGGAATGATATGATTAAAATGCTGCTTGTAATTGTTCCAAAGGGAAATAATCCTGAAGCTGCAAAGCAGAAGACTGTAGATTTCCTCAGCAAATATAAATCAAAGGCTCTTACTGCAGAACAGATTGCAATTCAGTCTCAGTCAGAAAATCCTGGATTCCAGGCTGGTGTTGGTTTGTTCCCTAAAACAGAAGCTGCTGCTGCTGGAATTGGAATGTCTTTGCAGAACTTGATTTTTGTTTTCAATCAGAGCGAAGGTTATACTTCTGATGTAGAAGAAACTGCTGATGATTTCCGTTTCCTTAGCGTTATCAAAAAATATGATGCAAAAATGCTTGCTATCGGCGATTTAGTTCAGCCGGAAACAACTGTAACTGTATATGATTATATCCGTTCAAGCCTTACTCAGCAGAAACAGCAGATTTATGTAAATAACGCTGCTAATACTGTTGCAAAAGAACTTCATACTGCAGAGAACGTAGATATGAAAAAAACAGGTGCCGCTTTGGATAAGCTGCTTGAGTGGGGTAAATAAT
>CAMNIU010000185.1 GCA_946540605.1 uncultured Treponema sp.
ATTTTTGACAGGTCCTTTGATGCTTCCAGGGCTGCACCTTTTGCCTTTGGACCAACTGTGGGAATACCTGCGTTCCATAAAGCATCTGCAATTCCTTCTGCCAGCGGGTCTTCCGGGCCGATAACGACAAATTCAACCTTTTCGTCTTTTGCGATTTTTACAGCCGCATCAATAAAAGAAAGCTCTTTTGTTGCAGGCAGATCTTTTGGATCGATATTGCGGCATTTTGTTTCAAAATCTGTACCGCCGTTTCCCGGAACGCAGATTACTTCATCAATTTTTGAACTTTGAGCGAGTTTCCATGCGATAGTGTGTTCGCGTCCACCGCTTCCGACAACAAGTGCTTTCATTGTTTATTCCTCTTGTAAGATTAAAGATGATGTAAATTATAATGGAAAAAACAATGTTGTAGAAGTAGAGCGCTTTTTTGAATCCTGATGGTGCGTTATAATATCTGCATTATGGTATATTTTGCTGCGGCAGTTGCACTGTCCGTTTTAATCTGGCTTTTGTCAGTGCTTTACAGGTTGAATTTGTCCCGTTCCCTCAAAAACGATGCCGAAAGCCGTCTGAAGACGCAGAAAACCGAATCCGGCAAGGTTGAATTTGTACGCTGCCCCATGTGTAACACTCCCCTTGCAAAAGGCGAAGAACTGACAAGCCGCATCTTCCGCCCCATGAACACTCCGGACCAGCGGATGAACGTTATGGGCTGTCCTCACTGTTATCCCCATCCCGAGCGGGGTGCCGAACGCCGCTGTCCTGTATGCGGCAAGAAAGTTTTGCCGGAAGGATATCTGATTGCCCGCCTTTTTAACCGCAGCGACACTAAAAAACACGTCATGATTATGGGCTGTACAAACTGCATGAAAGGATAAATTGCAGGGGTTGGTGTGCACTTCACCTGATGCGGCGGTCTTTTGTAAAGAAGTCCTCAAATGAAAAAAAAATTATTGAAAATTATACGTACATAGCATAGCGTAAAAGAAAGGAGATAAAAATTATGAAAAAAACTATCTTTTTGTGTTTGTTGGTTTTTAGCATTTTTCCTCTTTTCTGCGAGTCTGAATCTGCTGCTGATGTGGAAAATAATCAGAAGAGTAGTATTATTATACACCGCGGTGGAATCTTAGATACTTTTAATTATCAGTTTTCAGATGGTAAAAAAATAGCTTACTCTGAGCTTGATAGAATATTAATCAATGTTGAGGGAAACAAAGGACTTATAACTAAAAAAAATCTTTGGCAAGGTGCAACATGGTGTTTTGCCGGCTGTGTTTGTTCATCTATTGCAATAAATTGGTATGCTTACGACAAAGGCTGGTCAAATATGGTTAATAACAGTATTGCATGTGGAATTGGTGCTTTTTGTGCTATGTATTTAACTTCAACGATTTCTCAAGGATACAGAGCCAAAGCCGTTGATAATTATAATCTTTATGTTATGGGAATTAAAATTCAATAAAAAAAATAAGACCGCGCACCTGATGCGCGGTCTTTTTGTAAAGAAGTTTCACTTCCGGGATAAGTCCCGGAAAGCCTTACTAGCGGAGCAAGCTCAAAACGTTCTGTGCGCTCTGGTTTGCCTGTGCAATCATTGCTGTTCCAGCCTGGCTCAATACCTGGTTCTTTGTGAAGTCTACCATTTCTTTAGCCATATCTGTATCGCGGATGCGTGATTCAGAAGCCTGGAGGTTTTCAGCACCTACGTCCAAACCTACAACTGTCTTTTCGAGACGGTTCTGGTATGCACCAAGGTCTGCACGCTGTTTGTTGATCTTTTTCAAAGCTTCATCGATTGTACCGATTGCGCGGTTAGCATCGTCTGGAGCTGCCAAAGACAAGATTTCTTCAGAACCAACGTTGCGCAAGCCGAGAGCTGCTGCAGACATTGTTCCGATGTAAACCTGTGTGCGCTGATCCATGTTAGCACCGATGTGGAACCACATAGAACCAGTAACTGTATTTTCACCAGTTGGGCGAGCAAAGCGACCAGTAAGCATGTTCATGCCGTTAAACTGAGCCTGAGAAGCGATGCGGTCAACTTCTGCTACGAGCTGGCTAACTTCAACCTGAATCTGCATGCGGTCTTCGTCAGAGTAAATACCGTTGGAAGACTGTACTGCAAGTTCACGAATACGCTGCATGATATCTGTAGTTTCCTGCAAATATCCTTCAGTTGTCTGGATAAAAGAAATACCGTTCTGAGCGTTTGTAGAAGCCTGATTCATACCGCGAATCTGTGCTCTCATTTTCTCAGATACTGCCAATCCTGATGCATCATCACCGGCGCGATTGATTTTCATGCCTGATGAAAGCTTTTCCATGTTCTTTGTGTTGCTTAACTCTGTAAGTCCAGTAGAACGTTGTGCGAACTGTGCGCTCATGTTGTGATTAATAACCATAATATTATCTCCTTGTAAGATCTGGTTGTAATACTACAGAGTCAACTGTTTACATTGCGCTGTAGTCCCCGGGTTTACCACCCTATATATTACATATCGGAGACAGGAAAATTGACTTTAGCAAAAAATTTAATTTTTTTTGAATTTTTTTTAGAGGTTGATTCGGCCGCGGAAACTGCGTGCGAGGGTCAGTTTATCTGCGTATTCAAGATCGCCGCCCACAGGGAGTCCGCTTGCAAGTCTGGTTACTTTTACTTCGCTGATTGTGCTCAGGATTTTTTGAATATACATCGCGGTTGTGTCGCCTTCCACAGTCGGGTTTGTTGCAATAATTACTTCTTTTATTGAACCTTCATTGACCCGTGTGACAAGGCTGCTGATTCTTAAATCATCCGGGCCCACACCTTCCAGGGGAGCGATGACACCGCCCAGAACATGGAAGAGCCCGCTAAATTCATGAGTTGCTTCAAGTGTTGCAACATCCTGGGGCTGTTCAACAACACAGATGACTGACCGGTCCCGCAGCGGACTTGAACAAATCGGACACGGATCATTTTCTGTCCACGCACCGCAGATTGAACATGGTTTGATTTTGTCCTGCAAAGTTGCCATTTTTTGAGAAAAATTAGTTACCCAGGCTCTGTCTGCCTTGAGAATGTAGTTTACAAGTCTGCCTGCGCTTTTTTTGCCGATGCCGGGAAGGCGTGCAAAACAGTCGGTCAATTCATCAATTGCGTTCACGGTTAAAATCCTGCTCAGGCGAGCCCGCCAAATCCGCCCAACCCGCCGAGCATAGGGCCGGCTTTTGCCTTAATCTCTTCCTGAACTTTTTCCATGGCGTTGTGACTTGCTGCCACAATCAGATCCTGGAGCATGTTTACGTCCCGCGGGTCTACGGCTATGGGGTCGATTTTGATGGAAGTCATTTCGAAGGTTCCGTTCATTGTTACCTGAACCATGTTACCGCCGGAAGAACCTGTCACGGAAATGTTTTTCATTTCGTCCTTCATTTTTTCCATCTGGCCCTGCATATCCTTTAAGTTTTTTACTAATTCAAATGGATTCATTAATCGTCATCCTCCTCAGAATTCAATTCTTCTGTTTCCGGTGTGTCGTCGCTAGTGTCGCTTTCAGTGCTGTTTGCTTCGGCCTGGCTCTGCTGAGGAGCCGGTTCTGAAGGTGCATTTACAGTTTCCGTGTGGGAAACAATCTGTCCTTTAAAAACTGAACACAACAGCTGAACTTCTTTCGGCGAGTCCACAACCTGTTCTTTTGGTTTCTGCTGTTTTACTTC
>CAMNIU010000186.1 GCA_946540605.1 uncultured Treponema sp.
CAAGAATCTTTCCAATAAGCGGGCGGGCGGTTGAAGTTCCGAGGAGATATTCATCTTCGTAAACTGCATTTGCCTTGAGTGCTGGCCAGATGTATTCTTCTATATATTCCTGACGTGCATCTACAACATAACATGAAGCAGCACCTGTTTTGAGAGCACGTGATTTTATTGCTTCCCAGTCATCGCCCTGTCCTACGTCAATACATACAGCGATTACATCATAATCATAATTTTCTTTGAGCCAAGGGATGATAACGGTTGTATCTAGACCTCCTGAATAAGCCAAAATTACCTTATCTTTTGCCATATTAGCCTCCTGTGTAAGCCCGCCGGTCAGAGCGGGCGGTGTTCTATAGCAAAGCGTTAAAAAAAATTGCGACATAGCAATTTTTTAGCTTTACCACTAAAATGCATAAATATACACAAAATATACAATTTTATGCAAAAATATGCAAGACATCTATATAATAATTTGTCATACATTAAGTCGGCCTCTATGTAAAAAAGCCCCTTTGCCAACGGGGATGATGTTGTCAAAGGAGCTTTTTTACGACGAGTCCGACTTAACAATACGAAGTTTTAACTAATCTCCGCTAGTTTTTGCATAAAATTATCTTCGGTAACCTGTATATTTATGCTATTTGAAGGCAGGCACAGGGTGAAGGTGCCGTCGGGGTTTGATAAAACTTTGTGTGGGACTTTTAAGTGTTTTTCAGCATACGCTTTTATGAACTCTAGCGCAAGTTTCTGGCGGCGTTCTGAGCGAGATTTATTTTCTAGTGATTGCTGGAGTTCGGTCAGGTAGTCCGGAAGTTTTGACAGAAACTCTGAGATTTCTGGAAGCGGATTATAGGGGAATTTAGTATCACAGATTTTTATAAACTCTGGACCACACTTTTGCATGATGCTTGCTTTTATGCTGTTTTGAATGAAAAGGCGAAGTTTTATTGTAGATGTCAGTGTAACTTCGAATGTACAGTAGGAAGGAAAATATTCACAGGAAATTTTTGCTTCTGGATGTGACACAATAAATGCTTCAAATTCAGTACGGCAGTCTGCCATACGAAGCGGTTGTGCATTTGTTCGGACCATATTTTTATGTTGAAGATGTACGAAATGTTCCTTCCAGAAATCTGCTTCTGAATCTGAATATTTTTGTGAAGACATTTTTCCTCCATTAATTATGGTAAAAAGGTTGCAAAGTTTCCAGGCAGGCTTTCTATCCACCAGCGGGATTTTTCATATGCAAGCCTGGAATCTAAAATCCAAAGGATAGAAGCATTACCCAATCCTCGACCACCGGCGGCTCCTCCAATTTTCGGAACTTCTCCTTCTCCGTCTGTAAAAATTATCATACCGGAATATCGGCTTTTATTTTCCATAAAATAATCAACAGGCGGCTGAAAATTTGTTCCACCTCGACCTGTAATTTCTGCCAGTTTTAGATTTTTTGAAAACTTTACCGGCGTAGTATTTTTAAGATTTACATCAAAAAATATTAAATCAATATTTTCTATAATCCTCAAAAAGAAGAAATTTTTGATTGCATGATAAAAACGTGCAAAGTTTTCATCTGTGATTGAACCGCTCACATCCACAGCAATTAAAATATCTGCCTTACGCTCATAGCGGCTTCCCATAGCAGAAAAAACATATCGGCGGCTAGGCTTCATGCGGGTAAGGCGGCGATTTGCACTTACAATATTTGCACGGAACTTTGTGAGGGCACGGCGGTAATCAAAAGAAAAATCAACATCTGTTTGAAGTTCTCTCTGCAAATTTCCGCCAGTCTCGCCCCAGCCTTCTTCAATTTCTGCTTTTTTGATTTTATCATTTATCTGATTCTGTGCATTTTCATCTTCCTGCCATAACTCGGAACTCTGGGCAATTGCAGAAAGATCATAATCACTAAGTGCACCTTCTCCGCTCGCTTCTCCACCCCCAGCAGAACTTTCACGAATTAAAAACAAAAGCCACTTATACCATTGCTCAAAAGTAAGATCATCTACGGTTTTCAACAGTCCTGTTGTACGGTCTATCTGAAGGTTTCTCTGGAAAAACTTTAATTCTTCCGTATCTGCCCAGCGTTTACCAAGCGGAAAATCCAATGTTGAAAATCTCCATGCCTGGCTTTTCAAGTAAACAACTCCTGCAGTTTCAATTCCACTTTGAGGTGTAAAATATTTTGAAATTATCACGTCACTTGCAAGCTGCATTGCTGTAGGATTTGACTTGTACGGCTGTCTCGCATAAGGATGTTTTAACAGGATTCTATAAGCTTCAATTTTCAGAAAATCTGAAAGCTCAGCATCATTAAGGTCTTTGGTAAGAAGTTCTGAAAACTCAATGCAAAAATGACCTGTTCTCATAGGTACACTCAAAGAATCATTCAGAACAAAATGATGTGTTGTAATGACAGAGAATAATAGAGGTTCAGAAATAAACCATTGTTTAATTATCGAGTTCAGACGCTTTTCACAAGTCATTTTATATGAATCCGCAATAATCTATAATTCAGAACTAAAATCCAGAAGTTTGTGATAGAGAGAAGGTGTTTTCTCTAAAATATAATTTAAGGTTTCCGGATATCGTTCTGCAGAAACAAGACTTGCAAAATGAGCCTGCAGTTCTTTTTTATCATTCTGGGATAACCAGTCAAAATATGCTGGCAGATTTTTTGCAACTTCATCATTAGTTTTATCACAAGCCTTTTCAAGCCATCGGAAAACTGCTTCATTCAACTGGGTAAAATCCGTAAAAGTCAACTCATTCAGTAACTTCTTATTTTCTTCAAAATCTCCTTCAAGGATTTTTGCAGCAGAAGGGATTTTTTTTGAATTTACAAAATTGAAAAAACTTGCCGCTGTTCTGTCTCCTATAATACCGGAAACAAGAGACAACTGGAGTTCTCCAAGTTCATTAAATTTCTCAATAATTTTTGAAGTTCTTTCCCAACTGCGGCGGTCTGGAGTACGCTCTAAATTGTCTTCAGAAAAAGATTCCTCACCATCAAGGAACTCCGGATTTTCATCAATAAAGGAAATTACTCTTGTATCGAGCTTTACTTCACGTGCCCAGTTAATCCAGTCTTCTACACTCGGAGCAAACTCATAAATATTAAAACGACTTACTAAAGCCGGATCCAGATCCGTCAACTGATATTCACTGCCGCCATTTACCGCACTTATAATTCTACTACCATCCGGTAAACTCTTACCTGCCAGTTTACGGTTCAAAGTTAAATCCATGACAGTCTGCAAGACTTCAGGGCGAGCTCTGTTTAATTCATCCAGAAAAAGAACAACCGGCTGATCATCAGTCGGGAACCAGTATGGAAGCATAAACTCTGTACGACCGGTTGCCTCATCAAGATGAGGAAGTCCAATTAAATCGCCAGGGTCACTCATCTGCCCCAAAAATAAAGTAACGACTTTTTCACGGCGAGCCGCAAAAAAGTCTTCTAAAATGCGAGATTTACCAATTCCGTGCCGCCCCACAAGCATAATATTTTGTGAGGCCGGCGTATTTTCCAAAATGAACTTAAGCTGAGTAGAGTCAATTTTCATAATGAAAAAAGTCTACTTTATTAAGCGGATATTATCAACAAAAAAGTGTGCATCTTTTGGATATGCTCCAGCAGTATTATTGTAGATTAAAACTCTTTTTACATCATAAAGTCGTTCTGTAAATTTTTCCATACTCAGAACAACATGATGTTCTCCTTTTGGTAATGCAAAAGAACCTAAATCACACCAATTCCATCCACTAGTTGCCTGAATTGCAATATCTATATAATAGGTAATATCTTCAGGATTATAAAAATCCATAACTATATACTTCGAACCAGACATATCATTTGTTCCATCATAGAACCAGATTCCAGCTTTTTTAGCATCTGGAGGCATTTCATCAATTGTCATTTCAAGAGAATGAGAACCTTCAGAAGCCCATTCTCTCGAGATATTAGCTCCGGATGCATAACAGAAATCACCATACTGATGCCAGTCAAAACCAGCCCAAATCCAGTAATTTCCATTTTCAAATCCATCAAAAACGAAAGAAGCACCATCTGGAATATCGCCATCCACCTCCTGTGCAAAAATTCCAGCACAACTAAGCATTAATATTGTAAGAAATGTAATTATCTTTTTCATAAGAATCACCTCCAGACCTATTCTACCTTGAATTTGTTCATTGCATCACGAAGTTTTGCAATACTTTCAACATTCTTTTCTACGCATTCATGAGCTTTCTGTGAATAGCTGCCGATTGCATCTGTCTTTTCGGTCATGTTCTTAACATTAGTATTTACAGATGTTGTCATACGGGCAATACGATCCATTTCAAATGAAACCTGCTTACTTCCCTCCATCATTTCATCAGAGTCATTCTTTACATTTACTGTAATTTCATTGATTGATCGCATAAGCTGCAGAACCTGTTCACCACCTTTATTCTGCTGCTGCATTTCTTCATCAATTATAAGCTCCTGCTCGCTTACAGTCTTAGTAAGATTAAAGATGCTGTTGAACTGATTCTGAACCTGAATTGTCGATTCTGTAACAGTTTTAATGAGATCCTGTACATCTTTAAGTTCATTCTGAATCTTTGTACCCTGCGAGTTAGATT
Organism: uncultured Treponema sp.; assembly: GCA_946540605.1. GTDB lineage: Bacteria > Spirochaetota > Spirochaetia > Treponematales > Treponemataceae > Treponema_D. The sequence continues at coordinate 4,630 of CAMNIU010000186.1, forward strand.
CCTCTGCAAGTTTACGGATTTCACCGGCAACTACAGAGAATCCCTGTCCACTGTCACCTGCATGAGCCGCCTCAATTGCAGCATTCATAGCAAGAAGGTTTGTCTGGCTCGCAATGTTTCGGATAACAGAAGAGGCTTCCTGAAGGTTCTTTGAACGATCCTGAATCTTTGATGAAAGGGCCGCCATATTATTAATTAACGACTGACCTGCTTCTGAAGACTGTTCAAGCATCTTCATTGATTCACGGTTATTTTCAAGAATTAATGAAACGTGCTTAATATTTTCTGTCATCTGTTCTACAGAAGAAGAAGATTCCGTAACACTTGAAGCCTGTGCATCAATATTCTCGTTGAGTTTTTTGATGTTCTTTACAATCTGTTCTACTACAGAAAGTGCTTCCTCTACTCCGGCTGCATGATCCTGCATCTGCTCCTGAATAGACTCAATACTTGTAGTAATATCGGTAACTGCCTGCGAAGTCTGGCTCATAGAATCATTAAGTTCTGTACCGATTTGATCCATCTCTTCACTGGAAATCTTTACATCCTTAATAGAAACAGAAAGTTTTTCCATTGTTTTATTAAAGCTGTCGCACATTGCACCAATTTCATTATTCTGATGTGCATGCAGACGAACCGTCATATCACCATCACCTTCACTGATATTCTGGAGGGCATCTACAGTAGTCTTAAGAGGTTTTGTAATACCTGTTACAACTCCAAATACAATAATCATTACAATAATAATCTGAAGGGCAAAAGCTGTAATAATAATCCAGATAGTAGTCCATGCGCTGCTGTCAATTTCTGATACAGGCGTCATAGAAACAAAAAACCAGGCATTTCCGGTACGGTCTACCTGAGTTTTTACTATTGTTACAAACATATTCTGATGGTTGATAGTTGTATTTAAAGTAATTGGAGAATAATCAATAGTACAATCCGAAATATCATCTCCAGATTTAGCGCGACTTCCATCCGGCTTTATATAAATTGGATCAAAATAAGCTTTTAAATTTGTATCAAGGAAGAATAGAGATTTTTGCCCTACAATCGAATGATCTGAAGAAGCAAGAACGGCACCAGAAGACGTAAAGAACTGACAGTTTGTTCCACGGAAAATAGAAGAACCATCCATTAAGTTTTCCAGACCAGAAAGAACAATATCAATACCTGCAATACCGCTTCGCTGACCAAGCGAGTTTTGAATCTGAGCAAAAACCTTAGTAGTTAAGACAGATTGTCCATCCAGCGTTGTATGTACAGGTTCACTAATAAAGGTGCTTCCTCTATTTGTAGCCTGTTCAATCTGAGCTTCACTGAATTCAGAAACAATATCATTTTTGATACGACCATTTCTGTCGCGAATATAATGAATCTTAAACTGTCCAGATGGATTGTCGTCATAATCCTTACGTAAAATGTCTTTGTGGTCAAACATATTTGGCAACCAGTAGGCCCAGGCAGAATCAATTGTAGAAGATTTTACCATTGCACGGATTGCCTGTTCTGCAGCAGAATGCCTTTGCTTTTCAGGAATAGCCCATGTACCACCTAAGAATCCGGCCAGAGCTTCTGCAGAATAAACAATTTCTGTCATTTTACGCTCTAAAGTTACCCCTCTAGATTCGGTAAGAGTAACAATATTCTTAGTTATCTGCTCTTTATTGCTCCTTAGAACAGTGCGCCCAATCATAAAGGTCATTACTATGGAAATAAGTACCATGCCAATTCCCAGCCACAATACAAGACTTAATCTAATGGATGATTTTACCTTTGAATTACTCATGTGCTTCCTCTTTATTTTGATCGTCTTCCTTATGGAAGGCTTGCTTTTGTTCGTACATTATGTTATCAACATTTTCTACTGCCTGCTCAAGGGTAAGTTCAGACTGAGCTGGCACCGAATAAGTTCCAACGCTGGCAGAAAGCTTATATGGCAGGTGCATTACTGCAGTTTTGGATTCTAAACGTTTTTTAATCATAGAACAATAGTCTTCGCCATTATAATTCTTACTGTTTCCTACAACCAGAAACTCATCACCTCCATAACGAATTGAAAGCCAGTTTTTAGGAACAGTTTCAAGCACAGCCGCTGCCACGGTTTTTACAGCCAGGTCACCATGAAGATGGCCGAACTGATCGTTGATGTGCTTCATTTTATTTATATCAACAAAGAACAGAACAGTTGTAAGACCATTCTTCTTGTTCTGGGCAAAAAAAGGTTTTGCAAGTTTTTCGAGCCCCTGACGATTAAGACAGCCCGAAAGTGCATCTTTTGTAGAAAGCCTTAAATACTGCTGGCTCATCTGTTTGAACATATTTCTCTTACGGAAGTGTTCAATACCATTACCAATATTTCGGCTCCACATATAACCATAGCGGTTATCAATCATAGATAAATCATTCTTAGTTACGAAATAACCATGAACATAAGAATGAAAAAAAACCGGAAGAAAGAGATACATATTACTTCCTTCAGATTTCATTTTTGAAGGAATAAGCTCACTGGTAGGAATCATTTCGCGCAGGTATTTCTGATTATTTTGAACAGAACAGATTGCCTGAACCTGAGCTCCGTAAGAAAGATTCTGTGGAAGATTTTCTGCTGAGTTTATTAGAACAGAGGTCCAGTCAGATTTCATAAAAATACAGAAATCAGAGCCTTCAAAAGGGTGTGATTTTACAAAGAAGTTTTCTATATTAGTAAGCAGCGTAAATACATCTGCCGCTTCTGTAAAGATTTCGCCAATAATTTCCATATGGCGGTCAAATTCTTCTCTTTTGTTTGCATCATCAAGAATATTCAATGTAAAAAGGTTCTGCTCATTTGTAGTTGAATATCCGCAGCCACAGGATTGACGAAATACAGGTGTACTTTTTATCTTAAGCACCTGAGAACCGTTTACACCGCATAAAAGACGACTTACTGCTTCTGCACCTATAAGTTCTGCATTATTTTTTACAGTTGTAATAGAAGGTTTTGTACACTGAGTTTCGAGAATATCATCGAATCCAATAATCTTCAGCTGTTCAGGAACCTTTATTTTATTTTCAAGTGCTACTTTTAAAATAGCCATTGCCAGTAAATCATTTGCACATACAAAGGCTTGAGGAAGTTTTTTACCGGATTTTATATAATCCTTAAAGAAATTATAAGCACAATGATAGTCACACGATTGCAATGAATAAACCTTTTGTGAATCAAAAGTAATATTATTATCTTTAAGTACGGATAAATAGGCTTTATATCGTTCGGAAATATCTACTGAACCTTCTTTGCCTGCAATATAAGCAAGATCTGTAACGCTGTGCATTTTTATCATATGATCAAGCACTTCGTACATACCGGAATAATTATCTACTTTTATACAGCAGATTCCTTCCATTTTTTTGTTAATTGAAATAACAGGTTTATTTGCTTTTAGAATTCTAAGGCGTTCACGTTCAAGAATACGTACATTATTTATTAAATCAGAAAGAATAACAATTCCATCAAAATCTTCATATTTGATTATATTATATATAGAAAAGCCTGTATAATTTGGAAAACCGGAATATTCGTCATAGTTATAGGTATTAAATAGATAAATATCTATATCTTTACCTTCGACGGCTTTCTTCATTCCGAGCATAAAGTCTTTGAGAAAATATGTACTCCAGCCACATGCCAATACAGCAATTCGCCTTTTCATATCTATTAATTATAACATGAAATAATTGAGAGTGCAAAAAAATATTGAATCCAACAATCCTACATTAGCAAAAAAAAGATTCGAATATGATTTTACTTACGAAGCATAAACTTCTTACCAATACTCATAATTGGTCTTACATACCAAGGTCGTAAATCTTTATCTGCTTTTTTGAGCATTTCTCTGATTGGTATTTCCTGAGGGCAGTGTTTTTCGCATTTACCACAGCCGATGCAGGCTGTTGCAAAGGCTGAATCTTTACGTAACAGTGTAGTCTGGAAATAATCCTTCATACCAGAAACCTTTGTTTCAGAATACATAAGATTCCATCCACGGAAAATGCCTGGTATATCGATTCCTTTAGGACAAGGCATACAGTATCGGCAGCCTGTACAGCCAACCTTTTCTGTTCTCTTGATTTCTGCAATTATTTGTGAAATAAAATCAAAATCTTCCTTGGTAAAATGTCCGGCAGGAGCATCACTGGCAATGCGGGCGTTTTCCTGAACCATTTCTAAGCTGTTCATTCCAGAAAGTACACAGGTTACCTCACTCTGATTATATAACCAGCGGAAGCCCCACTCTGCGGCAGACCAGCCGTGAGGATGAGCTGCTATCATTTTTTTTGCAGCTTCCGGAAGAAGATTTACAAGCTTACCGCCACGCAAAGGCTCCATAATCCAGACAGGAATACCTTTTGCGGCTGCTGCCTTTAAGCCGTCTTTTCCAGCCTGTGCAACTTCATCAAGATAGTTATACTGAATCATACAGAAATCCCAGTCGTAATCATTTAAGATTTTCTGGAACATTTCTGTTGTACCGTGAAAGGAAAAGCCTATATTTCTGATTTCTCCACTAGCCTTGCGTTTTGCAATCCAGTCTTCTATACCAATTGCCTTCAGCTTTTCCCATTGAGAAAAATCTGTAAGGTGATGCATCAGATAATAATCTACATAATTTGTACGAAGGCGGGAAAGCTCTTCTGCAAAATATTTATCAATTGCAGCAGAGTTTGAAATGAGATATTGAGGAAGCTTTGTCGCTATGTTGATTTTTTCTCTGATTCCTGTGCGCTCTACAATTTCGCCAAGGGCAGCTTCGCTTCCTGTATAAATGTAAGCAGTATCAAAATAATTAACACCGGCTTCTACAGCAGCAAGAATTTCTTTTTCAGCTTTGTCGATATCTATGCGGCCTGCCTTTGTAGTAAAACGCATACAGCCATAACCTAAAATTGAAACATCCTCTCCGTGCTTATTCTTTCGATATTGCATCAGATATACCTCTTCTTTAAATATAAAGCATATTAGAAAGCAAGGAAAGAGAAATATAATAACATTTTGTTAGGCAAACGCCGCTTCGCGTCGTTTGCATTATGGAAATTATTAACTAGTGCGCTCACGCGCACTATGCATCAATTTCTTTAGCGAGGTTGTGTACTATGAAGTCGCGGCGTTCCGGGGTATTTTTGCCCATGTAGAACTGGAGAACCTCAGGCACATTTTTGAGAGTCTGAATTGTAACCGGCGTCAGGTGCATTCCCTTGTCTTCACTTTCACCTTCTTTGCGTGGGAAAATGAACTGGCCGAACTCACTAGGGTTGATTTCTCCAAGTCCCTTAAAGCGGGTTACCTCAGCAGTTTTACCCATCTTGGCAACTTCTTTATCTCGGCTTTCTTCGCTGTAACAGTAAACGGTTTTTGTCTTATTGCGTACACGGAAGAGCGGAGTTTCAAGAATAAAAACGTGACCAGTCAGGACAAGCTCTTCAAAGAAAAGCAGGAGATAAGTCATAACAAGATTTCTGATATGGAAACCATCGTTATCGGCATCGGTTGCAATTATGATTTTATTATAGCGCAGTCCTTCAATATCTTTTTGAACACCAAGACTGAAGGTAAGATTTTTCAATTCTTCGTTTTCGAAAAGGGCTGATTTTTTGCGGCCGTACATATTTTCAGGCTTACCCTTCAAACTGAAAATTGCCTGGTAAGAAACATCGCGGCTTCCTACCATAGAACCAGTCGCAGAATCTCCCTCGGTTATGAAAATCATAGAGTTTGCACCTTTCTCTCCATCCTGAAGATGATAGCGGCAATCTTTGAGCTTCTGAATTTTGAGCATAACAGATTTTTCTGCTTCACGAATCTGCTTTTCGGTTACGCTGTTAATTTCGTTGCGGGCCTTCTGATTTTTGATGATTTTTTCTTCCAGAGCTCCGGCTACATCAGGATTGTGACGAAGCCAGTCATCAATAGCAAGCTGAACTTCCTTGATAATTGGAGCACGGATTTCTACGTTACCAAGTTTATTTTTTGTCTGAGAAGTAAACATCGGATTATCCAGGCCGATTTTCAAGGCACAGATAAGTCCGCCGCAAACATCTTTTTCATCATATTCTTTTTTGAAGAAAGAGTTTACGCCCTTTGTAACACCGTCAAGGAAGGAAGTAACGTGAGTACCGCCATCCTCTGTACTCTGACCGTTTACGAATGAATAAACATATTTATCAAGCGAGTTTGTGTGAGTCAAAACAAATTCAAGATTTTCACCCTTGTAGCTGAAGATTTTATAAAGAGCCTTACCTTCACCATCCATTTCATGGATAAGAAGATCCTGAATACCATTCTGGCTGATATAGTCCTGGCCATTACATTTGAGAAGGAGTCCAGGATTAAGATAAGCATAATTCCAGAGTCGCTTTTCTACATACTCCATGTTGAAATTATATTTTCCAAAGAGTTCAACATCAGGTTCAAACTCAAGGTAAGTTCCGTTTGGAACACCAGGCTTGGCAGCTCCAGTTTTTCCGCTTATTTTTTCACCTTTCTGAAACTCAACTACAGCCATTTTTCCATCACGAATTGAAGCGGCACGGAAATATGAAGAAAGCGCATTTGTTGCTTTGATTCCGACACCGTTCATACCTATGGCCTGCTTGAATACATTGTTATTATATTTAGCACCGGTGTTTACGTTTGAAACACAGTCTTCGAGTTTTCCAAGAGGAATACCTCGTCCATAGTCGCGGATTTTTACACGGCCTTCTTTAATTTCTATATCAATTTTTTTACCAAAGCCCTGAGAGAACTCATCTACAGAGTTATCGATTCCTTCCTTAAGAAGAATGTAAATACCATCATTTTCGTTTGAACCATCACCGAGAGAACCGATATACATACCAGGTCGCAGGCGGATATGCTCAAGACCTTCGAGGTGCTGGATGGAATCTTCGTCGTAAACTGCAGGTGCTGCTGGAGCTGTAGACTTTTTAGCTGCAGCCTTTGTTGATACAGCTTTTACAGGTGCTGACTTTGCAGTGGTGACAGCACTTGAAGTTTTAGTTGCACTTGCTGCAGTCTTTTCGGTCGCAGTACTTTTTACAGAAGTCTTTGCTGCGGTTTTTACATCAGATTTAGCCGGAGATTTGGCAGCAGTTTTTGTACTTGTTGCAGACTTGGCTGAAGTTTTTGTAGCTGTACTTGCTTTTGTTGCAGTCTTAACTGCACTTGTTTTTGCAGCAGTTTTTGCCACAGAACTTTTTGCTTCAGCCGCTTTAGCAACTGCACTTGTTTTAGCAGCAGTCTTTACCGTTGATTTTGAAGCAGCTGTAGTTTTGCTTGTAGTAGTCTTTTTTGCCGCAGTCGTTTTTGAAGCAGTTGTTTTCTTTGTACTTGATTTTGCAGCCTCTTCAGCTGCCTGCATAGCGGCAATACGAGCCGAAAGCCCTCCCTTAGAAGGCTTTGAAGAAGATTTATCAGCCATTTTTCCCACCCAAAATGATTATTATAATAGTAGAATTCTATTATGAGATGTGGTGAAAGTCAAGGGGTATACTAAACACCCCTTCTCCCAAATTGAGAAACTATTAGTAACTGCCTTTACGTTTTAAAGTAATTATTACTACATCGCTTGTTTTTTCAGGACTGTCTGTATATCCGGCTTTTGCTTTAATATAAAATGAAAAGGTAAGTGTATCCGGTACTTCTTTTATCCATGTGAGATCTTCATTATTTGCATCATTAGGAAGTGAATAACCTAAATAGTTAGAAAGCCAGTCGATACCACAAGTTTGAGATTTATCATTAATTGAATACCAGGTTTCTCTCTTCATTAGAACGTTTCTTTTATTTGTTTCAATACAAGATCCATATATTTCCAGAATTAAATGATCATCTTTACAGGTTGATTCATAATCCCAATCAAGTTTAAAGGTTGGAAAATATTTTATCATCTTTTTTCCAGAACCAATTTCATATTCAAAGTCTTTAGATGCAGATTCATCTTCAAAAGAAATTTTAAGATCCTTTGGCTGGAAGTATTCGCCAGAATGATCAATTATTTCTACTGTATACTCCTCTTCCACTTTTGGCTCTTCAGAAGAAGTTTTACATGAGAAAAAGGTAAAAACTCCTGCTAGTAATAAAATTGTAAAGAAAGTTTTTTTCATAAAATCCTCCAAGATTTAAATATTTTTATTTTTGTCGCGAAACGAGCGAAGCGAGTTTCGCGACAAAGTACTAATTCAAGTACTTTGTTCAGTGTACACTGAACAAAAAATCATATTATTTTTGTAAAATGAAATTTTAAATTTGCATAGTTTTGTAATAACTCTCTTATTTTGATTTTAAACTATACACAATTATTGTTTAAACATCAAATTATAACTTGACATTATTATTGTTCTATTTATATAATTCAACATATGAAATCTAAAGATATCATAGAGAAAACTCTTGAATCTTATAATGATGTATTTGCAGATATTACAAATGTATTACTTTTCAAGGGTAAGAGGATTATTACTGAAGAGTCTCTTTCGGATGCTCAGCCATTCTCGTATTACAAGACCTGGCACAGAAATGTTCGTTCTCAGGAACGAGATGTATCAAAACATTGGCAGAATGGTCAGATTCGGCTTGCTTTTCTTGGTGTTGAAAATCAAACTGTACCAGAACGTGAGATGCCATTGAGAATCATCGGATATGATGGGGCTGCATACAGAGGCCAGATTCAACCTAAGAGAAAACGCAAAAAACTTGAAGAAAGCCAGGAAACGTATTATCCTATAATTACACTAGTTTTATATTTTGGAACTAATCAGAAATGGAATAAAAATCTATCCTTAAAGGAGATTATCAATGTTCCTGCAGGACTTGAAAACTTTGTCAGTGATTATAAGATTAATGTATTTAATCTCGCATGGCTTAGTAACGAAGAAATTGATAATTTCAGGAGCGACTTTAAGGAAGTTGCACTTTATTTAAAGGCAAAAAGACTTGGAACAAATTATCAGGGGACTAAAAAGAACCTTGATCATGCTATAGAAATATTAGATCTGTTTTATGCCATGACCAACGACAAAAGCTACAAACAGATTGAAGAAGAACTTATAGCTCATAATGATGAGTCGCAAAGGAGGATTAAGATGTGTGAAGTTACGCAGAGAATTCGTGATGACGGTAGACGTGAAGGAGAAAAAACTGCCATCAATAAAATAAGCGCCGTACTCACAAAACTCCTGGCAGCCGGTAAAACAGAAGAAATGAACAAAGCAATTCAAGATAGGGAATATCTCAAAAAACTTATGGATGAGTATCAGAAATAAGTTCTTTCAATTCATTGAGTACGCGTTTTTTGTCACTTGTCCATGAAGGTGCAATAAGCAAAGATTTTGGCGGATCACCTGTAAGGCGGTGAACTACACAGTTCTCTGGCAGAAGCGGCAGGGCTTTTTGAAGAAGGTCGAAATATAATTCTTTTGAAAGCGGATGGTATTGACCGGCTTCGTACATTGTGGCCAGACGGGTGTTTTTGAGGACGTAGAGGGATGTGATTTTTATGCCGAAGGGAGGTAGAGATGTCCGGGTCAAGCCCGAACATAACATGGTGGTGGTTTCGACAGGCTCAACCACCATTTTCCCATTGTAATTCACAACAAAGCGGACAGAGCTCAGCATGTCTTCTTCGGTCTCGCCGGGCAGGCCGAATATCAGATGGGTTACTATGTGAATTGATGGAGCAGACTCACGAATACGACGGACTGTACTAATATAATCCTGATTTGTATAGCAGCGGTTTATGAGCCAGCCTGTTTCTTCGTTACAGGTTTGAAGACCAAGTTCTATCTGCACAAAATGGATCTTGGAGATTTCGGCGAGCCCTTGTAATATTTCGTCGTTCAGGCAGTCCGGGCGGGTGGCTATGGCAAGGCCTGCGATGTCGTTGCATAAAAGAGCCTCACGGTATTTTGAAAGCAATTTTACAGGATCTCCGTAGGTTGATGTAAAGTTCTGAAAATAGGCTATGTACTTTCCATTGCGGGTCCCGCTTCTGCCACGGATTTTTGATTCTACAAGTTTTTTCCCCTGCTCTACCTGTTCTGTAATTGAAAGATTTCTTGCACTGATAAAATCTCCGCTTCCATTTTGAGAACAAAAGATACACCCTCCCGTTCCTTTTGTACCGTCGCGATTTGGACAGGTACAACCGGCATCCAGAGAAATCTTATAAGTTTTGCAGCCGAAGATTGACTGGTAAAAAGTTGAAAGAGTTTGCACCGCGCCACCCCTAAGCCAGAGTTTTCAAGGCGGCAAGATTATTCAGAATATTATGGAAGATTTCGAAGCTTTGTGGTGTGAGAGATGTAAGGTTGTCGCCCTGGGTGTGAAGGAGACGCCAGGTGAAAGGGCTTTCTCCTTGTGTCACTGCGCTCACTTCCTGTGAAGGCAGCATGGTAATTGCCACAGCAGGAATGCCGTTTGCGATAAAACTCGCATTGTCTGAATAGTTGCATGGAAGTGTGAACCAGCGGCCATTGGCCGAGGCCCTGAGAAGTGAAGCGGCGCGCTGCTCAAGGGCTGTAAAATCTTTTACAAAGCGGGCCGGTGCCTTTGACGGAAGAATTGTCTGAGTAAGGATGGGAACGTCGCCGCGGCCCATGCAGTCGAATACGAATATGTCGTCGTTTGTAATGCCAAGGCGGCGGAAGACCTGAGCCAATGGGAAGGCCCCCTGCTCGGCTACTCCGCCCGCCGCGCCGAGTTCTTCGCCGTCGGTAAAAATGAGGCGGATGTTATGAAAATATCCCTGCGGTGCACCACGATGTGACACTGCGGTAGTTTCGACAGACTCAACCACCGTATATTGTGCGAACCTCGCCAATTGTGCCGCCCACTCCATCAGTGCAAACACGGCAGCTGAATTATCATTCGCTCCAGGGCTTCCGGGAAATCTGTCGTAATGTGCGATTACAGTTTTTATGCGGAAGGTCGGGTTATACTGCGACTGCGGAAATTTTACGTAAATATGATTTTTTCCTTCCATCTGCATAACAGGCGCTTCAAGCCCTGCCTGATTCAGATAGTTCTGAATAAAGGCGGCTCGGTCACAGTCAGGCGCGATGAAATCATTAAAGCTGGAAGGTATTGTGTACATGTATCTATTATAGAAGAAAAAGAATTATTTGGCAAACTTCGGGGGTATTAGGGGGCGGAGCCCCCTAGGCGAAGGGGGTGTGGCGAAAACCGTTTACGGGTTGAGCCCAGGGGGAAGGCTTTCCCCTCATCCCTAAAACCTAAAACCTAGCACCTAGAACCTACACACACCTATTCCCACTCACCTGCATTTTCGCTAAAATACTTCAATATAATTAAAATCAATAACACGAGGTTATAATATGTCAACACCTTTGGAAAATTATCTTGCTGCCACAAACGGTAAGCCAAATGCCGCTATGTGTGCCTATGTTGCAAATCTTCAGCAGGTTGCTGCGGTTGGTCCAGATATCGCTGCAAGCATTGTAAACGAACTTGAAAATCAGAGAAGCCACCTTAAGCTTGTTGCCAGCGAAAACTATTGTTCGCTCAACGTTCAGGCTGCTATGGGAAACCTTCTCACTGATAAATATGCTGAAGGATATCCTGAGCACCGCTACTACGGTGGCTGTGTAAATATTGACGCTGTTGAAAACACTGCAGCTCACGAAGCTGAGGCTCTTTTTGGTGCTGACTACGCTTACGTTCAGCCTCACTCTGGTGCTGATACAAACCTCGTTGCTTACTGGGCAATTTTGAGCGCAAAGGTTGAAACTCCAACTCTCGAAGAACTTGGTGTTAAATCTTTGAACGACCTTACAGACGAACAGTTCGATGCACTCCGCAAGAAGTTCGGAAACCAGAAACTTATGGGTCTGGACTACTCTTGTGGTGGTCACCTTACTCATGGTTATAGAATGAACGTTTCTGCCCGCATGTTTGAATCACATCCATATGGTGTAGACCGCGAAACAGGCCTCCTCGACTACGATGCAATCGAAAAGCAGGCTATGGAAGTTCGCCCTCTCATCTTGCTCACAGGTTTCTCAGCTTACCCACGCAAGATCAACTTTAAGCGCTTCCGCGAAATTGCAGACAAGTGCGGAGCAGTTCTCATGGTAGATATGGCTCACTTCGCAGGTCTTGTTGCAGGTAAAGTTTTCACAGGCGACTACGATCCTGTAAAATGGGCAGACATTGTTACTACTACAACTCATAAAACTTTGCGTGGCCCTCGTGGTGCTATGATTCTCTGCAAGAAGGAATTTGCTGATTACGTAAACAAGGGTTGTCCTATGGTACTCGGTGGTCCACTCGGACACATTATGGCGGCTAAGGCAATCGCTTTCAAAGAGGCTCGCACTCCAGCTTATCAGGCTTGGGCTCAGCAGGTTGTAAAGAACGCACAGGCTTTGGCTGAAGGCTGTAAGTCTCACAACATTCCACTCCAGACTGGCGGAACAGATAACCACCTTATGCTCTGCGATGTAACTGTTTACGGTCTTACAGGAAAGCAGGCAGAAGCTGCATTGTTCAAGTGCGGTGTAACTGCTAACGCAAACGCACTTCCATACGACAAGAACGGTGCATGGTGGACATCTGGTATTCGTATCGGAACTCCAGGTCTTACAACACTTGGTATGAATGAAGCTGACATGAAGGAAGTTGCTGACATCATCGACTTCGTTCTCAAGAACACAAAGCCTGGCGTAACAAAAGAAGGAAAGCCAGCTAAGGGTAAGATTGAGATTTCTGATGATACAGTAAATGCAGCACGCGCTCGTGTAAACAAGCTGCTTGGTGCACACGTATTGTACCCAGAACTCGATCTCGACTTCTTGAAGAAAGAATTTGTGAAAGCCTAAAATCGAAAATCCGTTAAAAATCGGGCTGCGATACTAGCGAGCAGCCAATAACAAGAGGGCGAAACTTCGCCCCCATAACACCCCGGTCTTCCAGACCGGGATTTTTTTACCCTATTCCTATAAGATAAAAAAATCGCTATAATCGTTTTCCTATGAAGAAAAAGGTCCTTTGGGCAATTTTTACACTCTGTTTGTCTATACTAACAATTTATGGACTCTTTTATAACAGCGGACTTTCACTTTCAGAGTTATGGACAAATATCAAAAACTCTTCTCCTCTCTGGCTCATTCCGGCAATACTTTGCATGATTGGTTTTATTTTCTTTGAAGGTCGTTCTCTTGTTTTAATACTGCGAACATTGGGATATCCGGCAAAAAAACGACGCGGTTTTCTTTACGCTTCTGCAGACATTTATTTTTCTTCCATTACTCCATCTGCAACAGGCGGTCAACCAGCCAGTGCATATTTTATGTACAAAGACGGGGTTTCAGCAATTGAAGTTACAGTTTCCTTAATTTTAAATCTTACAATGTATACTCTTGCATTAGTGACACTTGGCTTTTTTACATTAATTTTTTTTCCCGGAATCTTTTTGGAATTCAACACAGCAAGCAAAGTAATGATTTTGATTGGAATTCTGGTAATGATTCTTCTTGCAATCTTTTTCATAATCTTGTTAAAAAAGCAAAGCCTTGTACTTAAAATTGGAAACATCATAATATCCATTTTACATAAGATGCATATAAAAAACTTAGCAGAACGTTTTAAAACAAAACTTGATACAGCAATAGAAAATTACAATGAATGCGTTATTACTTTAGCAGGTAAAAAAAAGCTGTTAGTAAAAACTTACTTACTGAACCTGTTACAAAGAGCTTCTCAAATCCTTGTAACAATGTTCTGCTATTTTGCCATGCACGGAAATCTTGCAAACGGGCTTAGAGTTTTTGCAACTCAAACTTATATAGTCCTTGGTTCAAATTTTATACCTATTCCAGGTGCTGTAGGAATTTCTGAATTTATGATGTTTTTTGGTTATATGATGCTTATGAATGAAGAATCAGCCTGCAGTCTTGCAATTTTAAGCCGTGGAATTTCTTTTTACACCTGTGGAATCATAAGCATTTTTACAGTAATATTAGGTTATTTAATGATTTTTTATAGACATAGAAAAGAGGTAAAAAAATGATCGGCTATTACGATTACACTGTAGTTCTCACATATCTTTCAATGCTATCTGCAACCACAGGTATTATGCTTTGTTTGAATGATATTGGACATCCATATCTTGGAATGATTTTTTTGATGTTCTGTGGACTTTGTGATGCATTTGACGGAAAAGTTGCCCGTACTAAAAAAAATCGTACCGATTCTATGAAGAAATTTGGAATTCAAATTGATTCACTTTCTGATCTTGTTGCTTTTGGTGTTTTACCAGCCTGCATTGGTATTGCAATGCTCAGAAGCAGCATTGAATTTTTGACTTTTCCACATATCAAATTTCTTCATCTTCATTTAGCAGATAAATCTACTATCATAAAAATTATACTTACAGTAATTGCAGTTTTTTACACTCTTGCAGCAATGGTTCGTCTTGCATATTTTAATGTGATTGAAGAAGAAAGACAGGAATCTGAAGATGGAGTTCGTAAAACTTATATCGGTCTTCCGGTAACAAGTTCAGCTCTTGTTTTTCCAACAATTCTTTTGATTCATATTTTCTGTAGTGCAGATCTTACTTTACTTTACTTTTTATTTCTTGCAATTGTAGGCTTTTTGTTTGTATCTGACATCCAGGTAAAGAAACCAACGACAAAGGGCATTCTTGTTATGATTAGTATTGGAATTGTTGAAGCTGCCGCACTTGCCTTTATATTTATTGTAATGCGAAATAAATAATATGGATTCATTACCCTTTTTATATAAAACCACTTTTGGAAGAATCCTCTTAAAACCTCTTACTGCACCTTCTCTTTCAAAATTTTGCGGTCGTTTTCTGGATTCAAAAATATCTGCTTTTTTGATAAAAGGATTTGTAAAAAATAATTCAATTGCAGTAGAAGACTATCAGACTGAAGGAATAAAAACCTTCAATGAGTTTTTTCGTCGTAAGATAAAAGATGGCCTTAGACCTTTTGATATGACTCCCTCAAAACTTTGCGCTCCATGCGATGGTTTGCTTTCAATCTGGAATATAGAAGAAGCAGATGGAACTGTAATTCCTGTAAAACAAAGCCAATATACGATTGAAGGTTTGCTTCAAAATAAAGAACTCGCTTCTCAGTATAACGGCGGACTTTGTCTTGTATTCAGACTTTGTGTAAATCATTATCATCGTTATGCTTATGCAGACAGCGGTCATAAAGGAAAGAATACATTTATTCCAGGAGTACTGCATACAGTTCGCCCGATTGCACTCGAGACACTGCCGGTTTTTGTACAGAATTCAAGGGAATATACAGTTATAGAAAGCTCTGTTTTTGGACCAATTGTTCAGATGGAAGTTGGTGCAATGCTTGTAGGACGAATTGTAAACCATGAACAGGAAGCTGATGTAAAACGCGGCGACGAAAAGGGATTTTTTGAATACGGCGGTTCTACAATTATTCTGCTTCTTAAAAACGACAAAGCAAAAATAAACCCGGAGATTTTAAGAAACTCCGGGCTTGGAATTGAAACTCCCGTAAAGATGGGAGAAGTTATCGGAAGTTCAGAAACCACCGAATAATTTATTTACTTTTATCCTGAATAATCAAGCGGCGAAGTGCTTCAACGCCAACAGTAATTGCAAGTTCTGTATCGTGTGCCTGTTTATTAGGCAAGCCTTTTTTTGCCCGCTCCTGATTTGCAACTACCAGGAAGCAGGAACCTACCCTTACACGAAGAAACTGCCCGGCAATAAACAAAGCGGCACTTTCCATTTCACTGGCAAGACACCCCATGCGAAGCCATGCCTGCCATTTATTTTCAAGTTCATAACTTACAGGCATTACTTCCGGCTCATGCTGACCAAAGAAAGAATCTTTACACTGAACAACACCGGTGTGGTGTGGTACTTTAAGTTCTGTTGCAGCAGCTACAAGTGCATTTACACAATCAAGATTTGCAACTGCAGGATATTCAATAGGAGCGAACTCGCGGCTGGTACCTTCCATACGAACGGCGCCGGTAGCGATTACAATGTCACCGCCCATTACATCTTCCTGCATACCACCACAAGTACCCACGCGGATAAATGTGTGTGCACCGCATTTAGCAAGTTCATCAATGGCAATTGCAGCAGAAGGCCCACCTATTCCAGTTGAAGTAACGCTTACAGGAACTCCCTCAAGAGTACCAGTGTAAGTTGTATATTCACGAACGTCTGCAACAAGCTTTGGATTATCAAAGTGAGCTGCAATTTTTTCGCAGCGTTTAGGGTCACCCGGCATAATAACGTATTTACCAATGTCAGCCGGGCCAACTCCTGTGTGATATTGTTTTCCTGAACCTTCTGTGTAATCTACCATAGTTTTTTCTCCCCCGCTTAACCGCGGTAAAAGTTTATCAAACAACCAGCCAAGATAATCTTGCGCTCGTCGTCTGTCAGGTCGCCGGTACTGAGTTCAAACTCATTTACAGTACCGTCTGCCTTAACTGCATAAGCTTTACAGCTTGGCAACTTTTCGCTTACCATCTTCTTTACATCAGGGATAAATACATAGTCGTCGTTTGCAAATGGAAGATTCTTGTCTCCATCTTTGTACAAGAATGGAAGCATACCCCAGTTGATGAGGTTAGAGCGGTAACGCTTTGTAGCATATTCATTTGCAATGTTTGCCCAGCCACCAAGTACCTTCTGACAGCTTGCAGCCTGCTCGCGGGCAGAACCATCACCTGGTTTTACTGCAAAGATTGAAGAACCAAGACCTGCGGCTTCTGCACGGGCACCAAAGCCAGCCGAGAACTTTTCGAGAGCTGCCGCTGCATTTTTTACTTCTGCCTTCACTTCATCACTACCATCGCGTACTGCCTTAGCGCGGCCAACATAAGCAGGGTCGCGGCGGCTAAGTGTGAACTCAGCCAATCCAAGAGGATTAGAACGGAAGGATGAAGTTTCTCCGGAAGGAATCAATTCATCTGTTGTTGTTACAGGGTCGTGAATCTCAGATACAATCTTAATAAGAAGGTCGTCGCTGAGCGGCTTCATGCTTGGCCAGTCTTTAATATTCGGGCCAAACTGAATTTCAACTTCCGGATGAGCAACTCCCTTTGAATCGTATACGCGTTTTTCGTAAATTGCTTTATCAAAGAAATATTTCTTTCCGCTGAACTCTGTGTCAAATTCTGTTGCGGCAGTAAGGAAGCCCTTGTTAGCTGCTGTTGCGGCAATTGAACGTGCATCCATAAGGGCAACGCTTGAAAGCTGACCGTTCTGAATCTTTGAACCTTCGCGGTTAGGGAAGTTTCTTGTAGAGTGACGAATTGAGAAAGCTCCGTTAGCAGGAGTATCACCCGCACCAAAACAAGGACCACAGAAAGCAGTTTTAACAACAGCACCGGCATCAATCAATGCACCGAAGGCACCGTTCTTCATAAGTTCCATATAAACAGGCATAGAAGCAGGATAAACTGAAAGAACGAACTTACCGTTTCCACTATCCTTACCCTTAAGAATATCAGCAGCAGCACAGATGTTTTCGAATCCACCACCTGCACAACCGGCAATAATTCCCTGGTCTACATAAAGTTTTCCGTCAATAATCTTGTTATGGAGATTGAAATCAACCTTGTCGCCGAAGCTAACCTTTGCGCGCTTTTCTGCATCAGTCAAAACATCATCAAGATTCTTATTTACTTCTTCAATTGTATAAGCACAGCTTGGGTGGAATGGCATGGCAATCATAGGACGGATTTCGCTCAAATCAATTTCGATTGCACCATCATAGTAAGCACCATTCTGAGGCTTCAATTCTTTATAAGCTCCAACACGGCCATGAATTGCATACCACTCTTCAACTTTGCCGTCTGTTTCCCAGATAGAAGAAAGACAGGTTGTTTCTGTAGTCATTACATCAACACCAATACGGAAATCAGCAGAAAGATTTGCAACGCCAGGACCTATGAATTCCATTACCTTGTTCTTTACAAATCCGCTTGCAAAAACTTCTTTAATGATTGCAAGGGCAACATCCTGAGGACCAACTCCTGGAACAGGAGCTCCAGTCAGATAAATTGCAACAACGCCAGGATAGTTTACATCGTAAGTCTTTCCCAGGAGCTGCTTAGCAAGTTCTCCACCGCCCTCACCAATCGCCATAGTACCCAAAGCACCGTAGCGTGTGTGGCTGTCTGAACCCAAAATCATCGCACCACATTCAGCGAGCATTTCGCGGGCATATTGGTGAATAACAGCCAGGTGTGGAGGAACATAAACTCCACCATATTTCTGAGCACAAGTCAAACCGAACATGTGGTCGTCGTCATTAATAGTACCACCTACAGCACAAAGAGAGTTGTGGCAGTTAGTCAAAACATAAGGAATTGGGAACTTTTCCAACCCGCTCGCACGTGCAGTCTGAATAATTCCAACGTAAGTAATATCATGAGAAGTGATTTTATCAAACTTGATTTTAAGTTTAGAAGCGTCGCCGCTTGTGTTATGCTTCTGTAAAATTGAATAAGCGATTGTTTTTTTTGCGCCGTCTGCAGATGTGCCGGCTGCAGGACTAATCTTTCCGTTTTCGTAAATTGCACCAGTTTCCCAGAGTTTCATTGTGATTTCCTTTGTTATTTAGAATAGTAACAAGAATATCATATTTCGCAGCTTCAAGCAATCAATAAAAAGTTTCACAAATGATGTATGGAAGAATTAACCGGGGTTTTAGGGGCAACGCCCCTAGGAGGAAGGGTAGCGAACAACGAAGTGTGAGCGCAGGGAGGGGCTCCTCCCTCCTCATTCAAAATCATCATAATCTTTATTTACATTCAGGCGTTTTTTATCTGTTCGTTTTGAATGCGGTTTTGGACCATTCTTTCCGCCACCACTCTTACCTTCCTGAGCCTTTTTTACATCGCCGTTTGTAAGCACAGTCATAGACTTTTCGCTGGCAAGGCGGCGTTTACGGGCATCACCTTCGAGTCCTGCAGCTGCCTCTGACGTTTTTATAAGAATGTCATTTGCAGAATTAAGATGGATAGCAAAATGTAAATTATTGTTTTCTTCTATATAGTTAATTGCAGCTTCTATATCTGTAAACACAAGGCCTGCTTTTTGCTTACCCTGAAGTTTTATATTTTCTCTGATTTTTTTTGCTACAACAGCTTCTGTGATTAGTGATTTTTCTGAGAGCTGTACAAGTGCATTTACAATTTCCTGTTGTATCTGATTCATATCTTGGATTATAGCACAAAATACATTATCATAACATAATAATATTTTTTTTTAAGAGCATAATTCATGACATTAAAAGATTTGCAGATTGGACAATCTGGTTGTATTTCTAAGGTTGGTGGAAATGGTGAACTCCGCCAGCATTTTCTTGATATGGGTGTAATTCCTGGTACAGTAATTACTAAAATCAAAACAGCTCCTATGGGCGACCCTGTTGAATTTGATGTAAGCGGTTATGAGCTTACGATGCGCCTTGATGATGCAGGAAAAATAGAAGTTGAAACGGAACATACGGTAGTTGGGTCTGGTGAAAATACGACAGACTCTGCATCTACTAAAACCGAACACCCTGGACTTGGTGAAGGCGGTCGTTTCCATGCAAAAGAGAACGAAAATCCGCTTCCGGATGGAACTATTCTTACTTACGCCCTTGTTGGAAATCAGAACTGCGGAAAGACTACGCTTTTTAATCAGCTTACAGGTTCAAACCAGCATGTAGGAAATTTTCCGGGTGTAACTGTAGACAGAAAAGATGGTGAAATCCGCGGACACGAAAATACGCTGGTAACAGACCTTCCGGGCATTTATTCTATGTCGCCCTACACCAGCGAAGAAATTATTTCACGAAATTTTGTTTTGAATGAAAAGCCGCGTGGAATCATTAACATAGTAGACGCAACTAACATCGAACGAAATCTTTACCTTACCATGCAGCTGCTTGAAATGGATGTGCCAATGGTTATTGCCCTCAACATGATGGATGAAGTAACAGGCAACGGAGGTTCTTTTGATATAAACAAGATGGAAGAACTGCTTGGCGTTCCTGTTGTTCCGATTTCTGCAAGCAAAAATCAGGGTGTTGATGAACTTATAAAACACGCAATTCACGTTGCACACTTTCAGGAAAAACCACTTCGTCAGGATTTTTGTGATGAAAATACAGGCGGGGGTGCAGTACATCGTGCACTTCATGCAGTAATTCATTTGATTCAGGATCATGCAGATAAGGCTGGTATTCCTGTCCGCTTTGCAGCAAGTAAGCTGCTTGAAGGAGACAAGAGAATTGTTCATCAGCTTGAACTTGATTTGAACGAAAAAGAAACTCTGGAGCACATTGCCCTTCAAATGGAAAATGAGCGCGGACTCGACCGAAGTGCTGCAATTGCAGACATGCGCTATGCTTATATCCGTAATGTTTGCCGCCAGACAGTTCACAAACCGCACGAAAGCCGAGAACGAATCAGGTCTCAAAAAATTGATACGCTACTCACGGGAAAATATACTGCTATTCCGCTTTTTATTCTGATTATGGCAGGAGTTTTCTTTTTGACCTTTAATGTGATTGGTGCTTTTTTACAGGGACTTCTTGAAAATGGAATTGATGCCCTCACATCTCTTGTTGACTCCAGCCTTAGTACTATGGGGGTAAATGAAGTTTTACATGCCCTTATTATAGACGGTATTTTCGCAGGTGTTGGAAGCGTACTTTCCTTTTTGCCAGTTATTGTTACACTCTTTTTATTTTTATCGCTGCTTGAAGATTCAGGCTACATTGCCCGGGTTGCCTTTGTGATGGATACCCTGCTTCGAAAAATCGGCTTGTCTGGTCGCAGCATTGTTCCCCTTTTGATTGGCTTTGGCTGTACAGTTCCGGCTGTTATGTCTACACGAATTTTACCTTCTGAACGCGACCGTAAAATGACTATTTTACTGACACCTTTTATGAGTTGTACGGCAAAGCTGCCAATTTATGCATTCTTTACAGCGGCCTTTTTTCCTGGTCGTGGTGGCCTTATTATGACAGGCTTGTATGTACTAGGAATCATTGTTGGAATTCTTGCAGCCCTGCTTTACAGAAAAACTCTTTTCAAGGGTGAGCCGGTTCCTTTTGTTATGGAACTTCCAAATTACAGACTACCAAGTGTCAGAAATACAGCTCAACTTCTTTGGGAAAAAGCCAAGGATTTTCTTGAGCGTGCCTTTACCGTAATTTTTATGGCAACAATCATCATATGGTTTCTGCAGAGTTTTAGTCCTCAACTTCATTTTATTGATGATTCGTCGCAGAGCATTCTTGCTAAAATCGCAGGTTTTCTTGAACCACTTTTCCGTCCTCTTGGACTTGGAGACTGGAGAATTTGTACCTCGCTGATTTCTGGTATAATGGCTAAAGAAAGTGTAGTTTCTACTCTTGAGATTCTTTTTGCAGGTGGACTTACAAGTGTGCTCTCTACTAAAGCCGCAGCAAGCCTTCTTGTTTTCAGTCTGCTCTACTCTCCTTGTATCGCAGCAATAGCATCTGTAAAAAGAGAACTGGGCGCCAAGTGGGCCCTCGCAATGGTGGTCTGGCAGTGCGTAGTTGCCTGGCTTTGTGCACTTATTGTGTACTTAATTTAAATGAATTGCCACGTTGCACTGGCGGGCTCCTCTCAATGACATCATTGCGAGCGTAGCGACACATTACGCAGGAACCGTCATTGCGAGCGCAGCGAAGCAATCTATTTCTACTTGATTTCAGAACATTTTTACCACATAATAGAAATAATATTAACTTTTATAGGAGCACTCATATGAGCAAATACTCAGGAACTCAGACAGAAAAAAATCTTTTGGCAGCCTTTGCAGGAGAATCTCAGGCTCGTAACAAATACACATACTTTTCAGCAGTAGCAGAAAAAGAAGGCCTTACAAAGGTTGCAGAAATCTTTAAGAAAACTGCTAACAACGAAGAGCAGCATGCAAAAATGTGGCTCACAGAACTTGAAGGTATTGCAGATACAAAAACAAACCTTAAGAATGCAGCAGACGGCGAAAACTACGAATGGACAGACATGTACGTTGGCTTTGCTAAAACTGCAGAAGAAGAAGGCTTTAAGGAACTTGCTGCAAAATTCCGCGCTGTAGGAACAATCGAAAAACGTCATGAAGACCGCTACCGTGCACTTCTTAAGGACGAGGACACAAAAGCAGAACTCAGCAAGAGTTCAGTAAAGGTTTGGGAATGTCTTAAGTGCGGACACATTGTAACAGGCGAAAAAGCACCAGATTACTGCCCTACCTGCGGTGAATACAACCAGTATTTTGAAGTTCGCGAAGATAATTACGATCTGATTCTGACCTGGGGCCGCTAATCCCCTACCATAAATGTACATATAGAAAAACAACAAAATTTATCTATTTGCACGAAAAAGGTCTGATGCGGAGTGGAAAATGACTGACGACAACATCATCCCGTTGGCGACAGGCATTTTCCACGGGAGCATCAGACCTTTTTTATAATACGATATTAAATTGAAATGTATTTAATTTTTCTATATACTACATTTATTATGGCAAAAATACAGATGAAGAACGCTATCGCCGAACTAGACGGCGATGAAATGACACGGGTATTATGGAAGGTTATTAAGGACGAGCTCCTTTTGCCTTATATCGACTTAAAAACAGAGTATTTTGATCTTGGTCTTAAGAGCCGCGATGACTCAAATGACAAGATTACTTACGATGCTGCAGAGGCTATTAAACGTCTGCACGTTGGTGTAAAGTGTGCAACAATCACTTCTAACCAGGCACGTGTAGAAGAGTATCACCTTAAGCAGCTTACTCCTAGCCCTAACGGAATTATCCGTGCCGAGCTTGATGGAACTGTTTTCCGAGAGCCTATTTTTGTCAACAACATCCATGGCACTGTAAGCTGCTGGAAAAAGCCTATTGTACTTGGCCGCCACGCTTACGGTGATGTTTACAAAAACTGCGAAATTAAGTGTCCAACTGCAGGTCGTGCAGAACTTGTTTTCACAGGTGTAGACGGAATGGAAATCCGCAAAACCATTATGGATATGAGCGGACCTGGAATTATTCAGGGAATCCACAACCTTGATAAATCAATCGAAAGCTTTGCCCGCTGCTGCTTTACTTATGCACTCGACCGCAAGATGAGTGTATGGTTTGGCGCAAAGGATACAATCAGCAAAACTTATGATGGAAACTTTAAGGCAATTTTCCAGCGTATTTTTGATAATGAATTCAAAGTTAAGTTTGACGCAGCTGGAATTGAATATTTCTATACATTGATTGATGATGCTGTAGCACGTGTTATGCGTAGCGAAGGTGGCTTCATGTGGGCAACAAAGAACTACGACGGTGACGTTATGAGTGATATGATTGCATCTGCATGTGGTTCACTTGCAATGATGACTTCTGTACTTGTAAGCCCTGATGGAAACTTTGAATATGAAGCAAGTCACGGTACAGTTCAGAAGCACTACTACCGCTACCTTAAGGGAGAAAAAACTTCTACAAACCCTGTAGCTACAATTTTTGCCTGGACAGGAGCTCTCGCAAAACGCGGCGAACTGGACGGAACACCAGAGCTCATTGACTTTGCAAAACGTCTGGAAAAGGCAACTCTTCAGACAATTGAAGACGGCTATATGACAGGCGACATTGCCCGCATTGCAGAACCTGCTGCTAAAGGAGTTCTTGATTCATGGCAGTTCATTGCTGCAATTAAAAGCCGCATTTAGTGTCATTGTCGGGCTTGACCCGACAATCTATACATTATAAATGATGTACAGATTCCCGCG
>CAMNIU010000187.1 GCA_946540605.1 uncultured Treponema sp.
AACACCAGCCACATGAGCGCATTCGCCCTCATGGTAAAGTCTGTTTCCAAGTTTCCTGTCATAGTTAGAAATAAAGAAAGCAGCCTTTATGTCTCCAGCTTCCGGATTCTTCTTTGTAAAAAACTTTCTGTACAAGGCATCCGCCGTAACTCTAATTCCGCACCCAGTTGCAAGAAGAAGAGCAAGACAAACAGAGCCCGAACAGTCAGCCTCCAAAAGATTTTCCTTACCGCTCACGTAATGCAGAAACTGCATCCGCCCAAGGTAATACTGGTAACGCTGAGCCTCTGTCAAATCTTCCGTCAGCTCTTTTTCAGCTTCCAGCATCAGCCTTATTTTCAAATCACGAATCTTTTCGTTCATCACATCCCCTTAATAATCAGCGTTATCAAAGTAAGTCCTACATTAAAGCAGCTGATAACACAGGCAATAACCGCCATAGTTTTTCCAGCTTTTCCACTGTCCGCCTTAATATGTTCTTCTAAACGGCGGGCTGTCGCACATACCTGAGGATTGAACTGACACGCTGTACTTCTGTTGTCTAAACAGTCCATCCGTTTTTCCATTGCTTTCTTAAACTCCTTCATCTCTGAACGGAATCCAGAAAGCTCCACGTTTAAATCATTAATTGATTTCACTAAAACACCAATTTCCTCGATATGCATCCTCCCGAATCCTAAACTCGCGTTACCCAGATTTCGCTAGAAAAGGCTTCTTCTTTTTTATATCTAAAAGTAAGCTCATCAATTCTCACTTTCTTAAAACTTGATTGAGCGTTGAGCCTGATATCCATAAAGGCCCCAACACGAGCATGAATCAAAGGAAGATAAGTTGTCAGGTAGTAAGCACCTTTGCAGTTAATACATTCCTGCAGTAAGTCTTTGGCACGTCGCTGACAGAAGGGTTCATCTTCAAATAAATCATCAGATAAAAACTTTGAAGTCACGTTTTTTACTATCTGACCTTTAGCCGCAATCTCATTGTCATCTTTTACAAAGATGCTGTAGTTAGTTTCAGAGATGATTGCACGACCAGTGATGGAAGCTTTGCGAAGGCCGATTAATTTTCCATCACGGTTTAATTGAATTATTGCCCGATCTTTATAAGTTGAAGTATCGTACTGTACAATAACAGGCTTATCCTCGCCGGTAACTTCAATTGCGTCTAAGAAGTCCTGCTCAGTATCCAGCTGGTCCGCATACACAACATTACGAGTTTTTCCTTCATCATTCTTTGCGGTATAAATTGCCTGGTAATCATTGTCAGAAACAATCTTCCTTGAATCATCCGTGAACGGATAATAAGGCTGCATATCCTCGTCGTACCATACCGGCGCATCAGAGTAAGACCAGAGTTCCTGTCTTTCAGTCTGCACATAGCGTGTATACTTCAAGCGAACATTATTCGCATACTTATCATTGTTATTAAAAAATCTGTAATGAGTGATTTCCTTTTCATCCAGAGTAAAGCAGCTTTCCTCGCTGTATTCATTTTCCCTGTCATAAGGAGATTCAATAAAAGAGAGAGTCAGATCCTTACCGCATTCCACAACCGCGTCGTAAGCTTTTGCCAGTGCACAGAGTTCTTTCCAGGCAGACCCAACAACAATCACATAAGGAATATCAAAAGGAAGAGAGCCGCAGTTTATTTCATTCGCATTAAGCCCGCCGCGTTTTGCGATGATATGAACAAGTGAGTTTTCAGGATTCGTTCTGTCACATACAACAGAGTGAACTACAGTCTGAGCATCAGTCCAGTTACGCTGCAGCTTGGTGTCATCCAGCTTAGAACTCAAATCAACTAAGCGTACCTTGGTAGTCTTATCAAGAAAGCCTGTCTCCTGTGATTGGAATCCGTTATCATCTACAAAAAGATGAAAGCGAAAAAAGGTATTTTCACGCTCGCCAAAACAGTACCATATCTGGATGCCAAGACCTGGAGCATATTCAGCATTCTGTTCTATATCATAGATACCTTTCAAAAGAAGCTCGCCGCAGTTCATAATGCCACCGGCCTCAGTGTTGTAACTGGTGATTACGCATTCCAGAATATCTGAATCCGGAAGGTAAACATCGCCGCCAGCAAGTTCAAGAACTACACGAACAAAAGGACGTGCGTCAGTATTGCGGATTTTATTTTCAACTTCTGGCGGTAACTCGTAAAATCTCATAGCACCACCTGTGTATTCTGTTCAGAGTTTCTTATATTAAAAACAATATGACTTTCAACCACAAACTTCTGATAGCATAAAACTGTATCAGCGCAGTTTATGTCAGTAAGACTTCCGCTTGGTCTCAAGTCATAAAGGTTCAGGCTCACGCCGTCCTTCAAATCAATTTGAATTGAAAGCTTTTCTATCTTGTCGAGGGAAGGATAGAACTTTTCTGTCAGAGGAAAATAGAGAGTAATTTCAAACTTTGTTTTTTCTGTGAAGCTTCCTCTAAGTTCAAAGCGGTAAACAAGAGGCAGAGTTTCTAAGTCAGCAATAACAGAGTGTCCGTTATAATAGTAAGTGCGGCAGCTTGGCCATTTCAAATCCGGCACATAAAGCGGCCAGTTTTCTGTGAATGAATCCTCACTGTCTTTTACATCAAGACGGAAGTAAAAAGGATTCCCATTTTCAGCTCTAAGTTCGAATGCCTTTGGAAGAACATTTTTATAAATGAGTTTTTTACAAACTCTGTCTGCATATAAATCAAAAGTTTCATTGTTGTTAAAAAGCAAAAGGAACAAAGCTAAAACACACTGGTATTCAAGGCGTGTTACAAAACAGCCTTCAATCGTTTTTCCAGTAACAACGTTTATCTCTCTGTTCCTTTCACCAATAACGCCAGGCAGAGCGTAGCCTTTAGACGCAGTGCGTACAGTTTCCTCGCTGTAAGGTAGTGGATAATAGTAACCGTCTTTTGCCACAGTCAGTGTGCAGCTCTTTCCCTGAATCATCATAGGGAAATTGTAAAACGGGATTTATTAAAGCAATTGGGCGTTTTTTCTACAAATGTGTCTTAAAACTGTATGGTTTCGGAAAGATTGTGGACAAGATTGGAATGTTTTTCCAATTTAGTCGGAAATATCTTGGCTAAACAAATTCTGTTTTAGTTTTATCATATCCGGTAATTCACTTTCAGGAAATTCATGCCATTTCATTAAGTCTACAGATTTATCTGTTGGTATAGGTCCACCGGTTTTGTAATTATATCTATAAACGCGTTTATCATTTTCAACCCAAACAAAATCATTTTCATCAAGATAATAATGTATGTTTAATTTTTCAGAAGAATTGTCTGTTTCTTTTTTTGATTCCTGTTAATCTTTTTTCATAACAGGACTAAAAGGAATACTTTTATTTTCAATATTTATTAATTTATTATCATGGTCAATGTATTTAACATTATGAAAATACGGACAGCAAGTTTTATAATTTAATTCTGAATAATCAACTTCACCAATAGTTTCTACACATCGCTTAAATTTCTTTTTGTATTTATCGAGATTCTTTTGAAGTTCACAAAGCATTTTTACAAATATCTTAATGAACTTTTCTTTAGGCATTTCAATATCAACAGGTTCTTCTACCTGTGTTTTCAGATTGTAATTCTGTATCTTGAATCTGATTTTATCGCCGTTATCCCAGAATAAGAATTTATAATAATCACAATTACTTAATATACAGTAGGCATATTTTTTTTCTTTTAATTCATAAAGCATGTTTGAAAACATTTCATAATAGCAGTCACAAAAATCTATATGCATTTTTACTGAGTCATTGATTTTAAGTGTCGCAATATAGCCAAAGCAATTTCTTTTTTCAATTTGCTTATCACAATCATACATTATATCTAAATTATCATTGATATCGGTGAAATGCTCATCAGCTTTATCTTTTAATATTATTTCATAAGAAAAATCTTTCTGTTTAGGCTCAGAGTTTGGATAAGGTATAATGTCATCTGGAAGAAAATATCTGTTTAATTCAAGGTTGTATATCCAAGGACTATAATGATGCATCTCATTAGGTGAAAGAATCATTGGAAACATCGGTGAGTAATATTTGTCAGTTTTCGTACCGCAGAATACTTTAGTTTCTATCCATTTTCGTTTATGTTTAATTATGTTTTCTATTGAATTGTTAGGCCCAACAGTTACAAATGCAATTTCCCAACCTGGAGTGTTTGTTGTCTTATAAAAAACATAGTCAAAATGATAAGGGAAATCCGGCTTGTCGTAATCAGCTCTACTTGTTAAAAGTGAAATACCAGTTTCACGCCACCATTTGCAGCTTACTTCTCCGGAAGTCATACCACCTTTTGCAAAGTCCTCTACATAAGCTTTATCAGCCATATTAATACTTATCTTTAATCTGTCAGAACAATATCTGAATAATGAGAAAGCAAGGTCTCCTTCTTTTTCAGGAATCTCTTTATCTCCAAAGTGTTCTTTCATTTCACGCCATAATAATGGATCACCGCGTAATCCCCAGTTTTCAGGCTCAGGCTCAAATAATTCTGAATATTTCATAAGAACACCTCCGACTTTTTGTGATTAATATTTCTTTGGAAATTTTTCTTTTCCAAGTTGCCATAAATATTTATCGATTTGTTTTAGATTAAAATCATCTAACCCGTATACTTTACGAAAATCTAATAAGATTTCTTTATATCTTTTATAATCTTTTAGTTCTTCATTTTTAAAAAAAATTGTTTGCTCTGCATTTCTGAAATATTGCAACAATTTTTCTACATAACTATCAAAAATCGGATATTCAGTTGGCTTGTGTCTGCTGCAATACTTAGTTGCAAAAGAGTAGAAATTTATATATTTTTCATCTGATGTATCAGTCTGTTCCAATACTTTTACATTAGCAATATCATTAACAAGAGTGATATCATTTTGTTCTAAGCGGGCATCAATATTCAAATCAATGATATTTTTTGCAACTGGAAAAACCTTAAATATATTTGTTGAATAAAAATCATTTAATGCAGAAACTTTTATTATAACTTGCTTAATATCTGTGTTCCCAGGATATGTTTTTAAAAACAAATCATCCAAAGCTTCTTCCTGAATAACATAACTTCCAAGATTATTCCATCTATCAAGATATTTTTTTACTTCATTAGGAGTTGGTGAAATAATATCATCTCGTTTTTTTGTTTTCTTAATGTGGGTATTTTTTTTGTTATCTGTTTTGTTTTCTGAATTTAATTCTTTTGTAAATATTACATCATTAAAATTTTTAGAAGGTGTTGGTCTTGCATACCAATTTGAACTTTGTAATATATATGCAGGTGGATGATCTTTTGGACCGGTTGAATGCCACCATACATAATATTTTTTTGAAGATGGTGGTAAGTTATCCTGTATAATATTTTCAATTTCTGTTAATGATAATTTAATCTCATCTTGATTTTTTGAATTTAGAAAATCTACAAGTTTACAAAAAGAATTATTTTCCATATTTAATACCTTATGT
The DNA here is from genome assembly GCA_946540605.1 of uncultured Treponema sp. Taxonomy (GTDB): domain Bacteria; phylum Spirochaetota; class Spirochaetia; order Treponematales; family Treponemataceae; genus Treponema_D. Next base: position 5,474 of record CAMNIU010000187.1, read on the forward strand.
ATTAAGATTTTATTATTTGTTTTATAGCTTCTTCTCTAGGATAAAAAACATTATCAGCTAAGAGTTTTGCATAAGTTGACTGGAACTCTGCTAATTTAGGCCATTGAGCTTTATCTGTATAATCAACATCATTAAGTACTGCATTAATGCTACAAGATCTTGAATTTTCCTTTTTATCCCAATCTAATTTAATACCAATCTTTTCTTCAATTTGTTCTTTATCTTTATAAATTAATTCAAAGATTCTTTTAGAAGTAATTGAGTCACCTGTATCAATCCAGAATCCAACTGTAACTTTATTTAAGCGCATTGAAATTGAACAATATAAATGAATTCCTGAAACACCAAAGAAACCATCTAATGCATGACTTTTAGTTGGGTTTACATTTCCGTACGGTCCATTTAAATTTGCTCTTAATATTGGCAATAAATATGACCAGTATGCTTTTCTCTTTTCATGTCGGGAAGCACCAATTTCAATATCATCGTTTATCTGAGTTTCAGATTCTTTTGTAATCTCAGGTGGTATCTCTCTCTGATCATTTACAAAACTGATATAAAGTAAATCTTCTTTTTGTTGTTGATTTGCAAATTTAAAATCCCAGCGAGTTTCCATAAAATCTAGAAGCATTAAACCACGTTTATAGATTTTATCTGCGGTCCAATCTGTTTCTTTAGCAACCTCAAGTTCACAGTATGAACCATTAGAATAACCACGTTTTTTCTTTTCCTCAAAAGTGTCATTTTGTAAACTTGAATTTACTGCTTGTGAAAGTGGCAGCATATTACCCAAAGAACCTGTGAGCTTTTTTATTTCAGCTGATGTAAATTGTCTAAAATTATTTCTCCAATAAAGCTTCTTTGGTGTTTGTGGAAGAATGTGCTCAATCGAGTATTTGCCTTTTGTTACAGAAGTAAAACTGATCCAATCTATTTTCAGGTTATCCAATCTCTTTAATTTTTCTGCAAGCGAATACTCATATTCAAACAAGAAATATTTCAAATCATGCCAGCTGTAGAAACCTTCATCAGAATCAAAGCGTCTATGCATTTTACTTACAAAAGTTTCAAGAGCATTCTCAGTGTTGTTGTTAGTTGTCTCATTTAAATCATCTGCAATTTCTTGTAACGTAATTCTGCCAAAATATAAATCTCTTGCTTTATTATAATATTCATTGCTCTTATAGCTTGATTGATATTGTGCGAGACGGAAGTTTATAAATTGGAATCTTTCAATTGCTTTTAATACTTCAACCTTGTCTTCGGTATTATCACTTGTACTTTTTCTGATTACGATAGAAACAAGTGGCCTAAAATAACCAATACCAATTCTGTTTAATCTATCAATCCAAAGTTTTTCCTGTTCTGATAATTCTGTACTTTCTTCTGGGAAGAAAGTGTAATACCAGCTTTCAGAGCATTCTTTTAGACTGTTTACGTAGTCTGCAATCATATTAGGTCTTAAAAAGTCTGTCTGTTGAGAATCATCTGTTGTTTCATCTATAATTTCATTCTCATCGTTTTCATTTTCTTCGTCTTCTATATTTTCATTTTCAAGAGTTACAGGTTCTTGTGATTCTGAATCTACTTCGTAAACATCATTGAAAATTGCTTTATGAGAGAATTTTTTTAATAAGAATTTTATATAGTCATCACCTTTCTGTCTGGTATACTTGAAATATATAATCCAGTGAGCTCTTAAAAATTCATCATCTGATAAAGGAGAAAACTCATTTCTTCCTAGCTGAAAATAAACTTCTTTCCAAGCATTGTTTATTGTTTCTCTTAATGCATTTTCATTTTCTTCATTAAGGTCTTCTTTGTTATATAACGTAGTTAAGTAAATCAAACGGTTCTTGAGTAATTCAAGATTTGTAAGACGTTTACCTCTGTTGTTCATTGTTTCAAAGGCAACATAAACATCATAATCATCTTCAATTTCATGAATATTAAACATAAGATGCAATGTTAATTTTTGATATAAATCTGATAAACCTTGAGCTCCTTTCTGTTCATAAAATTTAGAGAGAGCCTCTTCAAAGAATGATTTTGCAAACTTAAGATTTTTTGTGTAATAAGTTTCTTTTAATGTACCGCCGAATTTTTCCTCAAAGATTTTATATCTCAAATATTCAGCACTTGGATTATCATTCTCATAGCCAAAAATATATGTAGTTCTCAAATTATTTGGAGGCATCTGTTTGCTAATATATTTTGATCTAATATCTTTAATTGCTTCAAATCCTAAATAAACATCAGATTCAGGAATATTTTTGTTCTCATCGAGGTTTGTATAAAACTTAATTAATTCATGTAATAAAATAACAAATGTAGTAAGACGTTGCTGTCCATCTACAATATGATAAGCTTTATATCCTGCATTTAATAACCATTGATCATTCTCTCCAAGTTTTTTCGAATCTTCTCTTGAAAGTTGTTTTATAGAAAGCAGTCCTGTGTAATGATTTCTGTCCGGCTGCAGATTAACCAAATCTTCCCAAAAATCTATAAGCTGGAATTCTTGCCAGGCATAACCTCGTTGATAATCCGGAATTCTGAAGAGTTTATTTTGAAAAATCATTGATAAAGACTGTAATTCGTTCATATATATTTTCTCCTAATTTTTGCTTTATTTTTCTTCTAGTGTTTTAGCCTGTCCATTTACAATTGTCTCATGTACAAAAACGATTTGACCTTTTTTATTCTTATAAAAGTCGCTGCTTAACCGTTTGAAATATCCACGGCGGAAGTGTGGTATAACAACACCTGCAGCAGCTTTTTCAGTAACATCCAGAACCTTTTCAGATGTGTTTAAATAATGGTTATTCTCAGTTTTTATATCATGTGGAGCACCATCTACAAGACAATCTGGAAAACAATAAATGTATGAAATAAGATTTATTGCCAGCTTTGTAATCTCATTCATTTCTTGGTCTGTATAAACAATTGATTTCTTATCTTCAATTTCATTACTTGAAATATGGTACTGCTCCATTCCATGATTTACAAAAATGCGGAGTTCGTTAGAAATATCATAAAGAGAATAAGCAAAAACAAAGCCCTGGCTTTTACGTGGAATGTGAAGACAGATACCGAAGTTTATTCCAGTAGTAAGATTTTCAAGAAGATCATCATTATTCAAAACAACACTTGAACCATTATCTTTGATGTATGTTTTGATTCCTTCCAAATCACGGATTTCTACAGACTTAAAGAAGTCCATAAGATTTTCATCTTTCAAATAGATGTGTGTAAGGTCGTGATTCAAATCTCTTAAGAAAAGCTGGCAACAGGTAGCGTCATCCATGCTTGAAACAAAGTTCTTAATAAACCACTGTCGAAACATTTCTGGAGTTTCAGAATTTGGCTTTCCGTCCGGAGAGTTTTCTCTGCAGAATTTTCTGTATGCGTCGTAGAATAGTCCAAATGTTTTGCCGTACTGGATGTGTTTACTCATATATAACTAGAATACATCGTATTTCATTATTTTTCTATAATTTACACAGCAGCCTGTATTTCATAAATTATAGGCAAGAAAGCAAAACCATGCTATAATATAATTTATTAAAATGTTGCTTTGGGTGGAAAAATGGGTCGAATTGCGAATTATTCTGTATTAAAACAGTATTTGCCAAAAGAAAACTTTGAGGAAAACTTTGCTTTAATCAGTCATTATATTCAATTGCAAGGTACTGAAATTGGCAAAAGATATGAAAAGGCAATTATCGATAATCATGTTGATTTGAATATTATTCCTAAAAAATCGGATTTTAATTCAGCACAAAATATACTTTACGCAAATAAAGAGCAGAAGTTTACATTTATAGATCTTTTTGCTGGAATTGGCGGATTCCGTATGGCCTTGCAAAATTGCGGTGGTGAATGTGTCTTTTCAAGTGAATGGGATGAATCTGCAAAGCAAACATATTTTGCAAATTATGGTGAAGTACCATTTGGCGATATTACAAAAATAAATGTAAAAGATATTCCAGACTTTGATGTTTTGGCCGGGGGGTTTCCTTGTCAGCCTTTTAGTTCAATTGGAAAACGAGAAGGTTTCAAGCATAAAACACAAGGTACTCTTTTCTTTTATATTGCAGAAATTATTAAAGAAAAAAAACCAAAAGCATTCATCTTGGAGAATGTAACAGGATTACAAACTCATGATGAGGGAAGAACCTTCCAGACAATTATGGAAGTTCTTGAAAAAGAGCTTAAATATAAAGTTACTCCGAAAGTTTTAAATAGTGCAGATTTTGGAGTTCCTCAGGAAAGAAAGAGATTATATTTTATTGGCTTTAGAGAAGATATTGATAGTTCCAAATATAAACTTCCAGAAGGAAATACACAGCATGTTGGAATTGGTCAGTTTGTAGAAAAAGATGCAAAAGGTCCGTCTATTTCTAAACATTTGCAGGAATCTTATATTTTCAAAAAAGATGATGGTCATCCTGAAATAATTGATGAAAACTCGGATTTTCCAGTAAAAACATTATGTGCCTCTTATCATAAAATTCAACGTATTACTGGTACATTTGTAAAAGGCGGAGATACAGGTTTACGTCTTCTTACAGAAAATGAATGTAAAGCTATAATGGGATATCCAAAAGAATTCAAAGTTCCTGTTTCTAGAACTCAAATGTATCATCAATTTGGAAATTCTGTTGCAGTCCCTGTTGTTGAAAAAATTGCTGAAAGCATTGTTTCGATTTTATAAGAATTGGAGGTTTAAATATGCCACAATTTTCAAATAGTGATAAACAAGAACATGGTCAGAATGCAAAACTTGCTCTTGAAGCAATACTTAATGAATGTAAAAATTTTTCATATATAAAAGAAATAATAAAGGAATATCGTTGTGGTTATCCTGAATATGATAACACTCAATTTTATTGTAACTTTGTAATAGTTTTCCAAAATGATATTAAATGGATTGTAAACATTACAACTTCCTTTCGTTCAGATAGATTAAAAGGAAATCAGTGGGATAGTTATAATATTAAAGAAATTGATCCATCAATTTCTAAATCTTTATTAGTTTACCCTGATGATCTTTCTGAAAAAGATAAAGATGATTTCATTTCATATAAATATAAAATTCTTAATAAAATTCATTTTTCGGCAATTGATGATATTGTTGGACAACATGAACTATTTGAATTAATTGAAAATTATGCAAATCAAAATTTATCTGTAGGTGTAAAGAAAGATCTTCAAGGCAATAATTTTGAAACTTTTATTGCAAATATATTAAATAATGAAAAAAATATTGAAAAATGGAAAACAAATGATCCAAAATTGGTTGGTGTGCATTTTGATATTTTTGAAGAAATTGTTAATTGTTTTGGATTAAATAGAGAAAGTTTAATTTCTATTAAGGCAACTGCTGACAAGAAATTTATCGGTAACTTAAAAACTTCAGGTCTTCCAAAGACTGATATTGTTGCTATTGTATATGGTAATAATGATAATCCAAAGTCTTATACAATTAGCTGCAAAAAAACAAATGCGAAATCCGTAAGTGTTCATCAGTACACTGCAGATGCTTTTGCAGATGTTCTGGACTCAGATAATGTTAAATTACGAACATTATTACAGAAATTTCAAGAAAATGGTAATTTGAGGGATTTCGGCGCAGATAATGCTGCAGCCCTTGAATCAGAGTTGAAACCTCATTTGAAAAAACTTGTTCGCTGGGTAATTGGAGGTTATGGAGGTCAAACCTTATCTCCAATACAAAATGCAGATTATATCCTTATCGCAGATGAGGAAAAGGTTTTTATACATACTCTTGATGAATATACAAATATGCTTTTGCAGCCTGAAAATATCAGCCATTTTGGCACACCTTTTCAGTGGACTTTCGCTTCTGGACGTAAAGGTAAAGATATTCAGTTAAAGTGTAAAATATTAAAATAATATGGATGTACTATCACCCGAAGACCGTCATAAAAATATGTCTCATAATCGGGCAAAAAATACTAAACCAGAAAAATTAATCCGTTCGGCACTTTTCAAAGCTGGTTTTAGATATAGAATTTGTGATAAGCGTTATCCTGGTAAACCTGATATTATATTCCCCAAATATTATGCAGTTGTATTTATAAATGGTTGTTTCTGGCATGCCCATGAGGGTTGCCGTTATTATCATTTTCCAAGTTCAAATCAAGATTTCTGGAAAAAGAAGTTTGAAACAAATAAACTCCGTGATGATGAAAATCTGAAATACTATCAAGGACAGTGCTGGCGTGTTTGTTTTGTCTGGGAATGTGCAATCAGAGGTAAAGGCTCTAAACAAAAAATTGAACAGGTTACAAATCAAATTATTGAATGGCTGGAAGAATCGTCAGACCCATTTTTAGAAATTAAACAGTGATATTATTTTCTTCCAGATGAAATATGTCGCAGTTAAGATATTTCGCAGCTTTTAATGCGCCTCTGAATATGTATAAATGTGAATCAACATTTTCACATACAGAAAAGTGTAGCGGATTAATTAATCGTGTAAGCTTAGAATACAGTACAAGAAAAGATGCATAGAAATAATCAAAAAGTGCAATCAATAAACATGGTGTTTCTTCTATGATGTAATGCTTATCGCTCACTAAGAACCAAATTGAATTGCAGTATTTTACAACTCGTTTATGCATTTCTGGAGTGTAATTTACTCCAAAGTAACCGTCAATTACATCAAAGATGTGAATTATATCAGCATCACTAAAGTCCTTAAATTTGTAATGTTTGTCATCAGCCTTATAAATAATCTTTAGAATCTTGATGTAGTATTTTGGATTATCCAACTGCTTTGCATACTTTGCAAGTTTCTTGTCTAAGTTCATAGCTACCTCACACGATTATTTTTATAAAGACTTTATTCTCCTTGCTGCCTGATATTTTACATTCCTGCCAGTCTTCATTATTATTTATCGTCATTTCTATGGCTTCATAATAACGACAAAGCAGAAAGTGTTTATTTTCTGTGTGAGGTTGCAGCTTAATATCTAAACTTATTATAAATACTGTGTTTTCAATAATCCTATCTTTTTCAGAATATTCAGTTTCTTCTATATTAAATGTGAATAAAGGAGTTTTAATACAGTTTTCTTCAAGGCTTTTATTTTCAAATGGTTTTATTATGATTCCATCGTTATACTCCTTATTGATTTTCTCAATATTTTCAGAAAGTTTATTTATTAAGAGAAATTCTAATTCTTTATAAACAGGTTCAAAGCTTTTCATTAAAGCGTTTTTCTTCTATATAAATAGATTACACTCTGAATATTCTGAGGCATTTCAAAGCTAGTTTCATCATCATTGTTTTTCTGTTTAATAAACTCTTTCTTTTTCAGTAAATAAAGTTTTATGATTGCCTCTTTCAAATCAGTGGGTAAGGTGTCAGCTGTGTAGCCGGCATTATAATTAAGGAACACAACATGTCCTTCAAGTTTTGGATCAATAAAGTAAATTGTTCTTCCATCAATTACACAATTAGGAACACGTTCTTTTGTGTTCATATCTATGATGTTTACCATTTCAGTAATATGATCCTGCTCGGTATAAACTTTGCAGTCTCTTATTGTCTGAAGTTCATTGTAGTTTTTTTCTTCTATATTGAAGCCAAGATTTTTCTCAACATAAGAAAGTGTCGCATTAAAGATAAGATTGTCTGTATCTATTTCATCTGCACTAAGCTCTAAAATCTTCTGCAGTTCTTCAAATGGAAATGGTATCATAAATCCTCGTCATCGGTAAAACGGGGCAAAAGCCATTGTAACCTTCGTTCAGCCAAATGCAAGGCCAAGCCCTTTCGGGTTGCTTCGCAAGCCTTGCATTTGTCTTCACTTCGGTTTTGTAATTTTCGCCCCCGTTTTCCAAAGGCAAAAATACTTTTGTCTTTGGTATCAGGTAATCAATATCACACTTTTTGCAGTATGTTATTCTTCTGCAGTTTTCAAAAGAACCATATTCTTTTTTGGTCTGGTAACCAGGAAGCCGTCACGCTTTCTGAAGCGCATGAAGAGCTCGCCGTATTCGAGTCCCTCAGTTGTTTCGTCAAAGCGTTTGATTTCGATTCCTTTGCGGTTGCCGTGGATGATTCTCTTTGGATTCATAAAGATGGCAATCACGCTGTCAGCTTCGATGTCGGCAAGCTGCGGCATCAAGCGGCTTTCAACAACGTCGTAACCGTCAATGCGTCCTGGCATTCCGTCACCTGGTTTTCTCCAGATTGGGTTGTGGTTGTCGTCCTGAATGTTTGCGATGTGATTGAGGAAAGTTTCGTGCAGGAACCACTTGCAGTATTTTCTTTCTTCCGGTTCAACCATCAATTCAGCTTTGCGGAAGTCGAGGTATGTCAGATGTGTTTCATCAGTTCCCTGAATGCGGCACACTTCGGCATGTGTCATATTCATTGCACCTGTGAATGGGTCATCATCGGCAATCAAGCACTGTCGGTCGAACTCCTGGCCGTAGGCTTCGGTAAAGTCTTCGAGGAACATCTTACCAAGGTCAACAAAAACATCTTCTCCGAACTCGTCAAAGAATGGAACATATCCGGCCAAGGTGTAAGCTTTGAGCTCTGTTCTTGTCGGCATGTTTGATTTTGTTGCATCGATTTTCTGACCGTATGAAGTCAGCCACTTCAATTCGATTCCGCCGCGGTCTCTTTCTGGGATGAAGATGGAAGGCCCGTTCATCGGGCGATGTGTTACGAGGTTCATCATCTGAGACTGTTTTGCAGCTTCCTGCATGATTGTCTCTTCATAAATCGGATTGATAAGATACTGGTCATTGTTGGCAAGATTGCCAATTGGTTCACCGAGTACGGCTTTAGATGGTACAAAGCCTTTTCCGGTTTCCCAAGAAAAGTCTTTTGGATTGTTCCATTTTTCAGCACGGATGTTTGGTGTAAACTTGAGCTCGCCCAAAGTCTGCTGGTCCTTGTTCCAGGCAGCGCAAAGAGCTTTACCCAGATTGTAGTGAACATCACGCAAAGAAAGCTGCTGCATTTTTGTGTCAGCCTGTTTCATTGTTTCGCGGAAGTTCTTGATTGCATCCTTACAACCAAGAATCTCTGATGTAGTTGCATCCTCGGTATCGCCGAGAATCTTCAACATCTGTTCTGTGATTTCCTGCTGTTCCAGGAAATACTTGTTGATTTGTTCAACAGTCGCAGCTTCACTTGGAAGATTAGCTTTCATATTGTCCAATCTTTTGTGAAGAGCTAAAATAACTTCATTCATCATCAGCCCCCTTAAGCTTGTTGGTGAAATAGAGGAAGCGCTGTTCCAGCAGAGCTTCCTCGTTTTTTTGTTATGACTTACGCGCCGACTTTACCAAGTCCTGCACGCAGCTTATCCCAATAAGAAAGTTCTTCAGGTTCCTGAATTACTTCCGTTATCTCAAGTTTTTTAGTGCCGCTTCTGGCAAACGGATTTGCCGGAACACAGCAGATAGAAAATTCCAAAAGTTCCTGCTTTCGGAAAATCAGATCGCATTCGCGGTCTTTTGCTTCTAAGAATTCAACTTCTTCTGCAAGAAAACCAACCGAACCGCAGCGCAGAGCTCCGGCCTTTACACGCTGGCCAATGCTCCAGCCGAACTCGTCAAACTCCTTGTCGTTGAAAACAATGTCGCCTTCAAGGACACTTTCAGCTTTCACGTTTTCGGCGTAGCCTATAGCCGGAATGGTGTAGTCATGGCTCCAGAGCACAACAGGATTTGCAAGATAGTTCTTTAAGTTCCATCCGGCCGGGTCAACTTTCTCAAAGTCGCGGTCTACATCAAAGGTGCTCATTACCCAATGGAATGAATCTTTCTGAACATCAATGCTCTTAAAGATTTCAACCTGTGGCGAAACTTTTCCTGAATGTGAGTTTTCTTTTAAGAACTTCAAAAGCTTTTCATGGCTTCCAAGTTCTTTGTTTTCAACGCCATCAATCTTTATTATCATTATTTCCTCCCGGCAATTGCTTAAAATATTTCTTGCAAAGCAGTTCCAAATCCCCCGGCTTAAAGTAGCCGATTTTTCTTTTGAGTCGCTTTATATAACGACTAACCGTATTCGCCTGATACCCTGTGCGGTAAGCAATTTCTTTTGTACAGAAACCTTTAGAAAGATATAAGCCAATTTCCATTTCGGTAGTTGTTACTTCCGAAATAGAATCTCTGTCCAAAAGATAATCTTCCTCTTCAAAACTTCTTGTAACTGCCTCAGGATAAACTTTTTTACCCGACTGCATTTGAAGTACAGACTTTTTGAAAAAGCCTCTATCCTCAATATTAGGAATGAAACCGTCAACACCAAGCTGATGAATTCTCATTGCAAAGTAATGAGAAACATCATCCAAATCTACAAAGTATGTAAGAACCTTATCATTCAAGTAATGGATTCTTACCAATTCATATGAAATAACAAAGCCCAAAAAGTATTTGTCAAAAATGATTGCAATATCATTCTGATACTTAATCGCATTGTGAATCTCAAAAATGCTTTTGCAGATAATGACGTTTTTATCTCCTATTACAGAAGATACAGTTTCTTTTACAATGTTTTGAATTTCAATGTCGCAGCATGCGACTACAATTTTGTTTATCATAAATTATCACCTTTTGAATTATCTCCAGAACTAACGGGTACCAGTGAAGAAGCTCTAAACCAGATATCACCCCAGGGCTTAGTGTCCTGACCTCGGCTTCGTAAAACATCGTTAATTGTTTTTAGACCAGCGTTGATTTCAGCAATATCTCTATTGCTCTGAGCATCCTCGCTATCCTGCAGCTCTGGTATTGTTTCAAGATTAAAAGTACCAGTCTCTGTTAAGCCGAACCGCTTAAAGAACTGAACTTCCAGCACCTCTTCAAAATTCTTAAGAAGAGGAATAAGTGTATAATTCCAAAAAGCACGATGCTGAGAGTCGGTGTCTGTACCGCTTAAGGAACTTTTCGAATCCTCTATATTTGCAACTCTAGGCGGAATGCCATACTTTGCGAGAAGCGTATATAAGTTCCACTTTTTCATATCGTAAAGCTTCAGAACATCAGGGCTAAAAGTCAACGGCTGATATTCCGTTCCTTTACCGAGTACGGCTACACGGTTTTTCATACCGCGTCCATATTTCTTATCCCAAGTTCTTGCAAGGAGTTCTGCCTCGGCTTCCGTCAGTACCTGGTCAGTCTTGAGCAGACCTTTAGGCACACCTCCTTCTTTGAGTAAGCCGGTATTTTGTTTTGCAGCAAGTAAATCCTGTTCAACCTCAAGTCCAAGGCTCACCAGAGGACTAACTCCACGGAAAGAATTCCAGGGGTTCCAGTCCTTAAAGTGAATAATTTCATCCGGAAGAATAACTACGGGCCTTCCGCATCCTTCTTCCGTGTATACCCATTTAGTGACTTTGCCGTTGTCCACGACATGCTGCATATTTCTAGGATTTAAAATAAAAATTTCTTGAGGAAGGCCGCAGCTGTAACTCTCTCCAAACCACCAGAACGCTTCACCGTCCAGACTCCACCAGGCGCAGGTCTGTTTCCATAAATCAAAGCGGCTCATCTGTCTGTTCGGGTAGTGAAAGAGTTTCGCTAAAGCGGAATCTTTTTGAACTTTGCCATTTTTCTTAATTTCAAATTCAGCACGCGCTACATTGCGCGTAAGAATATCTATACACACCGATACCCACGCATGCTGGAGATATGGATCTGTGCAGGTTTTCTTTTCGCGAACAGAAAAGTCATCCGCAACAGATTCATTGTTTATTTCCGAAAAACTTCTAAGCTGCTTCTTTGGTTTTCGTCTGTTAAATAATCCCATACTATTTATCGGTATACTGCTATACCATTACAACCCCTGATGTTACTGCGCTAAAAATCGCATAACGCATTGCATCCATGTAATGGTCATTTACTTTTACAATCTGATTATTCTCATCACGCGAATAATCCCAAATCTCACCAAGAACACCGGTACAGTCTTTGCAAACAAAAAACTTCCCGCGTTCAATCAGGGCAATAATGTAATCAATTCCTGCATCCACAGAGTTATTAGCTTTTACACCTCCAGGTACTTCCTGTATACGCTCACCACCTGCCGGGTCACAGTAGGTAACAAAGCTCTCGTCATACCAACCCTTGGCAGTCTGGTTTTCTACACTGGTTTTAGTAGTGATGTTAAATCCGCCATAGTCGCCTATGACGTAAACACAATCTCCAACCCAACCAATCTTTACAGCCGCAATGTGTAAGCCAAAGTCCTGACCGCCAGTGTATTTATCAAACTCGGCTGGAAGTTTATCACGAGGAATAATCATAGATTCCTCAAACTTCTCGTAAACGCTGCCTTCCGGTTTTACCCAAAGACCGTCACGGAATCGGGCCCGCTGCTTTTCCGGCATATTGTCCAGAATGTCGCTGATGTAATCTTCATCAAGATTTTCAGCGTTATCCATCGGGTTCAAAACAGCAGAAGCATAAAGCTCCGGCTTGTTCAGTTTTTCATCCGTTCGAGGTTCTATCTTTCGAATGAAAACCTTATACGCCCAGTGCATTGGCGAACATGGGTTGCAGTCATAAAAGAACTTATTCTTACAGCCTTCAACTTTCATCGCCAAACGGCTGTAAGCTGTCGTTATCGCAGAGTAGGAAATCTGGCTTACTTCGTTAAAATAAATCGTCACATATTCGTGCCCCAGAATCCTATCTACCTGTTCTTTATCACCAAGTCCGCCAATCCAAATCTCGCTGCCGTTCCACAAGGTAATCAAACCGTCGTGTACGTTAGCCTTATAGTTGTGCGCTCCAATAGTTTTGTTTAACCAGGGAAGTAAAGTCTCATGCAGTACAGAGCTTCTGGCATCTTTCGCTCTAAAGCGGCAAATCAAATGTCTGCTTCCTGGGTAACGGCAAGCACGAAAGATAATTGCCATAACAATTACCGTAGTCTTACCAGACCTCGAACCACCAAAAAGCAGAATATGCTTTGCACTAGAGGCAAGCAGTGCCAGTGCTTTTTTCTGTACAGCTGTCGGCTTAAAGAGTTCCCTCATTACAAATCCTTAAAGCTGTCCACAAAATTAATTGCCAGTTCCCCCTGAACCGGCTTGTTATTTTCTTTGTCTGCACCTGTAATAAATGAATCAAGCTTTGCAGACCTTTCAAGTAAATCCATTGCGCCATCTGCATCCAGCTTTTCCGGGTCCAGCGTCTTAAGGCGTTTTCCTACAAGCTCATCAAAACCGTTAAGCATTTCCATCTGGCGTTTTTTTCGTTCAACACGTTCTGCAATTAGTTCACGTTCTGTTTCCTTTGCCACATACTCATCGTATAAAGCAGCTCTTTCATTCCAGTTGAACAATCTTGCATAACGTGCCCACGAGCCATACTTTTTCGGATCTATTTCGTGAAGCTCAAGGCAGGCTTTAATGCTGCGCTTGTAGCCCATATTCCTGAACATGCAGAAAGCCTTAAATGCTTTCGGACTCTCGGCTTCTAAACGAGTCTCCCAGCATTTAGGCTCTGCCTGTTCACCAAGATTGCCGGTTGGTATGTCAGCAACTTGTCCTCCCAAATTAAAAATCCTCCTGCCTCAAGGCAAATATCAGATTCTATTTTTGAATCAGAATCTTTTCCTGTTCATACCGAACAAGGTTTTCTCTTTCAGATTTCTGCAGCCTCACAGGCCGCCCATGGTTCATAGTTAAAGAAACGGTGAACTCTCCAAACTCTCTGTTACGCAGACAGTCAGAAAAAAGTTCCTGAATCTTGTCCAGTACATCAACATCATTTTTCAAAATCATCTTCCACCTCGTCATCCATCGAATGTACAGGCTGGACCACATTATTACCAATCCAGTCAAACAAGTCCTTCTGGCGGAAAACAATCCGCTTACCAATCTTTGCATAAGGAACAAAGCCACCTTTCACAAGCGTGTACAAAAAGTATTTGCTTATAGTCAGATAGGCTGCAGCTTCTGCAATACACATAATCTCAGGAAAGTTAGTCTTCCTGTTCAACAGCAAGTCTTCATCCTTCATACTTTTTCCTTCGGGCAGTAGGAAGAATCTGGGCTTTCTTCATCTGCTCTCGTAACTTAATCTTGAGAAAATAATAAAGCCTCTTAAATGACAGCAACTAGATAAAAAGTTTCTTACTCCATGTCAAAAACTATCCGACTTCATACAGAAAGGTGACAATTTCGGAAAGTTTTTTGTGTTAAATGAAAAAGCCCCTGCAAGGTGCAAGGGCTCTCATTGTGTAAGTATCTAATATTTTTTAAGCCGCAAGTATATTCATACGGCTAAGTTCAAATATTTCACGAATAGAATTAAAGTGCTCGTCAGTCATATGATCAGCATAGTGTTTAGTCATGGCCGGAGTTGTGTGTCCAAGAATTGCCTGAACGTTTCTCATGTCAGTCATGTTTGCAAGGTAGGTCGCACAGAAATGTCGAAGCGAATAGAAATCTATATTGCGTTCTTTGCGTTCTTCTTCCGAAACTCCAATCTTGTGCAGAGCGTCAAAGAATCCGTCATCATAATACTGAGGCAGGAACGGATTATAATCATTTGCTTTCGACCAGAAGACAAAACTTTCGTCAGACGCAACCGGGCACCGCTGCGCCTGTGCAAGAAGCCGGATTATAATATTATGAGCAACCGGAACTTTTCGAATCAGGTTAGTTTTAGTACTCTTCAAAAATCCTGTGCGGTGCCAGCTGTGACGGATGGTAATCAAGTCATTATCAAAATCAATATCACGAACCTGTAAACCAGAAATCTCACCAGGTCTCAAG
>CAMNIU010000188.1 GCA_946540605.1 uncultured Treponema sp.
CTGCTCGCTAACTTGGACGAAGGCTGGTGACGGTACACCTGCATCTGCAAAGCACTGCCGCATAACTGTTTTTACACTTGCATTTACAGCTGCCTGATATGAGTGAGCAGGAAGTCCTAGTTTTTCGCAAACATAGCTGACACTTGCAGAAAAATCTGTACCAGCTGTAAAAACTGCAGCCAATCCGCCCTCGCTTGTCTGTAATTCTTTAGCATAAGCTAAAATTCCATCTTTATCTTTTAAATCGATTTGTCTGAATGTGTCTGCATAAGGTATTGCAACAGCTTTTGGGTCTGCATCAATTACATGTACAGTAAAGCCTTCTTCCTTTGCACTGAGAATTGCAGGTTTTTGCATGAGACCTGCACCTAATATTAAAATGTTCATTTTCCCACCTTTCTAATGACAATAAGTTATAGTTTCTTGCAGTAAATTTCTACTGTATCACCGAGTTTTTTTGCACGGCTCTTTACATCTGTCAGCTTCCACTTAAGACTTCCAGGTTTTGCACCAGATTTTTTTATTTCGGGGAAGCGTTCAGGATGATGGCCGGTAGATACAATGCGCTCCACCTTAAATCCAAATTTTCGTAAAATTGAATCTGCCCTTCCCGGCTCCCAGATTGTATAATGGTCTGTTGGACTAATCTGATAAAAATGATCTTTATCGCTGACAGCAGAAATGCCTTCTCCGCTTGGTGTAGAAAAAGCAAAGATTCCACCTGTTTTTACGAGAGAAGAAACCTTGCGCAAAACACTTCCTAGATCCTTAAAGTGTTCAATTACATACCACATTGTTACAACATCAAACTGGGTAATTCCAAATTCTTCTGCTGTATCAATCTCCGGGAATGCAGAACATACGGCCGGATATTTTAATTTCTGCTGAACATAAGAAACGGCATCTTCTGCAATATCTGTTCCAAACGGATTAAAACCTGAGTCTACGGCAGCTGCAAGAAACGGCCCATAAGCACAGCCTATATCAAAAAGATTTTTTTCTGCATTTACAGAACCAGGGCCACAAAGAGTTTTGATGATATTTGCACGACGGATTCCCTGTGCCTTTATTGATTCAAAATCTTCTTCATAAGTTTTTCCGTACTGTTTTTTATAATCTTCAAAGAAATAGGCCTTCTGATATTTTTTGTCTTCAATTGTAGTAAAGGCCATATAAACCATGCCGCACTTTGAACAACGGCGATATGTTCTGGTTTCATTACGGGAAATAACTTCATCCGGTTGTGACGGGAATTCTCCACAGACCGGGCAGCACATTTTCTTTCCGGCGGCAAGATGACGAAGGAATTCTTCGATGGATTTTTTATCCCCTTTTAAATCTCCTTCCAGAAACTTTTTAGCATAGAGATTTTCTGATTTAAGCGCTGCATCAAGAGAAGAAACTGAAATGGATTTATCTCCAACGTATGCAAAATTATATTTTTCAGCGAGTTTTTTATGCAGTTTAGTTGTTGGCAAAAGAATTACACCGCAACCAGCATATACTGCTTCAAAGGCTGTTAGCCCATAATGAGTTACAACAATATCATATTCATAAAGTTTTTCACGAAGTCCCGGTACTGGCTTTACAAACTCAATATTATGTCCGCCTGCATAATCTACATAAGGGCTTTCTTCATTTGAAACTATAGCAGTAATTTTTGCATCAGGAAGTTTCTGCATAAAGGCCTTAGCTGCTGGTATTGTAAGATTTGCAGGATCTTCTCCTCCAAGGCAGATTAAAACCTTGTCTATTTTCTTTTCACCTTCTGATGGCTGACGAACATTTTGCGGCATTGTAATATAACCAGAATCAGTTTTATTAGCCACACGGTCACACTTATATGATGGAATAATATCCAGAAGATAATCACAATAATCTGTAAAACGGGATCCTTCATCGATTGAAATTAAACTTCTGTTTTTAGAAAGTTCTCTCAGCTGATTTTCCGTTAATTCAAAAGTATCCGTAATAATTGCAGGAAGATATGTATCATCCGGAATTTTATTGATTATCTGATTTTTTGACAGTCCTGACTGAAGATATTCTTCTATAACCGAATCAGTTTCTGTAAGGGTTTTATCATCGGGAATATAAACAAAGAATTTTCCATTTTTTGCAGCATTCAAACAGCGGCGTAAGTGGCCGGTTCCATGCCCCTTTACTACAGAAGGTACAAGAACTACAGGATATTTTACAAAAGTTGAACGACAGGCTTCTAGAATCTGTTCAGTTGTATATGGACCTTCATAGCCTTTTGAATTCATATAATTAATAATAGAAACTGCCCGCAAATAATCAGAATAAGTATCTATGGTAGTTCTAAGTTCAGGAAAATTATAACGCAGTGGCGCTGAAACAAATTCGCAGACATATCGTTCTTTATGATTATAGAAAGCTGGTCCAACATGTTCGTGATCATATGGATCTGTAGTCTCGCTGGCGGCTTTCTTCAAAGAATCAGCTGAAAAAACTTCTACTCCGCTTCCATGTGGCAGGCCTGAGTAAGTTAAATAATCGCAGTGTCCCTTGCCTTCATTTTTTTCTTCAAAAAGTGCGGCACTTTCTTCTGCTGCTTCGTAAAAAAGGAAAGGATTATCGGCTGTAGCACGAATTACAGTCTGAGTTTTTACAGTATTTAAAAGAGAAACAAAACGGTCCAGAACATCATTCAGGCTTCCGGCAAAACATTCAAAACCGTATTCACGGCAGACAGGTAAAAGAGCCTCATAAGAAGCTTCGTCTGTTGCCACAAAATAATTATCTGCATTCACCTTTTTCATTGAAGAAAGCACCCACGCAAGTACTGGCTTTCCGCCAAGGTCTTTTAAGGCTTTTCCAGGTAATCTTGTTGAAGATAATCTGCACTGTACAATAACTGTTCTATTCGTTTTTGTCTTTATCATCATCTTTACGGCTCCAGTCTTGAATCAGTGTTTGCAAATCCATTTTGTAGCGGTATTTATTTTTTGATACCCATAATCTTGCAGCATTAAACTGTCTGCGCGCTTCCATAAATCCGCAGGAAGAACGACCAAGAAAAACAAGGAACGACGAACGACGGATATAGCCTGCTCCCATTTTGATTTTTGGAAGCTCGTTTTTAAGATAGCAGCGAAGATAATCCAGATTATAGGTCGTATCATTTACCGGAGGCTCGTCCATATACGAAAACTGCATATGAGAAGTAAGGAGTGTATCTTCTCCCCAAAGCCAGGAACGCAGGGCAAGGTCAAGATTCTGCCAGTAAGGAGAACTTATTGTCCAGTCAAATCCTCCAAGCTCTATAAACTTTTTTCTATTATATAACGCTACATAATCGAATGGAAAAAGTGTTTTCTTTCCATTTGCAATTTCTGAAGAAGAATCTATTACAAAATGTGTATGCTCTGCACTCGGGCTAAAGGCACAAGGCAATGCATTTTTTTGATTATCAAGAAGGCGTGGAACAATACAATAAGAAGAATCTGCGGTTAGTCGTTCAGCAAGATGCGGTGGAATGAAATTTGATGGAAGATTCAAACTATCACGGAGAACAAGAACATAATCTGACTGGACCTCTCCCATTGCAAGATTTATAAGGTCGCCATCTGTTGTTTTTTCGAGAGGTACGAGAAATTTTATCATTGGAAAGCGTTTCGAAACATCATCAGTAAAATTATTTGAATCATGCTCTACCGAAACAATTGTCTGAAAATTACATTGCAAAAGATTTTCAAACACATGAAGCTTATAATGGCTTCCACTACTATTGAGAAGAATTACGGAAATATTAAGGGCATCCGGATTTACTGTTTTTGGACCGCCTATAATTGTTCGTTTAATCTGATGTTCGCTAAAAGTTAAAGGTATACCATTCATCGCATTTTCCGCATTTATCACAATAGTTTTTATTTATATGATTTATTAATAGATTATCTGTTTTATGCCAGATTTCTTCGAGTTTTTCGTTAAATACATTTCCTGCAGTCAGTGATTTTCCGTCGCTGTCTGGATCGCCAAGTACACAGGAATAGCAGTACGGGACATCGCCATTTGAAAGAATTGTCATATCACGGCGAAGATGCCAGCACGGATCACGTTCAAGCGGAGAAAGATCTGCCGGTTTACACTGAGGTAAAAGACCTGCAAAATCGTTGTATTTTTGAATTATTAGATTTCCACCAGAAGGATTTGATTTTTCATTCCAGTAGCGGAAGAAGGTTTCAAGTTCTGATTCGTTTTCATTCATACGCACAAACTGTGGATACACACAACCAGGAAGTGCTGCAGCAAGTAGTCCAGTTGCTGCAAAGGCCTGCTGGAAAGCATTTTCCGGACTGTTTTTATGAATTGCTTTATAAGTTGCATCTGATGCAGCATCAAGAGTTACGGCAATCATAATTTTCTGCCAGCCGTTTGTTCGTGGCAAGGCGGCTTTTTCTATGGCTGCAAGCATTGCGCACAGTTCTTCTGTTACTAAAAGTCCGTCTGTTTCAAAGAACACAGAAAGGGCTTGATAAGAAAGGATTTTTTCAACGATATCAATAAAACGAGGATGACTTAATGGTTCCCCCCATGCAGATAAACTGATTACAGCAGACTCACTAAACTCGGCAATCTGGTCAATAAGCTTGCAGCATTTCTCAAAATCCATATATGGCAGTTTTTCTTTTGCCTTATCTGCAATTGGAGAAAGTTTATATTTTCCTTCATACGCTGTGCAGTATGGAAGATAAACAGTATTTGATGAAACTGCATCTGAAATCTGAAGATTATAAAAACCTGGTACTGTTTTTAAGCATTCCGGATTTTTAGAAGCAAGCTCTGAAAGCTTTTCTGCATCAGCGGCTTCACCTGTTTCAATTCCAGCTTTTGAAGCCTGTTCAAAAAGGGCTTTGCTTTGCATAAAATTATCTTTTTTGCCACAGTGGAATGCCAGTCGCAAAAGTCTCCAGTCAGAATCTGCGATTATAGTTTCTACATCAAAGGAATTGATATCAGTTTTTATAAGATTATAGATTCCATCTCTTGTAACCGGTGCATCTCCAAGAGCCTTTTGGGTTGTTTTTGCAAGTTCAGCAAGAATCCCGATTGTACCGGCATTTAAAGCTTCTGGAGTAAAACCATAAGGATAACCATCTGCAAAAGTATATTCTGATTTGTATTCAATATGTGAGTCCCAGATTTTTTTTGAAACTGTTTTATTAAGATACGGAAGATCAATATATGAAAAAAGGACTGTTTCGGCCTGATTTTCTGTACAAAGCTTTTTCATATCTGATAAAAGTTCTGTAAGACTGGCTGATTTAAGAGTAAAAGTCTCTAAACCAAGCCCTTCAGCCCACTGCGAAGAAAGTTCTACAGCTGATTTTCCATTAAATACCTTTTCGTTCTGGTATGAGGAGTCGTTATCATAAAAAATTACTATGGTTTTCATCACTTTCTTTATCGGCATTTCATTGAATAAGTTAATAAAATAAGGTAAGTTGAAATTGTCAAAAAATGGATTGCTTACGAGTGGTCAAGGCACGCTAACGCTTAAAGCCTTGACTCACTCGTTTTGAGGTTTGATATGTAATTATCAAACCTCAATCGTCTACGCTCGTGATGACGACAGGGGTTGGGAGAAAATGAACGCACCGGGATTACCACAGGATATAGTTTTCAGCGTTTCGCAGATTACAGATTTAATCAAAGAAATTTTAGAAACCTCATTCCGCACAATAACAATAGAAGGTGAAATTTCTAACTGGCGGCCAAGTGCTGCAGGACATATTTATTTTACATTAAAGGATAATGCGGCACAGATTAAAGCAGTGATTTTCCGTGGATCTGCAATGAAACTGAACTTTCGTCCGAAAGACGGAGACAAGGTTCGCTGTACCGGAAGCCTTTCAGTTTATGCACCCCAGGGAAATTATCAGATAATAGTTAATACAATGGAAATTGCAGGAGCCGGTAATATTCTGCAGATGCTTGAAGAGCGAAAAAGAAAACTTGCCGCAGAAGGACTTTTTGATGATTCACGAAAGAAGCCGCTTCCCGCAATGCCAAAGACTATTGGTGTTGTAACAAGTCCTACGGGTGCTGCAATCCGCGATATTCTGAATGTTACAAAAAGGCGAAATCCCGGAATGAATATTATTGTGCTTCCGGCAATTGTTCAGGGAGAAGGAGCCGCACAGACAATCTGCAAGATGATTGAAATTGCAAACTTTTACGAACTTTGCGATGTTCTGATTGTAGGACGCGGTGGAGGTTCTCTGGAAGATTTACTTCCATTTAGTGAAGAAAGCGTTGTAAGAGCCGTGGCAGCTTCCCATATTCCAACTATAAGCGCAGTAGGCCACGAAATTGACTGGGCCATCTGCGATTATGCCGCAGACCGCCGCGCCCCAACCCCTTCCGCCGCAGCTGAAATGGCAGTTCCGCTGCTGGCCGACATCCAGCAAAACCTCGCCGCCTATAAAGACAATTTCTACAATATAATAAAACAACGCACCGAGAAAACCCGGCTTATGGTCCGTGCCTTTAATCCGGAAAGTCTTGAAGTGCGCTTTAGAAACATCCAGCAGCCACTACTCAACCGTTTTGCAGCCGCCCGCGAAGCTTTACCACAAAACTTACAGGATAAAATCCGAGACCTTCGCGTACGACTTGCACAAAATAAAACCATTCTCGAAAACGCAAGTCCGCAGACAATTTTTGACCGCGGATATTCTATGGTAACAGATGAGGACGGAAAAATTGTACGAGACGCCGCTGCATTAAAGACCGGTGATAAGCTGGTTATTACCCCGGCACATGGAAAGATTACTGCAAATGTTGTTCAAATTGAATGATTTCTGCTGATTAATAAACGTAAGATTGGCGGCGGAGAGGTTCCGACCCGAAAAAACATCATTCTCGCCCCGTTTTTTCGGGTCGGAGTTCTCGCAGCCGCCAATATTTAAGATTTGTAAACTAATGAGGTGATTATATGAATACATTTGAACAAAATCTGGCAAAGCTTGAACAGCTTACAACCGACATAAAACGCAGCGATATCTCACTCGAAGATGCGCTCAAAGATTTTGAAGAAGGAATCAAGCTCGCATCGGGTATGGAAAAACAGCTCGACGAAATCGAAGGAAAAATTCAGATTCTTATGAACGAGCCAACACCAATGTCAAAAGATAATCCACCGCAGTTAGACCTTTTCAGCGATGACGGCGAAGTAAACGGAACCCGCAAATGAGCGAAAAACATCCTGTACGAACACTGAATCCTGAGGTGGCAAGAAAAATTGCTGCCGGCGAAGTTATTGACCGACCAAATGCAATTATCCGTGAGCTTATGGATAACGCAATTGATGCGGGAGCCTCAAGCATTACTGTAGAAATCAGTGGCGGCGGAATTGAAAAAATCCGCATTATAGACAATGGTTCTGGTATGACCCGCCAAGACCTCGAAAACTGTGCCCGCCCTCATGCAACAAGCAAAATTGAATCTGAAGTAGATTTAATGAATCTTTCGACTTTAGGTTTCCGCGGTGAAGCACTGGCTTCAATTGCAGCTGTTGCCCGGCTTTCAATTCAAAGCGGCGGCTACAAAATGCGCGCTTCAATTACAGAAGACCACATTATTGAACAGTCTGCTCCTCTCAAAGGCACAATCGTTCAATCAGAAGGCCTTTTTGAGAATTTCCCAGCCCGCCGCCAGTTCTTAAAACGCCCGGCAACAGAAGGCATTATGTGCCGCAACACTTTTATTGAAAAGGCCCTTGCCCGCCCTGATATTGCATTCCGCTTTGTATCTGACGGGGAGACAAAACTAGATTTACCGGCCGGCCAGTCAATAAAAGACCGTTTTGTTATGGCAAACAGCTATAGCGAAGGTGCCGATTTATTTTACGAGTTCGGCCAATCTTCAGGCGGGACAAATCCAGAATGGTCGTTCACCGTTGTAATTGGAGAACCGGCTGTTTCCCGCACAAATAAAAAAGATATTTACATTTACGCAAACGGCCGCCGCATTCAGGAGTATTCTCTGGTACAGGCCGTAGAATATGGAGCACAGGGCTTTTTCCCAAACGGCACTTACCCGGTGGCAGCCGTTTTTGCACAGGTTCGCCCGGATCTCATAGATTTTAATATTCACCCGGCTAAACGCGAAGCCCGTTTTTCTGATATCTCTGCACTTCACCACGGATTAAGCAGCACTATCCGAACTTTCTTCCATCAATATACATATTCAAATTTTACAGAAGACAAACCTGCAGACGAGGAACGCGCACAGGAATTTGATTTTCAGGTACCGGATAGTAGTGCGAACTCGCTGTATGAAAAACCTGCGGCAAGTTCTACCCCTGACTCTCTGTATGAAAGACACATTTCGTATAAAGCTTCTGAAACTAAGGCAGAAAATCTTTCGGATTTTCGTTCAAAATACCTTGGAATAAAAACCGGCGGTGGTTCACGCTCAAATACTATATGGACTCCACAAACAGAAAGTTCCACCCGTTCTTTAGCTGAAAGCGCTCTGGCCGCAGCTGCGGGAGGTAGTGCTGATGCAGCGGAAAATGTTGCGATGGCGCAGAATAAAAACATCCGCTTTATAGGTTCATGTCTCGGTACTTTCCTTATTGCCGAAAAAAACAACTGCCTCTATTTGATTGACCAGCATGCAGTTCACGAACGCATTCTTTTTGATAAGCTTATGAATTCTCAAGGCAACTCAGGCCGCCAGCAGCTTTTGATACCCTATAAAATCAAAACTGAATCAAAAAGTCAGGATAATCAGCTGGAAAAATTAAAGGATGAACTTACAAGAATTGGATTTGAAACTGAACATGTTTCAGACGGTTTGTGGGAAATCAAAACAATTCCAGAACGATGGACCGGCACAGAATATGATCTTCGAACTTTACTTTTTGTAAAACAGGTTGAGCCAAAAGAAATAATCCGTTCGATTGCTGCAATGACAGCCTGCAAGGCCGCAGTAAAAGACGGTTATGTTCTCGATGATATAACCGCTGCACGCCTTGTAGAACAGGCTTTTACACTGGAAGATCCTCACTGCCCTCACGGCCGACCTATTTATACCGTTATCAGCCGCGAAAAACTTTTTGAGCTTGTAAAACGAACCTGACAATCAGCTTATAAACTGTCTTCAATCAGAGCTATCAGACTATCAACCTCTGCTTTACGGAACGAAGGATTTTTACCGCGTACGTAAAGCAAGTTTTTATAAGAGCCCTGGGCATCTCCTGTCTGAAGCTGAACTTTTGCAAGTCCTACAAAAGCTTCGAGGTTTTCAGGATTTTTTGAAGTAACACGAGTAAAATTACTTACTGCCTCTGCAAGATCTCCGTTTTTTACCTGTGCATTTGCAAGATTAAAAAGAGCATCTTCATCATCATTTTTGATTGCAAGTGCGGCCTTATAAAAACTTACAGCCATCGAATAATTTTCTTTCTGCATATAAGCAGTTCCAAGATTATTATTAATGCTAAAATCTTCGCTATTTGTTTTGTAAGCTTCGGCCAGTAATAACATTGCCTTATCTGTATCCGGATTTTCCTTTGTCATATAAAGAGCACTAAGATTTATTTTAGTTTTTATATGAGTAGGATTAAGCTGCAAGGCTTCATTATAAAGTTTTATTGCCTCATCGGTTTTACCAAGTTTTTCCTGAATCAACGCATAGTTATAGGTGATATTTGCCTGCTGTGCATCATTTAACAAGAAGTCCCTTTCATCATAGGCATTCCAGCCATAACTGGCTGCTTCTTCATATTTTTCATCATCATATAAAACCTTAGAAAGATTATATAAAGTAAGTGTTTTTTCTTCGCTCTTTGAAAGCTTTGTCAGGGCTTTTTTATACTGAGTTTCTGATTCTTCGTATTTTCCATACTGATAATATACAGAGCCTAATTCCATTATTGCCGAAGTATTTTCAGGGAACATATTAATCATTTTATCATAAGCATATACGCATTCTTCGAGCTTTCCCTGACGATTATATACACGAGCCTGTTCTATATATCCCTTTTCATAATCCGGATTTATTGTTACTGATTTCTTAAAAGATTCGAGTGCTTTTTCTTCATTATTAAGTTTTACATAGGTAAGCCCAAGATTATAAACACTTGGCGGAAATTTATTATTTAACTGTATAGAATGTAAAAAAGAGCCCTGTGCATCTTCATAACGGCGCAGCATATACTGAAGTTTTCCCATATCATAATAATACAGATAATTTGATTCATTCAGTTTGATTGCCTTTTCAAGTTCTGTTAATGCACGTTTATAATCCTTTTTCTTTTGTGCATCCTGTGCGTTTATATAATGCGCTGCATCATTTTCAATTCCGGATTTTGCGAGTTCTTCGGCAAGTTTTACGCCCTCTTCCAGGAGCTTTTGCTTTTCTGCTTCACTTGAAGTTTCTGCGAGTCTTTTTGCAATATCATCAAGTTTTGCTTTTGAGCGTTCTTCTGCAAGTTTATCTTCTTCTGCTTTTTTGCGGGCTGCTTCCAGGGATTTTTTTGCAGCTTCTTCTGCAAGACGTTTTTCTTCTGCAGCTTTTTCTGCAGCTATTTTTTCTTCAGCGATTCGCTTTTCTTCTGCGAGTTTCTTTGCTTCTGCTTTACGCGCCTTTTCAGCATCGGCTTTTTGTTTTTTAAGTTTTGCTTCCTCAGCTTTTTTTGCTTCTTCTTTTGCAGCCTGTTTAGCTTTTTGTTCAGCGATTTTCTTTGCTTTTTCTTCTTCTAATGCTTTTCTTTCAGCTTCCTCTTTTGCTTTTTTTTCTGCAAGTTCTTTTGCAGCAAGTTCTTTTTCAGCGGCCTCTTCGGCGGCTTTTTTAGACTCAGCTTCTTCTAAAGTTTTTTTAGCTAGAACTTCTTCTTCAATTTTTCTCTTTTGTTCTGCATCAATATCAGTTTGAGAATCTACCAAGGTATAATCTTCAAAACCTTTTCCATATTCATCATTAAAAATATCAGCCCCGGAAATCTCTTCTCCATAAGAATGGCCTTTTCCATCACCAAAATCCCGTTTCCTTTTAGTGCTGTCATTTGAGCAACCTTCGCATCTCATCAAAAGCAGGACAATAATTACAATAAAAACTACAGCAGTTGCACCAAAAACTTTCTTTAAGCGGATATTTTTCTGTTCATCAGATAATTCTTTCCAGTGAATAAACTTCATATCAGTCTAATTCTCCTTCAAGATCATAATCTATTAAATCTTCAGCCCCGGAAGTTAGATTTGTGGAATCAGTTCCCTGCAGGGAATTAGCCACATCTTCAAGTAATTTCTTGCGGCGCTCCTCTTCTGCCTTACGCATATCCTCAAGCAACTGTTCACGCATACGTTTTTCATCTTCATAATACTGCTGCTGTTCTTTTTGTTTTGTCTGAGCAGTTCGTTCAGCAGCCTGTACCTCGCGCCTTCGAACATCCTCGAGCCACTTCTCCCGTTCCGCCCGCGACTCTTCCTCCAGAGCCTTCATTTCTACAAGTTCTTCATCACTAAAAGTAATCCAGTCTTCTTCATCATCAAGTCGCTCTTCCTTAATTTTTTCAGAAGAATTACCCGAAGCAAGCACATTTTCAGACTCATTTTCAAACTCTTCCCAGCTGGCACTGTCTTTAGAATGTTTTTCTTCCTGAGCAATTTCACCTGCAGGCTCATTATCAAACTTTTCCCAGTTTTTTGAGTTTTGTTCTGCAACATCCTGAGCAATTGCTTCAGAATCATTACCGTCATCTACAGCACCTGGCTCTTCACCGTGAATTCTTTCCCATTCTGCAGAATCTGCAGGCTTTTTTTCGTCAGCAAGTAGAGCATCCACCTCTTCCCAATACGGAGAAAAGCTGTCGCTCTTTTTTTCATCAAGATTACCGTCATACTCTTCCCATTTTGCCTTGTTCTGTTCAGCAAGCAAACGGGCTTCTTCTTCGCGGCGTGCAATTTCTTCTTCAAGAGCCTTTATAAGAAGTTCTATTCTTTCACGCTGAGGATCATCAGGGCATTTTGCAACAAAATCAATATAATCTTCCTTTGCAGAAACAAGCTGACCAGCCATAAGCAGAGCATTTGCACGATTCAGCAAGGCTTCATAAAAAAGCGGTTCTGCCTTAAGCGCATCTGAATAACATTCTGCCGCAGCTGAATAATTTTTCATTGCATAATATGTATTTCCCATGTTATATGAAAGGATTTTCGCATTATCCGGCTGAGCCTTTAATCCGCGCTTAAAGGCATCAAGAGACTTTTCATATTCGTCCAGCTGATAGTAGCCTAAACCAAGAAAATTATAAGTATTATCCGAAATCTGACCATTCAAAATTTCATACTCGAGAACCTGAACAGCATCTTTTGCATTATTTTCCTTAAATAAAGATTCACCACGCGACAGACCATTTGACAGCCCGCCAGTCTGAGCATTAAGCGCAGTTACAGTAAAAAAAATCAATAATATAAAAGCTGATTGCCTTAATTTTATTTTCATATTATACGACCTTCGTGTTTGACATATCGACATAAATCTACTACTCTTATTATCGTGCAATTACGTTAAGACTTAATCTGCTTTAAGCGTATCTTAACTATTCATTTGGAGTATAAAAGATGTTTATTATCATCATAGCTATAGCTGCAGTAGTTATCATATCACTCATTATTATAATAGTAAAAACCATTATCTCTCCTAAGAGGATTGATGCTATTCCGCGTCTTATAAAGCAGGGAAAAACACAAAACGCAATAAAAATTGCAAAACAGCTTATAGCAAAAGATCAGAAAAACTATCTTGCACATTATTATCTTGGAAAAGCCTATATAAAGGAAAACAGAACGGAACTTGCAGTAATTGAATACAAAAACGTAAATGATAATGCCTTATTTGGCGAAGGAATAAATGAATTAGTATTCCGTTCAGAATATTCACAGCTTCTTTTAAAATATAATCAGCAGAACGAAGCCCTTAAAAACTTTCTTTTACTTACAAAGCTTGACCCTCAGAATGCAGAAAACTTTTATCAGGTTGGAAGAATCTACGAAGACCAGAACCGTTACGATCTTGCACTTGGATTTATGCAAAAATGTGCAATGCTGGATAAACGCCATGCAAAAGCACATGCTGAAATTGGTCTTATGCTTTACCGGACAAAACAGTTTAATGAAGCAAAAAAAGAAATTGATATGGCTATAAAACTCAGCCCTGAAACCTATACCTCATATTATTATCTTGGAAAGATTCTTAAAGATGCAAAAGACCTTCAGGGAGCCATAAAGTCTTTTGAAAAAGCACAGCGTGATCCGGAATTAAAACAAAAAGCAATTATAGAACATGGTTCCTGCTATATGATTGCCGGTCGCATAGACAATGCGCTTGTTGACTTTCAGCGTGCAATTGAGCTTGATAAACAAGGAACTCAGGCTGAAACCCTTTACGCACGCTATTTTCTTGCTGCCTGCTATGAAAAAAGCCGCAAAATCGACAAAGCAATTGAACAATGGGAAGCAATTTACAAGCGCAACAAGAGTTTCAGAGATGTCTCTGCCAAACTTTCAGAATACAAAGACCTTCAGGCTAATGATTATCTAAAAGATTATCTTACCTGCAGTAACGAAGAATTCCCGTATATCTGTAAAAATGCAGTAATCAAGGGATTAGGACTTCAGGTTCTCAGCTGTGACCAGAAAAAATGGGGCTGCCAGATTACCGGCGTAAACAAGAGTGATGAATCATGGATGGCTGTACGTAAACAGGTAGTATTTATCCGATTCTACCGCGAACCAGAGCCTGTAGAAGAAGCACAGATTCACGAAGCTCTTGATGAAATGAAAACTCTTAACAGTGTAAAATCCTTTTTGTTTTCAAGTTCAGGCTTTAATACCGCAGCAAAGCGTTATGCGGAAAACAGACCTGTAGAATTAGTAGAAAAACAAAAGCTTGAAGCTCTGCTTTCAAAAGCTGGTGATAAATGAAAATTCTCTGTGTCTCAGACTATGTAGATCCTCTTATCTACACACAGAACGTTAAAGAAGCATTTCCGGATATAGACCTCATTTTGTGTGCCGGCGATCTGCCGATGGATTACATAGATTTTATAGTTACGGTATTTAACAAACCAACTTATTTTGTCTTTGGAAATCACGACTTAAAAGAGTATCATTTTTACCACCGCGACAGTCATTTTGACGGTAATCGACCATCGCGTTACGAACAGTCAATGAACGGACACGGAGCTACATATCTTGGATTTAAGAGTTTTATAAACGAAAACCTGTGTTTTGAAGATCCGGAAACGGGTACAAAAACACCGCTCCTTATTGCAGGTGCCTCTGGTACCATGCGTTATAATAACGGACTATGCCAGTTTACAGACTCCCAGATGAAATGGAAACTTCTCAAACTGGTACCAAAATTGATTTATAATAAGTTAAAATATGGAAGATATCTTGATATTTTCATGACTCACGCATCCCCGCGACACATTCATGACCACGAAGATCCATGTCATGTAGGTTTCGAATGCTATAACTGGTTTCTCGAGCGATTCAAACCAACTTATATGGTTCATGGCCACATTCATCTTTATGATTTACGGGAAGAACGTGTAGGAAAATATTTTGATACCACTGTAGTCAATGCATATGCGCATTATGTAATTGAACTGCCAATGAAAACAACTCAAAAGAAGGACAACTAAGATGGATTTTTCAAAAGCAAAATCAGAAGACGATTTTAACAAAGCACACGCAAAAGCATTTATAAATGAAATTCAGCATCTGCTTTCTCCGGAAGAAGCAAGTCTTATTTCTCTCAATGATGTAAAGCAGATGATAAAGTCAAATGCCGAGACTTACATCGGCATGAAGGTTATTCCTATCGATAAAATTGTAGGAAGCGAAGGCCGTTATAAGGATTTTGATAACCGATTTTTCCCAAAAAGCACACATCTAAAGAACCGCTGGCAGCATGTTGATGAGGCTGCTTTAAACGATATTACCCTTCCACCAATCAAGGTGTATGAAATTGCGGGTCTTTATTTTGTCCGCGATGGAAATCACCGTGTTTCAGTTGCAAAAACCCGTGGAACTGAGTTTATAGATGCAGAAGTAGTATCTTTACAGAGTGAAATTAAACTCAAAAAGGCAGATTCCCTCAAGGAAATCCAGAAGCAGATTATAAACTATGAAAAACGTGTTTTTTACAGCGAAACAGGATTCGGTGACATTACAGACTACTGGTGTCTCGATTTTTCAAGTCCAGGCCGCTACGATGTAATTTATAATCATATTCTTACTCATAAATATTATATGAATCAGAATAAGACTACCGAAGTTTCTATGGAAGAAGCAATAAAATCATGGTTTTACAATGTATATTTTCCTTTGGTATCAATTATCAGAGAAAAATACATTCTGCGCGACTTCCCCGGCCGTACACTCGGCGATCTTTATGTATGGACAGTTCGTTATTGGGATGACCTTAAAAAGAAGTTCGGTGACGACATTCCTATGGATCAGGCAGTACTAGACTTTCAAAAACACTATAAGATTCCTGTTGCAAAGAGAATTCTTAACCGCATTAAGTGTATAATTCTGCGAAAAGCCATGACAGATGCTGCAAATGAGTCTCCGGATGCACTCCCGCAGAAGAATTCCTGAAACATATAACAAATTTTATAAGAGAAGTTTCTTAATATTGTAATTGGTGGCTGTTCAAGGATAACTTATTCCTTGACGACTAAAAATTTCGATGTTAAAATCTAAGATAATGCCGATAATATAGTAATACTATATTCGTTAGGAGAAAACTTTGTTTACCATTGATTCATTTATAAACGTTCCGCTTTACATTGCTGCCGGTATAAGTGCCTTGCTTTTCATCTTTCTTCTGATTATCAAACTCAGAAACAAAGCAAAAGTTAGTCTGGCATTCTTCATTACAACAGGAATAATGATTGTCGGCACAATCTATAGTACTTTTACAGGATTCTACACCTATATCGTGTTTACGATTATTCTTGCAGAACTTGTACTTCTTCCTTATCTCATAATTAAAGCCTTCGTAAATCCAGAAAAGATTGAAGAGAAGAAGGCTGCTAAAAAAGCTGCAGAAATCAACGCTTCCCGTGATAACGATATGGTAAACAGAGCTGTTATTCAGCAGATTGAAGAAAAGAACCAGCGTTATATCGAACTTAACCGCGATCTTATCGCTAAACTTTCAACATTCTTTACAAATAACAACAGTATGGAGAACTTCCTCGAATACTGTAATGACCTTATGACAGAAAAGGTAAAGGCAGACGGTTGTATTTTCCTTATTGCAGATGATTATGATAATACACTTGCCGTTAAATCCTTCAAAGGTGCCTTCCCTCCTCCATATAAACTGCCTGAAGATTTGCCACATAAACCAATCCGTGTAGAAACAAATCTTCGTTTTGCTCAGTTCCCGCTTCAGGACAATATTTTTGGACAGATTTTTACCGAAGGCCAGCCTGTTTTAATTACAGACTCTGTAAAAGACCCTCGTGTATATCAGAACGGACCAGAAGAATTCCTCCGCTGCGGAAGTTACATCTTTGCACCTATCAAGCAAGTAGATTCAGTAGTAGGACTTGTAGGTCTTGCTCGTAAACCAGACAGTGAAAAATTCAACAAAGATGATTTTGATACTGCAGTTATGCTTGCAGAATCTGTTTCTACTGCAATTAAACCATTGTACAGCTTCCTTGACTATGCAGAACATACAGAATTGAACAAGGGTGGTAGTATCGCTTCTAAATATCAGAAGGATATGCTTCCAGCTAAGCTCCCGGTTATTCCAGGCCTTTCAATCGGTTGTTATTCAAATCCTGCAGAAAATGTCTGCGGTGACTACTATGACATTCTTGCATCCCGTAAAGACCGCATTTCTTTTGTAATGGCAGATATCGCAGGAAAAGGTATGAATTCGCTTATTGTAATGATTATGATTCGTGCAATTCTCCGTCTTGCAGTTCATACAGCTCAATCAGCTTCAACAATTATGTCATGGGCAAACAGAGGTATCTGTCTTGAAAGCTCTAAGATTGACCATTTTGCAAGTATTGCACTTATCAATTATGACTCTACTACAAAAGAGGCTGAAATAAGCACTTGTGGTAACAATCCTGTATTCCACTATTCTGCTTCTGAAGGAACAATCAAACAGATTTCGGTTCCAAGCGAACCAATGGGTGTTACAAAAGATACAGTATTTACAAACCTTACCCTTAAGTTGAATTCCGGTGATATTCTTGCAACTTGTACAGATGGATTACTTGAATCTCTTAATGAAAATGGTGTACAATATTCTATTGAAAACCTTAAAAAGATTATAGTTAAGAATGCAGGCGCTGCTGCTAAAGATATTTCAAACCGCGTAAAAGACGATTTGAAGAAGTACTGCGGTACTGCACAACAGTATGATGATCAGAGCCTTTTGGTTATTAAAATACAATAATTTAAATTAGGAGTTAAATAAGGAGATTCGATATGGAACTTAAAATACGTAAAAATGGCGATGTTTACATTATCGACGTAACTGGTGAAATGGATCTTTACAATTCATATAAGCTTAAAGAGCTTGTAATGAAAATGCTCGAAAAAAATGTAAAGAACTTTGTCATCAACCTCGAACAGGTAGACTACATCGACTCATCTGGAATTGGTGCACTTATCTACATTTGCTCTACTATCAAAAAGATGAACTTGAACCTTGCAATCGCTAATATTCATGGTTCTGTAAAAAAGGTAATTGAACTTACCAAACTTATGGGCTACTTCCCTATTGCAAACAGTATTGAAGAAGCTCTTTTGATGGTAAAAGAATAATTTTATTTTTTATATCATTAAAATTTATCATTAATTAAAGTAAACAGACTGCAGGAGGAACTGAAATGGTTCAGGAATTAAAGGAACTGAGATCGGATGAGAATGACCCATTGTTTGATAAAACAAATATGCTAAAGAAGGAGTTTCCTTCAGACTTCAGACAGATTCGTTATTTTACATTGCTGATTGTTCAGTCAGCACCTACAGAAATTAAAGAGTTGAATCTTCTTGAACAGCAGATCAGTGAAGTTATTAAGAATGCTGTAAAGCATGGAAATCACTGCGATATTAACAAGAAGGTTACTGTATGGTATTCATTTAGTCCTACACACGCTCACATTATTGTACAGGATGAAGGTGAAGGTTTCCAGGATTTGGAAAAATGGAACGAATTCAATAAAAAGCGTCTTGAATGTCTCCATAACAATGATTTTATGGAGTTGTCAAATTACGTTTCATTCCGTACTAAGGAATCAGACAGCCAGGATGGTGGTAACGCTCTGTTTGCTGCTTTGGAATATTGGAACGGTGGCTTTGTATACAACGGAAAACGAAATGCGGTAGCCATGCTTAAAAAATATCAGCAGAAATTCCACAATGCAAACCATGATGGTGAATAATATTCTCTGATTAAACAAAATTTTTAATATCAATATAAAAAGTCTGTAATCTGGAAATTCTTCTTTTGAGTTTTTCGAATTACAGACTTTTTTTATGGGGTCTTTTGAAACGTAAAATTAAGTTTATTGCATTAACAACATTTCTCCTTCTAGTCTTTTTCTTTACATCATGCAGTAATAAAAAAGCCCCTTCTTATCGTATTCCATTAGATAAAAACTGGCAGTATTCTCTTCAAGGTAATCCATACCCTTTTTATGATATAAATATCAATGATTTTAATACTCTTTATAAATTATTAGATTCAAATACAGGTTATGTGTTTTTAAAAACTACATTTACTTTGCCTTCTGATTTTAAACACAAAGAAGTTGGATTGGCAATCGGTAGAGTTAAAATTGCGGCAAAGATATATATAAATAATCATTCAATAGGAAAATCAGGCACTTTTCCACCTCATGAATTTATTGAAGGCAACAAAACCTTTGCTTATAAAATACCTAAAGAATATTTAAATATCGGTGGTGAAAATACAATCATGATTTGTCTATGGTGTCATGGATATGGTTCTATAGGCATTCAGCCATTTATTTCTGATTATACAGATGTAGAAGATTTTGCTGGATATTATACATTCATTCATTCTAAGATTTATTTTATTCTTTCAACAATTCTTATTATCATAAACTTTATTTATTTATTTCTCTATATTCTTCGTCGTTCTGAAATAGAGAACCTGTCATTTTCTCAATTATGTTTATTCACAAGTTTATATCTTTGTGTATTTTATTACGGTGACTATGCATTCTTAAGAAATCTTCCTTTAACATATTTAACCTTTGAAAAAATATTTAAAGGTACCACAGCGATTTTAACCGGATATATGATCATTTGTTTTACCCGAGACTTTTTGCATTACAAGGAAAAAACAAAATATAAAGTTTTACGTTTTATAATTACCTTCATTGGAATTATAATTCCGCTTACAGCGACAAATATTCCAGATTTCAGAAATAAACTTAGAATAGGCTTTTTATTTATAATTATACAATTTTTATTTATTGGAAAAATTCTTTATTTTTCTGCAAAAAAGAAGGATAAACGGCTTTTACATTTTTTAATCTGTCTTACACCTTTCTTATTTGCTTTTACCACACAAATTATTGCAAAAGTATTTTTTAAACAAACCATTGATACACTATTTCTTGCAATCAGCTGGGTTATAGTAATTTTCTTATTTCTAGGTATTCTTATTATCCATTTTGTTCATCTTGCCAACGAAGTAGAAAATATGAACAAAAATCTAGAAATTATTGTAAATCAACGTACAGAAGCCCTTGAAAAAGAGAAAAACCGTGCCCTTCAGGAAATAGACCTTGCAGGTTTTGTACAAAAGAGTTTTTATAAGGTTGAAACTTCTGAGTTATATGATTGGGACTTAAAATATACCTTCAAACCTATGTCTGGAGTTTCCGGAGATCTTTATATAATTTTCATTACAGAAAATCATCTTGACGGTATTGGAATTTTTGATATTTCTGGTCATGGAATAGCTTCCGGTCTTGTAACAATGCTTGTAAAAAATATTATTGAACAAGAATTCAAAAAAGGCTCTAAGTTACCATTAAATGAAGTAATGGAAAAAATAAATACCAGAATAATCGCAGAAAAAGGAAGTATCGAAAATTATTTAACAGGATTATTAATCCGTTTTAACGAAGATGATATTGAATTAGTAAATGCAGGTCATCCTAAAGCAATTCTTTACAACAAATCTTCAGGTAAGATTAATAACGTTGAACAGGAAGGAATAAATCAATATGGAGCTATAGGTATAGCTGATTTCCCAATCAACTTTGAAACAGTTAGATTTACGATGGAAAAAGGTGATGAATTAGTTTTATATACTGATGGAATTACAGACTGTATGTCTCCTGAAAAAAAGTACTTTGGTTATGAAGGAGTTCTTGCAGTATTCAAAGCTAATTTAGGACTTTCCGTAAAAGATCAGGTAACAGCTCTTCCTGCTGCTCTTAGAAAGTTCTCTGAAACAGATAACTTTAATGATGATATAACCTATATTATTTTGAAAAAACTTGTCTAATATCAAACCAATATATTCATCATAACATATTTATCTTGACGATAAAGCAAATTATAATTATATTTTATAATGCTTAGGGGGTGTCCCGGTTTCGACGGAATTGGGAAATCTTGTACTGCAGGTAGGGGTGAAGGTCCCT
>CAMNIU010000189.1 GCA_946540605.1 uncultured Treponema sp.
TGTGCTTTCGCCGCCGCTTCCGCTACCCCTTCAAACGGGGGACACCCCCGTAACGCCCCCGTGGCCTTTGCCGCCGGCGGAATATCTTACTGCTATCTTATGGAAGCACTGTCTCTTCTCGAACTTACAGATATTCCTGTTCTCAAAATTGGAACTCCATATCCATTCCCAAAGCCTTTAGCAGAAGAATTCCTCAAGTCGCACGAGCAAATCGTTGTTTTTGAAGAATTAGACCCTGTTATCGAAGAAAATTTGATAAAAATCGCCGGAAACGCTCGAGTAAATTGCCAAATTCGTGGAAAACTCGATGGCACAGTCCCAGAAGCCGGCGAGCTTAGTGTGGAGATAATTAAGGGAATTCTTGAATCCCTGTCATTGTCGGGCGACAACAATGTGTCATTCCCGACAATGACACATGATGTTAAGACACCCGATCTTCCTGTCCGCCCGCCAGTGCTCTGCGCAGGCTGTCCGCACCGTGGTTCCTTCTACGCTGTAAAGCAGGCAATGAAAGGCAAGAAAACCGTTTACTGCGGAGATATCGGCTGTTACACCCTCGGAAACGCAATGCCACTTGATATGACAGACACCTGTCTTTGTATGGGGGCCGACATCACAATGGCTCAGGGCTTTTACCACAACGAGCCGGACCGTTACTGCTTCAGTTTCATAGGTGACTCGACCTTCTTTGCAAGCGGAATCACTGGTGTTGTAAATGCAGTTTATAATCAAGCAAAACAAACTATTTGTATTCTCGACAATTCAACAACTGCAATGACAGGCCACCAGCCGCACCCGGGAACGGGCGTTACAATGATGGGCGAAATCGTTGAAAAAATCAGTATTGAAAAAATTCTTGAAGCAATTGGTGTTAAGCCGGTAATCACTGTAAACCCATTCGACCAGAAAGCCGCTATTGATGCAGTAAAAACTGCAAGCGAAACACCTGGCGTAAGTGCAATCATTTTTAAGGCACCATGTATCGCAATTGCACAAAAGGTAGGCTGGGAAAAACCTCATGCTATGGCCGTGGACACAAACAAGTGTATTGGCTGTAGAAAGTGTATTAATGAACTGGGCTGCCCAGCACTCAGCGTTAGTTTGACAAAGAATAGTAAAGGTAAACAATTAGTAGAAATTGACAAGAGCCTTTGTACGGGATGTGGACTATGTTCTCAGGTATGTCCTGTACAGGCGATTGAATAACTGTCGACATTGATTACGGGGGCGTTGCGGGGGTGTCCCCCGCTGGGTGGGGTAGCCCGCAACGAAGTGCGGGCGTAGGGCGGGGCTCCGCCCTCCTGGCACCTAAAACCTATAACCTAAAATGGAGTAATTATGGCAAAAAATATAATAATCTGCGGCGTTGGCGGTCAGGGAACTGTACTTGCAGCAAAAGTTCTTTCACAGGCTGCAATTGCAAACGGCGAACGCGTACTTTCTGCTGAAACAATCGGAATGGCACAAAGAGGTGGTTCGGTTGTAAGTCACGTGCGAATTGGTGGCGATGTATTTTCTCCTCTCGTACCTCAGGGGCAGGCAGACGTACTCATTGCATTTGAAGCAGCTGAAGCTGTACGAAACATTGCTTACCTTAAACAGGGCGGTACTGTAATTGTAAATAAAAAAGTTGTTCAGCCGGTAACTGCCAGCCTGAGTGGAAAAGCTTTTAATGAAAATGAGATGATTTCTTACCTTCAGAAAGTTGCTGGAAATGTTGTTGCTGTAGACACAGATGAAGCATGCCGTGAACTGGGAAGCAGCAAAGTTGTAAATATGGTTCTGCTGGGAGCAGCAAGCCGGGCAGGACTTATTGATGCAGATGAACTTAAAGCTGCTATAAAACAACTTGTAAAACCCGAATTTTACGAACTTAACGTACGCGCTGTTGAATGGAATAAATGAAACTTTTGAAATAAACTTTTTGTGTACTTGCGAATATAATTTCAGCTTTTTATACTTTTTATATTATTTCTATGAGTTTTAAAAAAATTATGTTATAATTTATGAATATAGCGCATGTTCTACGCAATTATAAGTTTATTGGCATTAGTTCTTAATCTCATAATAAACCGGGACTCTTTAAGAAATTTTAGAGGCTATCCCGGAGAATCAAGTATCGAACAAAAGGTAACTTTTCGCTACAACACTTTTCTGATTTTTTCAAACTTTTATTTTTTAGCAGATGCAGGATGGGGTCTTTTGTATGAAAATCACCATATCGATGCCTTATTCCCATTCTTGTATTTAGATTGCCTTTTATACTTCTTTTTTATGTTCCTGACTATGCTGTCCTGGATTCGCTATGTTGTTGCCTATCTTGACAGGCATGACCGAAAGAGTAAAACTCTGCTCCATTCAGTTTGGTTTTTATTCATACTGGCACTTACTTATCTGATAATTAATTCATTTCATCCTTTCATTTTTTCTTTTAATGACGAGCATGAATATATTGAAGAACCTGGCAGACATATTGCTTTCCTTTTACAGATTGCGCTTTATCTGATGACTTCAACATATCTGCTTGTTATAGCTCTTAAATCAACTGGTAGTGAAAAGTCTCGTTATGCAGCCGTTGGGCTTACATGTTTTGTAATGGAATTATTTCTAATATTTCAGATATTTGATGATGCCTACCCTTCTTATGCCATTGGACTTATAATCGGAATCTGTGTGGTTCATTCTTTTGTTGAAGCTGGCGAAAGAAAAGAAAAAGAGAGATATGACAACATTGCAACAAGTCTCGCAGAAAATTACGAAGCAATTTACTACATCAATATAGAGACAGGTACATTCCGTGAGTTTTCAAAAAGTAAAGAATATGCATCTATGAAAGTTCCTGTTGGTGGTCGTGATTTTTACGAAGAAACACGCTTGAATATCGAAAGATTTGTACATCCGGATGACAGGGAATTTGCAAAAAAACTGCATCAAAAAGATACAATGCTTAAAAATCTGGAAGACAGAAAATCTTATTCCTATAAATACAGACTGCTGATTAACGGGCAGCCAAAATATTTTCAGTTTACAATGATGCTTGCTACAGATGGTAAGCATTTTATCATCAGCGAAAAAGATATTGATGATGAAATGACAGCTGAGAATATGCGGCTTGAAAATCAGAAAAAGCACGTTACCTTTACTCAGATTGCAGAAATTCTGGCTGTTAATTATGACGTTATATACTACGTTGATATACAAGACTCAAGTTATATCAGTTACGAATGTAGAAATATTTACGGCGAAGTAGAAGTTCAGCAAGCAGGTGATGATTTCTTTGCAGATTCTAAAGTTAATATTACAAATATTGTTCATAAAAACGACCGCGATACTGTACTGGACTTTGTAAACAAAGATAATTTAGCTTGTACACTTAGGAATCAAAAAGGCTGCTATCACGATTACCGTATTGTCGCTTTTAACAAAATTCATTATGTCCGAATGACTGTTCAGAAGACAGCTGATGAAACTCACTATATTATTGGTATTGAAAATATTAATGATGAAGTCAAAAAAGAAAAGCAGCATCTTAAAGCTCTGAATACCGAGAAGGAACTTGCCAGACGTGATGAACTGACCGGCGTAAAAAATAAAACTGCATATACAGAACTGGAAAAATCTGTTCAGTTAAATATCGATAACGGAATGGATTATCTGCCTTTTGGACTCGTTATTTGTGATACTAATGACCTTAAGAAAATTAATGATTCTCAAGGGCATGTTGCGGGTGATGAATATATCAAACAGTCTGCAAAACTTTTGTGCAATATCTTTGATCATAGTCCGGTATTTAGAGTTGGCGGTGATGAGTTTGTTGTATTCCTGAGGGGTGATGATTATTCAAACAGAGATAAGCTGATGCAAAAACTTCAGCACCAGGTTTGGGATAATCTGAAAGCAAAATCAGGTCCTGTTCTTGCTTCCGGAATGGCTGTCTTTACCCCTGAAAAAGACTGTCTGGTAGCAGAAATATTAAATCGTGCCGACAAGGCAATGTATAAAAACAAGCGGGATCTTAAGAAATAAAATACAGCCTGCGGCACTTTTGTTAGATTCTGTCAGGAAACTATTCTCTGGCAGAATCTAATATTCTCCCCTCCTTTCCTGTCCGTTCTGCATGCAGTTGTCGGTTACTTACTTTTGATAGAAAGACTTTGTCGTGGCTTACAATAAGCAGCGAACAAGAAATAGAAGCCAGTGCATTTTCCAGGGCAAGCACACTTGTGATATCCATGTGATTTGTCGGTTCATCAAGAATCAAAAGTGAAAGAGGTTTTTGAACTGCTAGAGAAATCATCAGCTTTCTGAGTTCTCCGGGACTAAGGTTTTCTTTCTGCAGATTTTCGGGTTCGCT
The DNA here is from genome assembly GCA_946540605.1 of uncultured Treponema sp. Lineage (GTDB taxonomy): Bacteria > Spirochaetota > Spirochaetia > Treponematales > Treponemataceae > Treponema_D. Next base: position 4,355 of record CAMNIU010000189.1, read on the forward strand.
TCCAAGTCTATATAAGGTTGAAAGAACTTCTCCTCGTTCATCGTCTTCAAGCTTGTTGAAATCCTCAAAAATCTGCTTTGCTTCTTCCTGGGAAATTTCCTGAGGCAAATACATTACCTCTTTTATGCGGCCTGATTTTTCAAGTTCAGAAATTACATGCTTTATAAAAAGAGTTTTTCCAGTCCCGTTTTGGCCGGTAAGAGCGAGTTTTTCTCCAGGAGCAATTTCGAGCCGCGGGATGTGGAGGGTGTACGAATTGTCTCCGCCAACAGTCAGGTCTTTTTCTTCTATTATAATTGTTTTGCAATAATCACTGCTTTCGATTGAAAAACCTTCCTTGCGCTTTAAGGATTTTTTGATTGAGTCGCGGGCATCTTCTGTTCGCTTAATTTGATTTTCAAGATGAGCTTTTGCGTCTCCTGTTGAGCGGTCTTTTCCTCCGAGTCTCGCTACATCCCTTTTTCTTTTAGCGTCGTGATCTGCCGGATCAATTTTCTTTTTGGAAAGACGGCTTTTTGCTCTTTCATTTTCAATGGCAAGCTTGTGACTGCGCTCTTTTTCTAAAGAAGCTTTGGACTCCAGTTTGTTCCACTGAGTACGGGAACTATCGGCATTCTGCTGGCGTAGTTCAAGTGCCTTGCTTAGTCCACCCGGATAGGTCTGGCAGGCAATGCAATCCCGTCCTCCGGAAACGGCTCTGGCTTCGTTAAAAAGATAAACTGTATGAGTGCAAAGAGAATCTGCAAAGCTGCGGTCATGACTTACCATAATTCCAATTCCTGTGAAAAGGCTTAGAGTTTGAGAAATCATTTCAACAGTTTCGCCATCCAGATGATTTGTCGGTTCATCAAGAAGAAGAATTGCGGGCTTTTCAGCAAGGGCACTGGCAATCTGTATTCGCTTTTTTTCACCACCAGAAAGAGTGTCGTAACGTTCCAGCATTTCTTCGCTTACGTGTAGCATGGAGAAAAACCGGCGAATCTCATTATCATCACTCCAGAAAACTGAATAAATATTTTCCGGAATTTGCACAGTTTCCTGAGGACAGTAAACAATATCGTTATTTGAAATTGCTGGGCCTGTAAAAATCCTGCCACTATCAGGAGACAAGAGGCCTGCAATTAATTTAAGCAGTGTGCTTTTTCCACAGCCGTTGCTTCCGGCAAGACAAGTCCAGCCTTCATAAAATTGCAGAGAAAAATCTTCGAACAGGTTTGTTGTTGAAGATAGATAAGAAAAATGAAGTTTTTCGATTTGTAATAACATAATGACCTCCAGAGGAAGTCAGACTACAGAAAAACATTTATGTGCGGGATGATTTTTTAAAACCGGCTCAAGACACATCAACGAAATTAATACTGTAACTGACTTCCAAAAAATGAAATTTCAAAAGAGAAATAAAAAATACGGAAATCAGATTTACAGTCTCATCGGCAATGCGTCTCCTAAATATAGAATAATTAATTTTAATATGAAGGAGAGGGAGATGTCAATTATAAAAGCTCTCGACATTATAAAAGTTCTCGAAACACGCCCGGATGGCAAATTGTATTTTTTGATTTGTCTGCTCGTAAATTATAAAAATGATTTAAATATGACATGCTGGTGTCATATTTTATGAGTTATGATTTTGATATGGAAACAAGACCTGCTTTTGAGGAAATAAAAACATACGAAGAGTTCTCAAAATATTACTGGTATCGCGAAGAGCTTGCTGCGATTTGTAAAAGGCTTGGGATTTATGCTAGTGGTTATAAGGCGGAGTTGAATCAGAGAATTAAGGAGTATTTTCGTGAAGGCTTAAAGTCTGAAAGAGAAAAGCAAAATCTAAAAATGCCAGAAAATGAAATCAAGAAGCCATCGAAAAATCCATCGCAAAAATCTGTCTCTCAAAAAGAAAAAGTTAAGTCTACTCAAAAAAATCCAGATTCGAAACTATCACTAGAGACGGGGCTGATAGAATGTGATTTTCGCTTCAGTCAGCACTTTCGCGATTTCTTTTCTACCCAGACTGGAATCAAAAACTTTAAGTTCAATGCAGATATGGTTGCGAGCGCAAGAAAAGTTCGTGAAACTAGGGATACTGCTTTTACCCTTGGAGATTTGCTTGATATTTATTACGAGCGGAAAACTTATGCCCATTATGACAAGGTTGCGCTCCAGTGGAATAAGTTTGTAAAAGATTTTTGTGCCGACCCGGCAACAACAAAGTTTTCCAACAAACTGAAAGTTGCCGCCCGTCTTTGGAAGGAAGTGCGGGAATCAACAAGAGAAAAAATCTACACACATGAATTACTGGAAGAGTTTAAGGAGGAACTATAATGCCTTTTGACTACAAAAAAGAATACAAAGAATTTTATCTCCCACCTGCAAAGCCTCAGCTTGTTCACATCCCAAAAATGCAATTCGTTGCTGTCCGTGGAAGAGGAAATCCTAATGAAAGTGACGGAGAATACCAGAAAGCGCTGGCTGTCCTATATGCAGTTTCTTACACAATCAAAATGAGCAAAATGGGTGACCACAGAATTGAAGGTTATTTTGATTATGTTGTCCCACCGCTGGAAGGCTTCTGGTGGCAGGAGAAAAACGGAGCAGTTGTTCCGGGCTTTGACTATAAAGATAAATCTTCCTTTAACTGGATTTCGGTAATTCGGCTTCCGGATTTTGTAACACAAAAAGATTTTGAATGGGCGAAGAAAGTCGTAGCAGCAAAAAAAGGACTAGACTGTTCCCACGCAGAATTACTGACATTTGAAGAAGGCGATTGCGTTCAGATTATGCACAAGGGGTCATATGATGACGAACCAGCCTCAATTCAACTGATGGATGAATATGCAGAAACTAACGGCTGGCAGTTAGATTTTTCCGCCACAAGACTTCATCACGAAATCTACCTGAGCGACCCGCGTAAGACAAGTGCTGAAAATCTGAAAACTGTAATACGACATCCTGTGAAAAAAATAGGAGAATAAAAAATGAAGTGTTGTATTGATTCTCTCTACATAATTGTTGATGATTTAGAAAGAGCAACAAACTTTTATGAAGATTTTTTTGAACAAAAGATTTGTAATAAAAGCACGTTAGGTGGATATTTTGATATTAATGGATTCCGCTTTCATCTGTTTGCTTATAAAGAGGTTGACGAAAAGCATTCCTATGGAAGTAATTGTCTGCCAAGTATATGTTTTAAAAATATTGAAGAACTGAAGCGTAAAATCTCTGATAAAGGAATTTGTTTTCCTGTAACCAGAATAGGCAAAAACTGGGTCGCTGAATTTGTTGATTCAGAAGGAAATCATATTGAAGTTTATACAAGGATAGAAGAATGAAAGAATCAAACGAACTTTTACAAAATCTAGCCAAACTTCACACTACTCCTATGGGACTAGACCGCATACGCCGCAATCTTGGGTTTGGAGTTGATATTCCAGATGTGGTCGCCTGGTGCAAAAAGCAGATAGAATCTCCAGAGGCAGCAATCACACGTAAAGGAAAAAACTGGTATTGCAGGATTGGTGGCTGTGTCATTACGGTAAATGCTTACAGTTATACAATCATCACTGCACATAAAATGCAATAGTTTTTTCTACCAGACGGGCCCGCAATGCCCTGGTGTCTATAGTTTTTGATTTAATTAAACTACTAATTTAACGACAGCCTAATTGTTTTGACAGAAACCTGTTACCGGAAAGGCTTGAAGTTATAAAAATACATATAATTTCAATAAAATGTCTAAATTATATGTATTTTTATTCGAAAAAAAGTCTTTTGGGTTAAAAAAAGGGGTGATTTATGGCAAAAAGTCATATAATTTAAAGAAATTTTGAAAAATATATGACTTTTTCAAATCAAAAAAGTGTTCAACTTATAAAAAGTACATATAAAATGAGAAAAAAGCTGAATTTATATGTAAATTATTCAAAAAAATAAGATTTCTTGAAGTGATAAGCCAGAAATTGCAAAAAAAATCATATAATTTGACCATATCCTCTCAGTCCGCTGACTGAACAAAAGCAAAAAAATCTGCTAATGTAAGGACATGGAACTTGCAGAAAAAATCTATGCGGCGGTGCGACTCATTCCTCGCGGAAAAGTGGCTACTTACTCTCAGATTGCAGCACTTGTGGGAAATCGTAATCTTCGCCGCTACGTTGGAAATGCTTTGCACAAAAATCCTAGTAATGCAGTTACGCCCTGCCACCGAGTTGTAAATGCGAAGGGCTTTTGTTCCGGAAGTTTTGCTTTTGGCGGACCTGATATTCAGCAGGAAAAGCTTGAAGCCGAGGGAGTTGTTTTTGTGGACGGACATGTTGATATGGAACATTTTGAAATTACCCCGGATGATTTTGAAATGATGAGAGCTAGTCTCGTTTAAGTATAATCGTATGATCGAAAAATCAGAATTGCAAAAAATAATTCATCAAATACCACCGGTCTGGAATTCAGAAAGCAAGGTTCTGATCCTTGGGACTATGCCTTCGCCAAAAAGTAGGGAAGCAGGATTTTTTTATATGCATCCTCAAAACAGATTCTGGAAGGTACTGCCGGCGGTTTTTGGAGAGTCCCTGCGCTACCCCAACAATTCGCCTGACAGAGAAGCCGCAATTTCTGAAAGACGTGATTTTCTTCTTCGGCATCACATTGCCCTTTGGGATGTGCTTGCTAGCTGCGAGATTTCCGGTGCCGCCGATTCTTCAATTAAAAATGCAAGGCCAAACGACTTTGACGAAATCCTGGGCCATTCAAAAATTTCTCGAGTCTTCTGTACAGGAAAAACTGCCTGGTCACTCTGGAAAAAAACTTGCGCAGAAAAATATGAAGAACGCTATAAGCTGGAAGTTGAATGCCTGCCTAGTACCAGTCCTGCAAATGCCGCCTGCAACCTCGAAAAATTGATTGAAGCTTATAAAGTTCTTGCGATTGACTGATAATCACAAAGTTCCGGTACTTCACTCCCTTCTTCTGTCTTAATCCACTGACACATTCCACAGCCGTACATTTCATTAGGGCGTGCAACAAATCCGAACTTTTTATAAAAATCTTCTTTACCCTGAGCTGCCATAAGGCTTACCATTTTTTTGTAGCCTGGCTTTAGCTGTTTTTTTATATAAGCCAACACATTATTCATAAGCGCACGTCCTAGGCCCTGCCCCTGAAAATCTGGGTGAACAATTACATCTGCAATATAAACGACATAACCATAGTCTGTAAGAACTCTTGCAAGGGCAATCACTTTTCCGTCTTTTCTAAAAACAACAAGATGTGACGTATGGTTTATGCCTTCTGCTGCCTGTTCCAACGGAAACTCGCTCCATTCAACAAGCTTTCTCATTTCCATATATTCTTCTGGAGTAATATAATCAGTGATTTCGTAATCCATTTTAAGACTCACATTACTGTTTATTTTTTTTCTAACTAACGTTAGTTTGCATTTTTGTCATAATCTGAAATTATGATATCTTCTACCGGAAGTTTAAGTCCGATTTCAGGATCTTTGTAATTTACAATGCCAGAACTTTCTTTTTCAAAATCAGCATCTACAGCAAAGGCCTGGATTGTATTATCTTCCATAGTCAGAAAACCATGTCCAAAACCGATTGGAATAAAAACAAGAAGCGGTCTGTCTGCATTAAGCTCAAAGCTTTTATACTGCTTGTAGCTCTTGGAATCTGGACGGAGGTCTACTATATAATCCATAGCCTTTCCCTGAATTACACTTATAATCTTTCCCTTTGCAGGTTCTGCTTTCTGATAATGAATACCAAAGAAGGTATGTTTTTTGGGAATCTTATAAATCCGTTGTTCGGTGATATTAAAATCAACCGGCAGTTCCGAGATAGTTTTTTTACTGAAGAAAACCTGCATTGTGCCGCGAGAATCTTCCCTGCCATCCGGTGTGAGAAGTAAAACTGTATCAAATATTTTTTCAATTATTTTCACTGTAGTGCCGCCTTCCAGAGGTCTTCTTTGAAGCCGGGAATTACCGCTGAATCAGTTATTAAAAGAGGCCGCTTCACCATCATTCCGTCTGAAGCAAGGAGCGCAAACTGTTCGTCCTCTGTCATTGAAGGAAGTTTTTTGGAAAGCTCCATTTCGCGATAAAGAATACCGCTGGTATTAAAAAACTTTTTCAGAGGCAGGCCGGATTTTTTGTGCAGGCTTCGCAAAGTCTTTTCATCCGGGTGCTGAGTTTTAATGTCTATTAAATCATATTTGTAACCCTGAGTGTCCAGCCAGCCTAGGGCTTTTTTGCAGGTTGAGCAGCGGGAATAACAGTAAACTTTTATCATAAGAAGCTCCTTTTTTTAAGTAGTTTTGGATATACTTTGATTATAGCTCAAAACCTGCGGGATTTCAGAAAAAAAGTGTATGGGCGTAAAATCGGCTGGTGATACGGATAAATTTGCGTGGAGTACTTTCGTTTATCCGTAGATTTTATTCGATTGATGAGGCTTTTACGGAGAAAAATGTAGTTTCTACGGATAAAACACGCTGTATGCTGTGGTTTATCCGTATATTAAGTCGCATTACATTGAAAAACTCTGGCGTGCCACGGATAAATAACATCAAACACTCCAAATTATCCGTATCTCGTGCCTCAATATGATAGGAATTCTTATGAAATACCAGTTTGCCTACGGATAAATTGTCTCACCTACTCAGCTTTATCCGTGTTTCAGGCTTTGTTTCCTTGGAAAACTTTGATTTCATACGGATAAAAATCACTCCCCACTCGATTTTTATCCGTAGCCTCAGCTGAAAAGCATTATAAAAAACTCTTTTTTTCAAAATTTTTCACTTTTTTCTTGCCGCCTTAAACTAAAATACTTACATTTATAGTATGCAGTTCACAAAATGCATTGAAAACGAAGAGCTTTCTCCATTTTTCTTCGAGCCGCTTCTGGCTGCAAGGCTTTCTGAGGTGAACGCACTTCTGGAGCAGAAAGAAAATGAACTGCAAAAGGCGCCGGCCGGTTCTCTGCGCATTTCTAAAAGCGGGAAAACAATTCAGTATTATCAGATTACAGAAGCCGGCGATACCCGCGGCCAATATATTCAGGCGAAAAACTACAAGCTAGCAAAGGCCCTTGCCCAAAAAGACTACGACATAAAGCTGCTTGTCACTCTTAAAAAAGAATTAAAGTTTTTGCAAAAGACTCTGCGCTCTTACAAGTGGCTGCAAAAATCTGCGACTCCCGCAGCACAGATTTTTGCAAAACTAAACAAGCACCGCCGCCCGCTTATAACCCCTGTCTGCCTTCCTGCCGAAGACTTTGCAGAACTCTGGCAATCTGTTCCATACACACAAAAGCCCTTTTCAGAAGACTCACCAGAACTCTATACATCCCGTGGCGAACGCGTTCGCTCTAAATCTGAAATCATGATTGCAGATACTCTGCACCGACTCAATATTCCATACCGCTACGAGTACCCGCTGGAAATCACAACAGAAAAAGGCGTGCGCCGCACCTTCCACCCGGATTTCATCTGTCTGAATCTTCGTACCCGCCAGGAGTTTCTCTGGGAGCACTTTGGCAAAATGGACGACGCTGAATACGCAGCCAGCGCCGCCCAGAAACTCAAGCTCTACGAAAAGAACGAAATCTATCCCGGAAAGAATCTGATAATCTCCATGGAAACTTCTACCTGGCCTCTCTCGCCAAAGCAGATTGAAAAAACTGTAAAGCAGTATCTGCTGTAAGCCGAACCTAACATCAAGACCGACTTCATGATTATTCTTTTTTCCAGACTGTACAGTGGTAGCCTTTTTCATAACCCAGCTTCTGATAGAAGGGGTCACCGCCGCCGGTCATGTGAGTTGCACCCAGGGCTTTCATTCTTTTGTAATGAAGTGAAAGAGCCGCAGAGGCAAGTCCTTTTTTGCGATGGTCTGGATGTGTACAAAGCGGCTCCATATAGGCAAGCTGATTTTGAGGCACCCACCACATTCCGGAAAAGCAGACATATTCTTCATTCTTATCTGCAATAACAATGTTGTACTGCGAGCTATCATGTGGAGATGGAGAGAGGATTCGACTCAAAGCGCCTTTGTGAGATTTTGCGGGAGTCCAGGCCATAGAGTCGTCGTATTTATCCCAGTCAGAAAAATCGCCACGCTCTCCATGTCCAAAACCATACCAGCAGAGCTTTGAACATTTTACAATATCAATATCCTTGGAATCCACAAAGTGATAGCCTTCCGGCAACTCGTAATTCAATTCGTTCTTAAAATTAAAAATGCCTTCATTCCATTCATAAACCTGCTTGAAGCCTCGTTTTGCCGCTACATCTTTTATGAACTGCTGACCATCGAATAAAACAAACTGCTGCTCGTTGTTAAAATGAGGCATGTTTGAAATTGCATAATCTACAAGCTCGTCTGCCAGAAACTCATAGCCTTTGCGGACATTAAAATAGATATCTGTGATCGGCGCTTCGTAATAAACAAAAGCGACCACCTTGTCTCCGTCACACCAGAGCCTGTCCAAAAATGAATATGAAGTATCCATCCACGAAGAGGTAAGCGCATATTCAAAAAATGGCGCAGGCCGACCGCAGTCATTTTTCAAGTCGTAAGTTTCTACAAGAAAATCCCATACGAGATTTATGTCTGATAATAATTGAAATTGCTTTGTGGTAATGTTCATATGTTTCTCCTAAAATTATCGTCATGCTGCCACTGAAACAAGTTCAGGATTCAGCATCTCAGTTTATAGATCCCGAATCAAGTTCGGGATGACACTAGGTTAAATCCCACCCACTGTATCTGTTCCTCTGATACTCGCGCGTGAATTTTGCAATCTGCATCATCTTGGCTTTGCCCCATTCATTTTCGTTATGAAGCTGAAGATAAGTCTGCCAGCGCTCTTCACTCAGTGTGCCATCTTCCAGCGCCTTGCGGACTGCACAGCCCGGCTCACTTGTGTGTGAACAGTCGTTGAACTTGCACTGATCAAAAAGGGCAACTACATCAGAAAAAGTTTCGTCGATTCCTTCTTCCATGTCGAGTACGCCGATTTCGCGCAGGCCCGGAGTGTCCATAATCCAGACGCCGTTTTGCAGACGGAAAAGCTGACGATAAGTTGTGGTGTGGCGGCCCTTTCCATCCTCGTCGCGGATTGCGTTTACCTTCATCAAATCTGCACCATTCAGAGTGTTGAGCAGCGTAGACTTCCCTACTCCCGAAGAGCCGACAATCGCAATTGTCTTGTCTTTTTGGAGATAGGTCTGCAACCCTTCGAGCCCATAACCGGTCAAAGAAGAGATTGCAATTACATCTGCCTTGTCGCAAACAGCCTTTGTGATTTCTACCTTGAGCTCAACGTCGTCGCACAAATCTGCCTTGGACAAAATCACAACAGGCTTGGCTCCGGTGTTGAGCGTAATAGAAACGTATCTGGCAATTCTGTTTTCGCTGTAATCCTGATTAAGTGAAGTCACGATAAAGACATAATCAAAATTAGAAACGATAGTTTCCTCTAAGAGATTTTTCACATAGGCTTCGGAGTGGCCGCTGCGGTTTGGCCTCTTGAAGACAGTTTTGCGGGGAAGCACTTCATCAATCAAAGCGTCGCCGTATTCGTTGGTGAAGACTTTTACATAGTCGCCGACAACTGGTGGCTCAAGTTTAAGGTTGTAAAATTTTCCTTTGAGTTTGCCAGTCATTTCGGTGAGGACAACTTTACCGTCAGCGTTGCAATTATCATCAACGCCAACCTCAAAGTTGACAGTTCCATCCTCTGCACATGGCAGCAGGGTATAAAGATTCTTCTGCACGCAGGATACGCGCGCAGTAATAATATTATTTGTTTTCAATTTGAATTTCCTGATTGCTAGAGTTAATAAAGAGCACAAGCAGATTCTGAAACAAGTTCAGAATGATAGTTTCGGAAGCTCATTATCCAATGCAGCTCCGCTTTCAGGACAAGAAATGTTCTAGGCGTGAAGAGCGGAGGTCGAATCGTTAATCATAAAAATCATAAATCTTATCTCAACCTCCTTGATATATTAAGTATATTTTTCTTATATCATATTAATGCAGCTTAGGCAAGAAATATTTTTCTACAATAATTTTGCCCCGTTTTTGCGTGAGGGCATGGAGCTACGGTAGCAACCGAAGGTTGCGGACGGCCACTGGACTGAGTGAACTAACGTTAGTTAGTGAACGAGGGAAGCGGCTGGAGCGATAGCGGAATGCTCGATAAATCTCACACCCCCAATTTTCGATGTTCCTAAACGACAGTCGCTATGGACTGTCGTTTTTAACGGAACTTCGATTAAGGGTGTAACGCCCGACCGATTGCCGAAGGCAAGCGGGCACGCCCTACTTTTTTCTTAAAACCTGTGCTATAATTAATCATCAACATAAAGTGAGGCGACGGATGGAAGTTTTCGAAATACTAAAAACTCTTCGCGAAAAAAATAATCTTACTCAGGAAGAAATGGCAAACCGCGTAAACATTACAAGACAGGCTGTGAGCCGCTGGGAAACTGGAGAGACTCAACCTAATCCAGAGATGCTCAAAGTTCTTTCGCGCGAATTCAATGTTTCTATAAATACGCTGCTTGGGTCGCCGCGACAGCTTTTCTGCCAGTGCTGTGGAATGCCTCTTACCGAAGATTCAATGATCAGCCGTGAGCCGGACCAGTCCTTCAACGAAGACTACTGTAAATGGTGCTACACAGACGGCGAATTTATCTATAAGCAAAAAGATTCGCTGATTGATTTTCTTTTACAGCACATGCCTAATCCGCAGAATCAGAATGATGAGGAACGCAGGAAATTTTATGATTCCATGCTCTCGCAGCTCAAGCACTGGAAGGCGTAGGCTAAGTCTTCCGAGGTCTTTCCATTCCCCGGGGCTGTCACCACCACGTCCCTCCCGAAAAAGCAACAAGCTGTTTCTTTTTTGTACCTCTGCCCCGTGCTATACTGATGTCATGGTCGGGCGGTTGCTGAGACTCTTGAAGCATGCCCGGGCATCTCAAAACTTAGGAGGATAAAACCATGCCAAGACCACATAACAAAGAAGACCTGCTCAAAGCAGCACAGGAAAACTACGAAGTTCTTATGAGCCTTATTGACGGGCTTTCAGAAAAAGAGCTCAACACGCCTTTTGATTTTTCGGGCCAGCCGAGCAAAAAGGAAGCCCACTGGAGCCGCGATAAAAATGTGCGCGACGTGCTCATTCACCTTTACGAATGGCATCAGCTTTTACTGGATTTTCCAAAGAACAACAAAGGCGTAACCGACAAGAAATCCGCCATAGCATTTTTACCAGCCGACTATTCATGGAAAACTTACGGCGCAATGAACCAGATGTTCTGGAAGCGCCATCAGGAAACAAGCCTCGAGGCCGCAAAGGCAATGTTCAAAAAAAGCCACGCCGCCGCCATGAAGCTAATTGAAGGTTACAGCAACGAAGAACTTTTTACACAGGCCTATTTTCCATGGACAGGTAATGCGGCCCTCGGAGATTATTGCGTAAGCGACACCTCCAGCCACTACGCCTGGGCCATCAAAAAGATTAAGGCTCATAAGAAAAATTGCGGGAAATAGTTTGCTAAAAAGAGAGGAATGCCTGGCATGAAACACCCCTCACTTAGGGGCTCCGACCTGCACGGCAAACCTCCAAACGATGTTTTTTGACTAAAAATGCATATAAAAATCAAATTTCTTGCAAATTATATGCATTTTTGTAAAAAATCAAAACACTCCCAAGCAAGTCGCAACATAAAGCGTCTCTACAAGCAGAGCCGTTTCTCTTTTTTAAGCGCAAACTAGAGGAAACTGGAGGAAACTGAATTTTCATGATATTATAATCTCAATGTTTCTTCCAATAACAGCAACTCCCTTTTCTCATCCGGGCTATAAAGAGATTCTGCCTGATAAAGCTCTTGCTCCTTATGTTCGCTGCTATTGGACCTCCTGGAATGAAGCAGAAACGCCGACTACTCCTTCGCCAGAACTCGAAAAAATCCATTCAGTTGTAATTCCAGATTTATGTGCAGACATAATAATTGTGATCGATGGAACAGAAAATCCAGAAGATGGTCGCGAAATAACCAGTATGGGTTTTTGTGGCGTGAATGACAAAATGTTCAATTCCGGGCATTCGCAGAACCCTTACAGAAAACTTTTTGGAATCCGACTTTATTCCTGGCAGGCAGCAGTTTTTTCGGATGAGCCCCTTTCAAAAACCGCAAACGGATTTTTCGCTTTACAGATACATTTTCAGACTGCTGAAAAACTTCTTCGACAAA
>CAMNIU010000190.1 GCA_946540605.1 uncultured Treponema sp.
GCTCTGTTCCAGCCAAACAAAAGACCAAAAATTGCGAGAACAAGTACATTGAAAAACAAAATATAATTCCAGATACTTCGACCAGTTTTTTCTGAAACATAAATTGAAATAAAATCAGTTCCACCACTGGTAGCTCCAGCTAATAAACAGAAACTGATTGCAATACCGTTAATAATTCCACCAAAAGTACAGCAGAGCAATACGTCGTTTGTAACATCAAGGCCTGGAATTAAATCTGTAAAAAGACCTGATGCAACAATTGCCCAAAGTGAAAGAAGGGTAAATCGCTTCCCAACATAACGGAAACAGATGAGGGCTGGCACAAGATTCAGACCCCAATAAAAAAGGACGAACGGAATTTTTATATTCAGGTATTTTGCAAAAACTTCCTGAATTAACAAAGTAATTCCTGTAAAACCACCTGGCAAAAGTCCCGCTGCATGCACAAAGGTATTAAGATTAACCGCCATTATTAATGACCCGGCAGTAACCAGAAGAAATCGTAATAAAAGTCGTACCTTATCTTTCATATAATCAGTTTAACACAATTTTATAAAACTTGTATCATTAATCTATAAGAAAAATAAATCTGGTTAATGATAAACTATCTGTAGAGAATTATTTTTTAATTCATCGCTTTGAACATAGTTTTCTGTTATAATTTTGTATATGAATATTTACGTTGATTTTGATGACTGTCTCTGCGAAACTGCCCTTCACTTTTCAGGGCTCGTAAAAGAAATGTTTAATCTTGATATTCCCTACGAACAGATTCATTATTTTAATCTGCAGAAATCTTTTAACCTGACAGACCAGCAATATGACGAAATGATGATAAAAGCTCACAAGCCGGAAATCCTTTTATCTTATGCCGAAACTCCAGGCGCAAGCGAAACCATCAACAACTGGCTCGCAAAAGGCCACGACGTAAAAATCATTACCGGCCGACCTGTAAGTGCATACGACGCATCCCGCGAATGGCTGAATCAGCATGGTCTGGAAAAAGTTAATTTATACTGTCTGAATAAATACGGCCGAGACAATTTCTTAAAAGGCAGCAGCTTTAATCTGGAGCTGGAAGATTATTACAAAATGCATTTTGATTTAGCAGTTGAAGATTCTCCTTCTGCCTTCAAGTTCTTTGATCACCTGCCGAACCTGAAAGTGCTGGTCTTCGACCGCCCCTGGAACCAGACCTGCACCTTCCCCAACCCGAACTACACAAGATGTAATGGCTGGGACATGATAAATGCGCAGCTTCAAAAACATCAGCTGTAAGAATCTCAAGATTAACTGACACTCTCCGGCCACTCTTTATCTAAGAAATTCTGTAGCCCACTCCGCGAACTGTCTCAATCAGTTTCTGGTTATTTAATTTCTGACGCAAAAGCCCGATATGAACATCCAGAGTGCGGCTTTCTATTTCTTTATCATAATTCCATACAGATTCCAGAAGCTGTTCACGGGTAAGAACCTGTCCTTTATTTTCCATAAGAAGGGCGAGCAGTTCATATTCTTTTACTGCAAGCTGAACCTCTTTACCTGAAACAAAAGCCTTTCTGCTTTTAGTATTGATGATTACATTCTGGGCACTAATCAGATTTTTTTTAGAACCATCAGCAAGAAGCGAGTCTCCCGGATTTGGCTGGATTGCCTGAATTACTCCAAAAATGCAGTCGCCGGCTTTTTCAATTTTACGGACTAAATCCATATAATTAAGTTCTGCCTTTACATTGCTGCCGTTTTCAATTCGCTTTCGGCTGGCTTTTTTAAGTTCACGCTTAGTCCTGTCGATTTTGTCTTCCACATCAGACAGAAGAACTTTATCAATTTCAGAAAGACCAAGGGCGATGTAAGTACAAGTCTGTTCATAAAAAATATATACCTGATTAAAGTATTCAACCAGCTCCTTACTCTGATTTTCAAGAGCAGACACCTCGGATTCTTTTTTGAACTTGCACAGTGAATGCATCATTGAACAGCACTCATCGCTCAAATCTTCCAGATTTTGAATAACCGAAATCATGTTGGCATAATTGTTCCGGTCGTTGTGATTTGCAGTTGGAAGGCGGGAACATTTTTGAAGGAACCAGGAAATTTCATGATTCATTTCATCAACATATTCTTCCTGAGCATTAACTTCTTCAATTAATCCATCCATATCATTTTTTTGATTAAGCCCCTGATTCAGATAGTCCATCATCTCCATTACGCGGCCAGCCATTTTTGTAATTTCTTTTTGAACCTGAAAAGTATACAAGTCTGTGCTGACATGATTTTTTGGCAGGATGATTGGGATTTTATAATGAGCATCTTTTTCTTTCTGACTTTCATGAATCACTTTTTCTGTAATGGAAGCAATTTGCTTTACAAAAGGCAGAAAAAGGATTGTGGCAGAAATATTAAAAACAGTATGAAGCATGGCAATGTGAGTTGTGATGTTTTGCGCAGGCTGACCGGGAACAATGAAATCAATCAGATTTAAAAATGGCTGGAAGAAAATCAATGCCAGGAGAGTACCTGTAACATTAAAAGCCACATGGACAGCAGCAGTTCGTTTTGCATTCACGCTTGCGCCAAAAGATGACATAACCGCATCTACAGTTGAACCAATATTGCTTCCTAAAACCATTGCGGCCCCAAGCTCCCATGGCAAAGAACCGTTTGCAGACATTGTAAGTACAATCGCAGTCGTAGCAGATGAAGAATGAATCAAAGCCGTAAAGACAGTTCCGATTAAAACTCCAAGCAGAAGACCTGCAAAATTCAGATCCTGAAATTTCTGTAAAAAGCTGACGGACTCAGGTTTTAAATTCATGGAAGTTTTTAGAAGGCCCAGTGCCATGAATAAAAGCGCAAAGCCCATGAAACAATCAGCAAAATTATGAATCTTAAACTTCTTAAAATATTTGAGGATAAATCCAAAGCCGAACAAAGGAATGGCCGCTGCTTCAATGCTAAAGGAAAATCCAAAAAGAGAAACAATCCAGGCCGTAACCGTAGTTCCGATATTTGCGCCAAAAATAATTCCAATGGCCTGAGTAAGGCTTATAATCTCAGCATTTACAAAACTGACCACCATTACGGTAGTTGCACCCGAAGACTGAATTATTGCCGTAACCGCAAGTCCTGTAAGCACAGCCGTAAATCTGTTCCCGGAAATCTTATGAAGCAGGGTTTGAAGACTATTTCCAGCTCCCTTTTGAATTCCGTTTGAGAGCATCTCCATTCCAAAAAGAAGCAGGCAGAGAGAACCAATAAATCCTAAAATCTGGCTTAATACAGATATCATGTTTTTAATATAACTGTAAGAAATTAAAAATTATAGTTACTTTGTGTAAATTGTATGTAAATTCTGGAAGTGACAGTTATTTTATTTTTTACTATAATCTTCTTTATGTTCAGACAAATGAGAAGATTTAAGCAGCAGATTGCGGATAGCGAATGCAAAGAAATTTTGAAGAATGAAAAACGCGGAGTTCTTTCTCTGCTCGGCGATGACGGCTACCCTTACGGCCTACCCCTTTCTCACTTTTACAGCGAAGAAGACAATAAGATTTATTTTCACGGCGCAAAAGAAGGCCATAAAATTGATGCCATCAAAAACTACGACAAGGCAAGCTTCTGCGTTTACGATTCAGGCTACCGCAAAGAAGGCGAATGGGCTCTGAACATCAACAGTGTTATCGTCTTCGGGAAAATCCGCCTGGTGACCGACGAGGAGCTGGCCCGCAAAATCTGCACAAAGCTCGTTCAGAAATTCACAGACGACCAGGCCTATCTTGAAAAGGAACTTAAAAACGCCCTGCCGCGAGTTCAGTGTCTTGAACTGGAAATTGAACACATGACGGGAAAGCTGGTGAATGAGTCGTAAAATAAAACCTACGCTTTCTTCTGTTCAAGAATAATTTCTTCAACTACTTCCACCGCGGCGGCAACCATTTTAGGGCAGAAGTCTGTAAACAGTTTATTATCGCGGCAATATTGAACACCTTCTGCTGTTCTTACATCGCAGCCTAATAAATCATTACAGATATAAGAGCCGCATTTTTCTTGGAAGCGGTCCATCATTAAATCATTTACTTTGTTTGAGACCTGGCGTCCTTTTGTGTCACCGGCAGAGTTCTGACCATACAATAATCCTAATACCATCAGGGCTCCGGTTACAGCTCCACATACCTGGCCCTTTCGCATGCCGCTACCAAAACAACTGCCAAGCTTAAAGGCCTCTTCTTCTGTAATTCCACACTCTTTGGCAAAAGCCGCTAAAACAGACTGGGAACAATGTAATTTCTGTGAAAAATAATTCACTGCTTTTTCTTTGTGAGTCATCTTTTTACCCCAAATATTTTTTTACATCTGTCACACTTAAAACCTTTCCAGCCGACATAATCTTATCGTTCACTGCAAGAGCAGGCAGCCCCATAACTCCGCTTTCCATAATTTTCTGCATGTCTGTAATGTATTGAACGTCAGCCGCAATATTCATTTCAGCCAGAGCGTCAATCACATTCTGATGTAAAGTCTGGCAACCTTTGCAGCCGCTGCCATAAACTTTAATTGTAAGATTTTCCATCCAATTCTCCTTTGCAATTTATAAAAATAATGCCTCAAAAACATTAAAGAAATATCCGACAAGAATTATCCCAACCACGCAGATTGAAACAAAAATCACCAGCAGCTTTGTTTTTATCGCCTTTTTAAGCATAATCAGCGAAGGCAAACTCAAAGTCGTTACTGCCATCATAAAGCTCAAAACAACTCCCAAAAGCGCGCCCTTCGCAAGCAAACTTTCCGAAATTGAAATACAGCCAAAAATATCTGCATACATGGGAATGCCCGTAAAAACAGCAAGAACTACACCAAGCGGATTTTTCCTACCAAGCAGGCTGACAATCCAGTCCTCAGGAATCCAGTTGTGAATTACAGCACCCAATGCAACACTCAAAAGAATATAAGGAAAAACTTTTTTTAAAGT
>CAMNIU010000191.1 GCA_946540605.1 uncultured Treponema sp.
GATTGTAGGATTATAGTCTCCCTTTTCTATTGCATTGATTGTCTGCCGGCTTACACCCACGGCCTTTGCTAAATCATCCTGTGACATATCCTTAAGGGCACGGGCAGATTTTAGTTTTAGATTTTTCATTTTTACCCGCCTTGCTTATTCGTCTTCCTCTTCTCTTTCTGTCTTTTTCGATATCAAATACTTTGCAAAAATGCTCAATCCAATTACTCCAACAAAAACGCCTGCAGAAAGATTAATCAGTTTGAACCATGCATCATCTGCCGTAAAGCCTCTTAATATAGAAAGAAGCGCTAATAAAATTACAATCACCAGCCATCTTTTTGTAAAAGGCTTATTTGGTGAAAAATAAGCATCCTTAAAAATTGCTACTTCAACAAAAATCAAAAGAGCAAACAAGGTCTCAAGCCAGCTGAGCATTCCAGGTGCCACAATAACCAGAGGTTTTTCTGTAAAAAGCTCAATAAAGAATACAGCAATCTGACAAAGAACAAAAGTTATAAAACCAGCCTTAAAGGCAAGGCCGCGGGCTGCAACCTGACGTTCATCATATTCACAAGTTTTGTGCTTGATTCTAAAAATTATACAAACAATTGCTACAATAGCAATTCCAACTGCAAATCCAATAGCGAATGATAATGACATAAATTTTCTCCTTGCGGGATTTTCCGCATACAGGCGGATGTGCACTTTCTGCCTGTCTTTATGTCAAATATATACGACATTTTGTTATATGTCAAGTATATTTGACATAAAGTTATTTTTTTGGGGCGCCTGCCCCTACGGTCGCATTTCATTGCGCCCTACCCCCTCTCCTAGTGGTTGCACCCCTAAAACCCTGCTTCTTCACTCTGAGCCTTCAATCTTGACCAACATTGAATAAATCTTTAATATCTACAGTATGACTAAACAGGCTGACATACTTACAGAATTTTTAGACAAAAAGACGATTGATTCGCTTTCTAATTTTCTTAATAAAGAAAAGGGTTACGAATCATCTGCCGACACAATTGCCGCTGCGTTTGGTTCTGGAAAGGGTTTTTCTAAAATGAAAGAAGAAGCTGCAGAAAAATTAGTTTCCAGCTTCAAAAATAATTTGACTCTTTTAATTCAGAAAACGTGGGTTGAAAAATCAGACATTGCATTAAAAGACCAGCTTCTTTACCAGCTTGATGTTTTCTTAAGCAACAAATCTTGGAAAGATAATTACGTTCTCTTTTTGCAGTTGATTAATCAGGCAGTATTCCTGATGTTCGGACAGAAACCGGACACTCCTGATTTTGCAGAATACACTCTCCGCATTGATCCTGAATTCGGAATTTTCTGGTGGTACATTTCAAACCTTCCTCCCAAAACTGAATGGACAGAAGAAAAATGCCGGTTAGCTATGCTGCTCGGAATGTATTTCCTTGCAAACTACTAATTTTGATTTAAGCAGACCGGAGCGAAAAGTTCCGGTCTTTTTTTTTACAACCTTGTCATCCCGAACTTGTTTCGGGATGACAGATGACACTAAAGAGGTGCCCTATGGACATTAAAAAATTTACCGATTCCCTGCGTACTGCCAGCCAGAAGCTTGCTTTACAAAATGCCAGTGAAAAAAACACTGCCCTTGCAGCTGTTGCCGAAGCCCTGAATAAAAACCGCGCTTCTATTATTGCAGCAAACAAGGCCGATATTGATGGGGCGCGTGCGGCTGGAATGAGCGAGTCTATTATTGACCGCCTTCTTTTGAATGACAAGCGTATCGACAGAATTATTGATAGCCTCCGTCTTGTAATTGGACAGACAGACCCCGTTGGTGAAGAAGTTGCCGGCTGGAAAACTCCTAATGGAATGACTATCCGCCAGGTTCGCGTACCTCTTGGAGTTGTTGCGATTATCTATGAAAACCGCCCTAACGTAACTGTAGATGCTTTTAGTCTTGCTTACAAAAGCGGAAACGCAATTTTATTGCGCGGTTCTTCATCTTCATATAAATCAAATGTGGAAATTGTCCGTGTAATCCGCGAAGCTCTTGCCGGTGTTGAAGGCGGTATTCCGGAAGCAATTAAACTTGTAGAAGTAAAAGACCATGACCATAGCGATGTAGACCAGATTTTGAACGCTGTTGGTATGATTGACGTATGTCTTCCACGCGGCGGTAAAAAGCTGATTGAAAATGTCGTAAGAAACGCAAAAGTGCCGGTAATTGAAACCGGAAGCGGCGTCTGCCACCTTTATGTAGACAGCGAGGCAAATCTTGATATGGCCTGCACAATTGCAGAAAACGCAAAAATCCAGCGCCCAAGCGTTTGTAACGCGATTGAGTGTATTGTAGTTCACAGCAAAGTTGCCGCAGAGTTCCTTCCAAAACTGGAAGCAAAATTCGCAGGCCGCGTAAAGCTGCATGCCGATGAAAGAGCCATAAAGTATTTGAAGGACGCCATTCCAGCCACCGATGCAGACTTTGGCAACGAATATCTTGATTACGAATGCTGCATTAAAGTTGTAGATTCAATTGAAGAAGCCATCAGCTACATCAATTCTCACAACACAAAGCACAGCGAAAGCATTATTTCTGAGAGCCGTGCAAACACAAGACTCTTCCAGTCTATGATTGACGCCAGCTGTGTTTATGTAAATGCAAGTACACGTTTTACAGACGGCGGCGAATTCGGCTTTGGCGCAGAACTCGGAATCTCAACCCAGAAGCTGCACGCCCGCGGTCCAATGGGAATCAAGGTTTTAACAACTACTAAATATTTAATTGATGGCGAAGGACAGGTTAGATGAGTAAAATAAACGAAAGCCTTAAAAAGGCACGAAAAATAGTAATTAAAATCGGCAGCAACACACTTGCAAAAGCCGATGGTACAATCAATGTTGACTTTATGGCAAGCTTTGCCGAACAGTGCGCAAACCTCATCAAACAGGGCAAACAAATCATTCTGGTTTCATCCGGAGCACAGGTTGCCGGCGTTTCTACAACAAAGGAATGGGCCCGCAAAAAGGACGTTCACTACCGCCAGGCCCTCTGTTCAATTGGTCAGGTAGAGCTTATGCACCAGTGGCGCAAGGCCTTCCAGAAGCAGGATCTGCACATCGGCCAGCTCTTGCTCACAAAAGATGATTTCAAAAATGAGCACCGCAGCCTTAATATCCGCAATACTTTGTTTACCCTCGTAGACGAAGGCGTTGTACCCATCATCAACGAAAACGACAGCGTAAGCTTCGACGAAATCAAAATAGGCGATAACGATAATCTGAGTGCCCTCACAGCAATTCTCTGGTCTGCCGACCTTCTCATTCTCTTCAGCGATATCGACGGCGTTTATTCAGATAATCCAAAGACAAATCCGGATGCCAAACTGATTGAAACTGTTGAGTCAATTCCAGAACTGCGTAAAACAATTAAGATTGGAGATACAAATGCATTTGGAACCGGCGGTATGGAAACAAAAATCCAGGCTGCAGAAAAGGTCACTGAATACGGAATTGAAATGCTGCTGGCAAATGGCGGAAAGACACGCTCTCTTGCTGCTCTTTTCGAAGATGACGCAAAAGCAACTTTGTTTAAGGTAGAATAGGAGGATATATGAAAATCGGATGTATTGGAACTGGTGCAATGGGCGGTGCAATTATGCGCGCTGTTTGCAAAAAATATGATGTAAGCCAGATTAAGGTTACTGATAAAAATACTGAAATGGGCAAGGCTTTTGCCGCTGAGACTGGGGCGACCTTTGTTGAAAACAACACTGACGTTCTCGACTGTGATTACATTTTCCTTGCTGTGAAGCCACAGTTTCTTGGTGATGTTTTTGCTGAAATTGCAGGAAGCATTCCTTCTTCGGCTGTTATCATTTCTATGGCTGCCGGTGTAAAAATTGAAAAGCTTACTAACTGGGCACCTAAAGCTCGCTTTATTCGCATGATGCCAAATGTTTGTGCACAGATTGGCGAAGCAATGACAGCCGTAACTTACGGTGAAAATATCAAACCAGATGAAGCAAAAACTGCAATTGAGATTTTGAGCACTGCCGGCAAGGTAGAAGTGGTTCCTGAAAAACTGATGGACTGCGTTACAGCTGTTAGTGGCTCAGGTCCTGCTTTTGTTTTCATGTTCATTGAAGCACTTGCTGATGCAGCAGTCCGCTGTGGAATGCCTCGCTCACAGGCTTACACTTATGCCGCTCAGACAGTTTATGGTTCTGCCGGAATGGTTCTGGAAAGTGGTAAACACCCGGCAGTTCTCAAGGATATGGTTTGTTCTCCAGCCGGAACAACAATTGAAGGCGTAGCTGCCCTTGAAAAGAATAACTTCCGCAATGCAGTAATTGAAGCAGTTACTGCAGCCTGCAACCGTTCTATTGCACTTGGAAAGTAGATTGCCACGTCATTGCGAGCCCGAAGGGCGAAGCAATCTACAATAGGATGCGTGGTTTACCAGTCAAAAGAATACGAACATTCAGTTTTACATACGCGCAGATTTCGCGAACATAACTATGTAAAACATAAATTGCAGGGCATCCCGCCGGGATGCCTTTTATATTTTTAAAGCCCATTCTGCGTGCAAGCCGCTCAGAACGACGCAGGTGATAACGGCTTGTAACAACTGCTGTTGAAGTATTTAAGATTTCTTCTGTTGAAGCGTCTTTAAACTCTTTGAGCATTTTGCAACTTAACTGAAAATTCTGAATGGTATCAAGTGCCTGATCTTCTACCAGAATGCGCTCGGCAGCTACACCTCTTTTTACAAGCTGATTTTTGAGTTCCGGTGCTTCGGGATATGGAAGCCACTTTAAGGTTCCGCCGGTAACAACACAAATTGATTCCGGATGCTGGTTAAGATAATCTGCTGCTTTTTCTACACGACTTATAACTGATTTCGGAAGCTTCCCGTCTTTATCTATTCCACCACCTAGCAAAATTACGTGCTCAGCAGTTTCGTTTGTAGACACAATTGCCGGATTCAAAATGAGACAAAGATTGATAACAGCCACAATTCCAGCAATTGAAGCCAGACAAATAAAAGTCCGCTTTATCCATTTTTTCCAGATGCTCCAGAAAGAATGACCCGTTTTGATTCTGTAGATTCCAACAAAAATCAGATATGCGCCCAATGCAAGCCAGATATGTGTAAATGAGAAAACGATATCCCAGAATGTTCCGGGATTTATAATGATGAGGATGAAGTCATAAGAGATAGAAAGAATACCTAGAATGATTAAAATTATATTCATATAAAGTCCTCTGTCATGCTGAACTTGTTTCAGCATCTGTTTTGATAGACCCTGAACCCTTCGCGGCACAGCCGCTCGGAGACTCGCTTAAAATGCTCCACTGGAGCATTTTATCGGCTTACAGCCGTCGCTCCCTAAGTTCAGGGTGACGAATAGTTTTAGTCCTTTTCCACCACAGTATAGTTCCAATTATGTTTAGGATATCGGCCTTTCATTTCCTTGCAGATTTCAATCCACGCACCCGTCCAGAAATGTTCAAGATCTTCAGTAACCTGAAGTGGCCTGCTTGCCGGTGATAAAAGGCGCAATAAAACTTTTTTACCGCAGATTTGTGGCGTAGTAAAACATCCGAAAATCCGTTGAATAATAATCTCTATTACCGGCCGGATTTCTGCCAATTTTTCGTATTGTACTTTACAGCGGCGGCCATTTTCAAGTACAAGCGTTTCCGGAGCAAGCCTGTCTATTTCTGTTCCATTTAAATACCAGTACAAGGCATCATAAACCATTGAAGAAGTAAGACTCGTTTTTCCACCCATAAACGGAATAAGCCATTCGTTTACCGAATCCCGGAGTCTCTCTTCAAGTTGATTTTCAGATTCGGCCTCTTTCTGCTGTTCAATGAACTGTGCTCGAAGCAAAAGACTTTCAACTCGTGAATCCTTAGGCAAACATACAAGCCCTTTTTCTTTCACTTCATTTACCCAGGCCTGTGCATAATCCCCATCAGAAACAGGAATTTTCTTAGAAGAAAGAACTATTTCTCCAAAACATTTCTGTTCAAATTTCTGCAAAGTCCCTTGAGTAAACGAACAAATTTCTCGAATTTCACAATGTTTTTCCAGAAATTCATTGATTTTCGCTTCATCAAGTTCGACTAAATCAAAGATTACTGCTTCTTTGTCACCAGCCATTACATCTGGAGCGCATAGCCATAACGGGGCTCTTTTATTATATAATCGCGCCTGACGTCCACCTGCAAACTTATATTCAGCAGGTTCAAGGCCAGGTTCACTTGTACGTTTTGCAAGCCTGTCCGGATATCCGCACAAAATCAAAAAGTCTGTTTTTTCCTTTTCTTTATATCCGCTGATTTTGAGCCTGCGTTCCAAATCAGAAATAAATCGTCTTTGTAACTCTTGAGACGAACGTGAATAAGAACTGAATTGGATTAGTAATTTCCTTCCTTCTTCACTAAGCCTGCCTTTATCGCTATCAAAATCAGCCAGAGCAATTCCTGCAAGCCGCGGATGCACGCCAAGTGTTAATGCAGCCTTACCTTTTTCTGTAATTCTTCCATCAATCTTAAGCATTCCTAAATGGAGCAGCAATTCAGAACTTTCTTTCCAAGCTGCACGCGAAGGACAATCAAGCCAGTCAATTCCATCAACTGAATAAACACCGCGTTCTGAACACTCAAGGACAAGCGGAACTAAGTCTGCCCTCAATATTTCCGGCGCAAGTTCTTTTAGCCGCGGATCATGCTTATCCCAAAGACGTATACAAGTTCCTTCACAAAGACGTCCTGCGCGCCCTTTACGCTGTTCTGCAGAAAATTCACTTTCTGTTTCAGTTGTGAGTTTTTCCATTCCTGTATTTATATCCAGCCGATTTATGCGGGCAAACCCACTGTCTATAACTGTTGTAACTCCTGGCACGGTAAGAGAAGTTTCAGCTATTGCAGACGAAAGAATTACACGTCGCTTTTGTGATTCAACAAGAACCTTTTTTTGTTCTTCTAATGAAATGCTCGAATGCAAAATGCAAAGCTCGTTGTTACTTTCTTCATCAAATAAACCTGTCTCTAGCAATGCGTCTTGTGCTTTGCGGATATCTGAAATACCGGGAAGAAAAACTAAAATATTTTGTTTTGAAAATGAAAGTGCTTCCCGAACAGCACCCGCTACACTCTTTTCTGGCTCATAAATTACCTGCACCGGAAACTGCCTGCCCGGCACTTTGAAAACAGGAGTCTCCCCGCAATCCCCAAGATACTCCTGTAATTTTTCTGTGTCGATTGTGGCCGACATAATCACAACAAATAAATCGTCCCGTAGCAGCATTGCTTCTTTTAAAAAAGCCAGAGCCAGGTCTGTATTCACTGACCTTTCGTGAAACTCATCCAGCACAACAACATTATAAGCTTCAAGAGCCGGGTCACTTTGCAGTTGGCGCACAAGGATTGCTTCTGTTACAACTTCGAGGCGGGTTTCTTTTGTGATATTACTTTCCAGATGAATCTTGTATCCAACCTCGCCTGTCGCTGAGCCTTCACAATCTGCATACTCTGTATTCAGTTCCGCAACACGATTTGCTACACCAAGTACAGCAATACGGCGCGGCTCAGTCATTAGAATTTTTCCGGAAAAATTACGTAGCAGCGCAAGCGGCAAAACTGTAGATTTTCCAGCCGCAGTTTCTGCAGTTAAAATTAAAAAGCGCGATGTCGACTCACGCAATGCCACGCAAATTTCATCAAGATAGGGAGTTATCGGGTATTGATTCATAATTTTATTTTTTCAAAACAATTATAGTCAAATCATCATTCTGTTCACAATTTGCACAGAATGAATAAATATCGTTTGCAATATAACTAACCTGTTCTGCAGCAGACATTCCAACCATAACTTTTGCTGCTTTTAAAAGACGTTCCTTGCCAAAGTATTCACCGTTTTCATTTTTAATATCAATAACACCATCAGAAAAAAGAATCAACTCATCGCCATCTTCAAAATCGTAGAAAATCGACTCATAAAACACCGGAAAGCCTGCAATTCCAATTACACCAACAGATTTATCGCCAAGCTCAATATAATTACATTCACCAGTGCTTTTCTTATACAAAATAGGAGCCGGATGACCTGCATCGACCAGTTCAAACTTATCTTCATAAAGACGAACCAGAACACCAGTAAGGTAATTTTGAATTTCACCCTTTTCTTCGATTACACGGTCATTAATTTGATTAACGATTTCCCATAATTCAGCATCTTTTTGATTGTAAAATTCCTGATGGATGATATTTTTTACAAGCATTGTTACAAGACCAGAGGATATACCGTGTCCAGAAACATCAAAAATTCCAAGACCATCAAGCTTTTCGCCTGTCTTATAAAAATCATAAAGGTCACCGGAAACCCCAACCATCGGACGGCTGAAATATCCAACCTCATATTTTTTGATATCATCAACCTGCTGCCTGAAAAAACTCTGCTGGATTACTGCTGCCATTTTAATTTCATTTTCAAGCGATTCACTATGATTCTTTAGATAATATTCAATTCGATAAACAACGCGGGTATAAATTAAAACTACAAAGATGATTATAAAAACTGTAATGGAGATATTCATGCATCGGACGCCGAATAAAATAGCCGGAGCAACATTTGCATGAGGTTCAATATTTCTACAGGAAAAATAAATATAAAGAAGTGCAGTAATAACCGTAATTGGCAGCGCATAACGTTTTTTATTTTCAAAAATAATGAACGGCAAAAGTCCCATTAAAAGAATAAAGGAATGGAAGCTGCTGTACGAGCCCATAAAATAATCTGCAAGAACTTGATGAATAATTACTTCCAGCAGGGCAATATTATAAGCAAGAACATAAGATTTCAAACGCGGCACAAGAATCAAAATTACAGAAAAAACAGTAATACTAAAAAAATTGTAATAAAACATATGCTTGATATCTACTGCGTAAAAAAAACACCAGATACCAATATGATATAAAAGCGAACAAATAGTTACAAAAAGAGAAACGAGCCTTGCCCGTTGAAACGAGGATGTAAGACTGTTTAACCCCTTTCGTACTTTTTGTTTGAGTGCCATTTTTTAATTATATAATAGAATTCATTTTTTTAACAATAATATTTTTTTAGAAGTACTTATAACAAATCTGACTATTAACTGTCACCTTTTTTTATGTTAAAATATTTGCTGTAAAAAAATTTTTAGAGGTGTTTATGGAAACTCAGACAAAACAGCGCAACTCGTTTACTAGTTCAATCGGGTTCGTTCTGGCTGCAGCAGGTAGTGCCGTTGGATTAGGAAATATCTGGCGCTTCCCTTACCTTGCTGCAAAAGATGGCGGAGGACTTTTCCTTCTGGTATATCTTGTTCTCGCCCTCACATTTGGTTTTGCACTTTTGATTACAGAAGTTGCAATTGGTAGAAAGACTCAGGAGAGTCCTCTCACTGCTTATTCAAAAATCAATAAGAAGTGGGGCTTCCTCGGAATCTTTTCATTCGTAGTACCATTTATTATTTACCCTTACTACTGTGTAATCGGTGGCTGGGTAATGAAGTATATGTTCAGCTACCTTGCATTCCAGGGTCAGGTTGCTGTTGCAGACGGATTCTTTGGCGGATTTATCACTTCTCAGTGGCAGCCAATTTTCTACTGCGCTCTGTTTGCAATTCTCTGTTTTATCATCGTATATAAGGGAGTTGAGCACGGAATTGAACGTTATTCAAAAATCCTTATGCCAATTCTTTTCATAATTGTTGTATTCATCGCTTTCTATGCTTTGTTCATCAAGCATACAGATGCAAATGGTGTTACACGCACTGGTCTTCAGGGTGCCGCTATTTACTTCATTCCAAATTTTGAAGGTCTCACATTCCGTGGCTTCCTTACAATCATCCTTGATGCAATGGGGCAGCTTTTCTACTCTCTTTCAATTGCTATGGGTATTATGATTGCTTATGGTTCTTACATGAAGAAAGATGAAAACCTTGGTAAATCTGTAAATCAGATTGAGATTTTTGATACTGGTGTAGCTATTCTTGCAGGTATGATGATTATTCCAGCTGTATTTGCATTCAGCGGAAAAGAAGGAATGTCTGCAGGTCCTGGACTTATGTTTATCACTCTTCCAAAGGTATTCAACTCACTCGGTAAGTTTGGTGATTTTATTGGTTTGATTTTCTTCGTAATGGTTTTGTTCGCTGCTCTTACTTCTGCAGTTTCTATTCTTGAGGCAATCACATCTTCTATGATGGATAAGTTTAAGTGGAGCCGCCGCCGTTCAGCATTCATTATGGCTGTAAGCACATTTGTTGTTTCTATCATCGTATGTCTTGGTTACAACGTATTCTACTTTGACCTTAAGCTTCCAAATGGAAGTGTTGGTCAGATTCTCGACATCCTTGACTACGCAAGCAACAACATCCTTATGCCTATTGTTGGTCTCCTCACTTGTATTCTTATTGGTTGGGTTGCTAAACCAAAAACTACAATTGATGAAATTACTCTTAACGGTGAACACTTCGTTCGTAAGGGACTTTATGTTGTAATGATTAAGTTCGTTGCACCAATTATGCTCTTCATCATTCTTTTGACAGGTATGGGTATTATTTAATAGATTGCTTCGTCGCTGCGCTCCTCGCAATGACGTCATTGCGAGCCGAAGGCGAAGCAAATCATAACCACCCGTCAAACGGGTGGTTTGCTCTTAGCCTATAAGGCTAAGGGTCTCAAGCCGAGACTTAAGTCCCACGCTTTCACTTA
>CAMNIU010000192.1 GCA_946540605.1 uncultured Treponema sp.
TATCCTCCTTTGATAAAAACTTTTTACCTTAATTTATTCTTTTACACCACCAAGCATCATACCCTCTACGTAGTACTTCGAGATGAATGGGTATATACAGATGATTGGCAGAGCCATAAGAACCATAGAACAAGACTTAATATTTGCGGCAATCTGCATTTTTTCTGCAGTAGCCTCTCCAGGATCTGCTGATGTAGATGCACCAGAAATAATAGTCTTAAGATAATAAGCAACCGGCCACATTTCTTTTTTATCCAGATAAAGGAATGCATTGTACCAGTTGTTCCAGTATCCAACCGCATTAAACAGAATCATTGTTGCGATAATAGGCATTGAAAGAGGAAGAACGATGCGGATAAAAATTCCGATTGGAGAAAGTCCATCCAGTTCTCCAGCTTCTTCCAGTTCATGCGGAGTTTCTGCAAAGAATGATTTCATCAAAATGATGTAATAAGTACTAAGCATTGATGGAATAATAAAACCAGCAACTCTGTTAATAAGATGAAGTTTCATCATAAGAACGTAGTTTGGAATCAAGCCACCACCAAAATACATTGTAAAAATTACAAACTTTGTGAGAACCTTATAACCCTTGAGTTCCTTTTTTGAAAGCGGGTACGCCATACAGCAACTGAATACAAGAGAAAGAATTGTTCCCAAAATCGAATAAACTACAGTATTTTTATATGCGTGAAGGAACTCTCCTTTAGCAAGTACAGACTTATAAGTTTGAACATTAAATCCGATTGGCCAGAGACTTACCTTTCCCAAAGTAATTGCTTCTTCCGAAGAAAAAGACTGTGCAACAAGATACAGGAACGGATAAAGAGTTACTATACATACCAGAATCATTATTGCTGTGTTAAACCATTTGAATACGAGATAGCCTGTTGTTTCTCTTACTTTTACACCTGTTGTTTCAGACATTTTCTATTCCTCCTTACCCTTACCACAATCCTGAACCGGAAACTTTCTTAGAAACTCTGTTTGCTAAAGTAAGCAAAGTAAGATTCAACAAAGCTTCAAATAAACCTACAGCCGTTGCATAACTGTAGTTACCAGAACCAAGACCCATTCGGAATACGAAGGTTGAAATAATATCTGCCGTCTCATAAGTCATTGGGTTATACAAAAGGAATACCTTTTCGAAAGCACCACCAGAACCAACAAGACCACCAATATCAAGAATAAGCAAAGTAGTAATTGTAGGAAGAATACAAGGAATTGTTACGTGCCATACGCGCTGGAAATGATTTGCACCATCAACTTCAGCAGCTTCATACAAAGAAGGATTGATTCCCGCAATAGCAGCAAGATAGAGAATTGTACCCCATCCCAAAGCCTGCCATACACCAGAAATTACGAAAATAGGATTAAAATACTGTGGGAATGCAATGAATGAAATCTTATCTCCACCAAAGTGTGCAATCATCTGATTCAACGGACCACTTGTAGAAACAAGTTCGCGAACCATACCAGTTACAATTACCATTGAAATAAAGTGTGGAAGATATGAAACAGTCTGTACAAACTTTTTCCACCACAGAGCTTTAATTTCATTCAAAAGCAGTGCAAAAATCAAAGTAAGCGGGAATCGAACTGCAAGATAAGAAATATTAAGTACCAAAGTATTTCTGAATGCACGCCAGAAGGTTTTATCACCAATAAACTGTTTAAAATATTTCAATCCACTCCATTTTTGACCAAAGAGACTTCCACCTGCACGATAACGGCGGAAAGCAATAATATTTCCAGCCATAGGAATATAGCGGAAAATTATGTAATAGAGAATTGGAATCAACAGCAGTGCATAGAACTGCCAGTACTTGCGAAAATACTTCTTGAAATTCTGTGCCTTTGTAACAGAATTCAATTCAGTAACCTGATTTTTTTGTGTTTTCTTGAACATTTTATTACCTGTTTTGAAGATTGTATGCTATAATTTAAGCGCAAGCGTACTTGCATACTAGTACGCTTGTACATTTAGTATAATATATCATTATACATAAATGTCAAGAAAAATATCTGTTTTATAAGAAAAAACTAGTATTGACGGGTTATTACTTAAACTCTAATATGAGAGGATATATGAAAAATACTGCAAAACGTGAAAAAGAAACGAACAGAGAGTATGCTCTTCGTGTCATCAGAGAAAACATTGTAAAACTTGAACTTGCCCCTGGAAGCATGATTAGTGAGCAGGATATTGCAAATGAGTTGAATCTTTCCAGAACACCAGTCCACGAGGCCATGCAGGAGCTTTCTTCAACAAAGATAATTGAAATTCTCCCCCAGCGAGGCAGTCATGTAAGTCTGATTGACATGGATCTTGTTGATGAGGCTATCTTTGTTAGAGCAACTATAGAATCTGCAATTACAGAAATGTGCTGTAAACAGGCAACAGAACAGGATATTCAAGAGCTGGAAGAAAACGTTACTCTTCAGCAATTTTATTTTGAAAAGAATAATCTTGATAAAATCATGGAATTGGATAATGACTTCCATGAAAAAATGTACCGCATTACAAAAAAAATGCAGTGCCACTACATGATAAGATTAATCAGCATTCATTATGACAGAATTCGAGAGCTTCACCTTCACTCTTTTAATCCAGAATTAATCATTAATGAACACCAGGATATTCTCAATGCAATAAAAAACAGGGATGCAAAGGCTGCAAAAGAAGCTGTTAGCAAACATCTTTCACGAAAACACACTCAGGAAGATGAAATAAAGAAGATATTCCCACAGTATTTTGCGTAAAAAAAATATTTAAAAATAAAATTTGACATCTGCATTTTTTACAAATATACTAGTATACAAGTTAAGGGAAATCCCTTATGAAAAATATTAGGAGTAAAAAATAAAAAAACTATTAAAAATTTCAAGTGCAATAACAATTGCATCAATTCTTTTGTTATCATCATGTTCAAAAAAATCTGAGTCTTCAGATAAAAAGATTCCAGTAACATTCGCCGGAACAGAAGCCGCAACTACAGGTCAGAGCCGTATGATGCAGGCTGTTGCTGACAGACTTAATGCAACAGGCCGTTTTAGCGCTACAGTTCAGGTTGCAGGTGCTTTATCGGGCGATACAGATGCTCTGGTAACACAGGCAAAACTCGGTGTAAGCCTTGTTGTTCCTAGTGATCCTGGACGTCTTGCAAGTCAGTTCAAAATCCCAGATCTGAACATTCTTATGGCTCCATATATTCTTACAGATCCAGCTTCTTTGAAAAAGCTTCCAGATACAAAGCTCTTCAAAGAATGGCAGGCTGAATTGGAAAAACAGGGCATTGTATATATCACAAACATGTATAACGGTTTCCGCTGCTTCTATACAACAAAGCCAGTAGCTCACGTATCTGATTTATCTGGACTTCGCATCCGTGGATTTGGTAACTCAATTGGAAACACTCTTGCAAAGTATTTTGGTTTTGCTAATATCGGTATTTCATGGGGCGAAGTATTCCCTGGAATTCAGCAGAAAACTCTTGATGGTTGTGAAGTTCAGGTTGCAACGGCAGATGGTTCACGCCTTTATGAAGTTGTAAAGAACATTGCCATGACAAAGCACTATATGCTTCAGTCAGCATTCGTTTGTTCAGCAAACTTCTACAACAGCCTTTCTCCAAGTGACAGAGAACTCTTCGTAAAAACAATGCGCGAAGCTGCTCTTGAATATGGCGAAATCATCAGAAACGAAGAAGATGGATATTATGACAACATGAAAGCTCATGGAGTTACAATTACAGATGTAGATATTGCAGAATTCCAGAAAGCCATTGAACCTTTATATACAAATAATGATTTAGGATTTTCGGCAGGTTTGAAAGACAGACTTTTCAAAGAGTTGAGTGAATAAATTATTTGTATTTAATAAGAGGGTGCATCATTTTTGACGCATCCTCTTTTTTTAAAGGTGCTATTTATGAAAAAAATTTTAAAATATTTAGATCTGGCAGAAAAAGCTGTTTGTGGAGGCGGATTTGTTCTTCTTGTTCTGCTTGTTTTTATGTCTGCTATATTGCGTTTCTTAAGAATATCAATGTCCTGGAATATTGACCTGGCAATGCTTCTTCTGGCCTGGACCAGTTTTTTGGGTGCTGATATTGCCTGGAGATCTGGTCAATTGATAGGAATTGATATTTTGACCAGACATTTACCTCCTGTAGTTCAAAAGATTTTATCACTGATTATTTATGTAATAATTTTCTTTCTGACATGTGTAATTTGTGTATATGGTGCACGCCTTGTCTGGGTAGAAAGATTAAGAACATATCAATCTATACCTATTCCCTACTCTGTAGTTACTTTGAGCCTTGTCGTTGCAACTTTTTCAATGGCTCTTTCTACAATCGGAAAAATCAAAAAAGTAATTCTTTCATTTAAAGAAGAAAAATCTGTGGAGGTATCAGAATGACACTTCTACTTATATGTTTTGTTTTATTCCTTATTTTGGGAATGCCTATTGCCTATGTAATTGGACTTGCCGGATTTGCTTACTTTTTAAGTCAGCCGGTTTTGCCTTTTGAAGCTGCTACGCAGATGGTTGTTCTGCAGAGTCAGTCCTTCGCTTTTCTGGCTGTTCCATTCTTTATTTTTGCAGGAAACTTAATGAATGTTTCCGGAATTACAGAACAGCTTTTGAGTCTGGCCCGACTTCTGACTCGCAGAATGTACGGTGGCACGGCTCAGATTTCTGTAGTTATGTCTACAATGATGGGTGGAGTTTCAGGTTCAGCAACTGCTGATGCCGCAATGGAAACAAGAATCCTTGGTCCGGAAATGCAGGCCCGAGGTTACACAAAAGGCTACATCACTTCTGTAAACTGTCTTACAGCACTCATAACCGCAACAATTCCTCCAAGCCTTGGCTTGATTATTTTTGGATTTGTAGGTGAAGTTTCTATTGGCCGACTTTTTGCTGCAGGTATTATTCCAGGCATTTTGATGATGATTTTCCTGATGGCTACAGTTTCTATTACAAGCCGTATAAGAAAGTTTGACCCGCCAATACATAATGCCACAAGACTAACAATTAAAGAATTATTGCAGAATCTAAAAGTTTCTGTATGGGCACTTTTGTTCCCAATTATTCTGATTGTTGGAATTAGATTTGGTTTGTTCACCCCGTCAGAATCTGGAGCATTTGCTGTAATTTATGCACTTATCGTCGGAAAGTTTGTTTATAAAAAACTCAACTGGGATAACTTCAAGGAAGCTCTTATTACCAGCGTAAAGGACACCGGTGCCATCATGCTTATTATTGCAATGTCTGGACCTTTCAGTTATGCCATTACCTGGGTAAAGCTTCCTGCTGTTCTTTCAAACTTTATTTTTGGAATTACAGAAAATCCACAGCTTTTGACTTTGTTAATGCTGGGCTTCCTCTTTATTACGGGAATGTTTGTTGACTCTAACGTAAACTTCCTGCTTCTGACACCAATTTTCCTTCCAATGGTAACAAGTGTTGGAATGGATCCAGTTCACTTTGGTGTTCTTATGGCTACAATCGTAACTCTTGGTGTTATGACACCTCCTGTAGGTTCTGCATTGTACACAGTCTGTGGAATAATAAACTGTCCTCCAGAAGAATACACAAAAGAAAGCATTCCTTTCTTTATTGCAATTTTGCTTGAACTTGCAATACTTGTATTCTGTCCAAAGCTGGTACTATTTATTCCAAATCTGATTTTTGGGGCTTAAAAAAAATTAAAAAAATTTTAAAAAATATGATATTTGTTATTGACATAAAATGCAGTTTCGTATAATATAACAAACATCACGCGGGCGTAGCGAAGCTGGTTATCGCGCTGGCCTGTCACGCCGGAGATCGCGGGTTCGAGCCCCGCCGCTCGCGCTAAGCCTTCCGTTCATCGGAAGGCTTCTTTTTTTTACGGGCAATAGCGCAGTTGGTAGCGCGATGCCTTAGGTTGAACCTAAACAATTGCTCCAAGTTTTCGCAATTGTTTTTAACGGTTCTTCTATTATCCAGTTCGGGACGTTGAGGTCGCTTCCAGCGACATTCTTTTAGTTCTGACAATTTTTTTTACGGGCAATAGCGCAGTTGGTAGCGCGCGACGTTCGGGACGTTGAGGTCGCTGGTTCGAATCCAGTTTGCCCGAGATCTAACAACTTATATTATGTACACTTCACTTATAGCCTTTTTTATTTGTTTAGTTCAAAATTAAGCCAGAATAGCAACCTTTCCTTTTACAAGCTTCATCTGAGCTTTTGTAAAATGATAAAATTCTGCGACTTCTTCTTCAGTCATTTTTCCCTGTTCAATTAATTTTACAGCAGTTTCAAGGTCACGTTCCGCTCTTTCTTCCTTAGCGAAGTCTTCCATAATTCTACACATATGCTCCCCCTCTTTATAATCGCCATTTATATAGATGTATAATAATCCGCAAATATTCTAGTTTTATAAAACTATACTGTTTCCTTAATTCAAAAACAAATCATCCAATGTAATGACTGTATATTTCTCATTTCCGGCAATTTTCTTTTCTACACCACTTGTAATTCCGGTTTTTGAAAAAAT
>CAMNIU010000193.1 GCA_946540605.1 uncultured Treponema sp.
TTCTGGGGGCACCTCCAGCATTTCGGCTTCCAGCCTTATAGCGCGGATATTTTGAACAACAGAATCGTGAATATCATGCGAAAGTTTTGTGCGCTCGGCTTCCTGTATTCTAAAAATAAATTTCTTATCCTTTTTGGAAAGATGCTGCGAAAACTTTTTAGAAAGGATGATGATTATTACCACGCTTTCTGCAATCACCAAAATAAATAGAAGAATAACTACAATAAGCCAGGATGCTGCAACAATCGGCTTTGGGCCAGTAACATTTTTTCCCTTTGCAAGCTTTTGGGCTGTCATTTCTGCCTGGTCAAAAGATGCGCACTCATATTTTTCACCATTTTTATAAACAAACCAGTAAGCAGAATCATTATCTTTATAAACAAGAGCTCCGTACAGACTCTGGGCAGTGGTGCATTTTTCATTCACAGGAGAGGCAATCCTCATCATTCCCAAAGTTTTTTCACTCACATCAGGATAATTTCCATCTGCATCTTCCAGAAGATACGGAGTCATATAGGCACATTTCCAGCTTGCGTTTCCATAACTGTCAATATACTGAACACCAAGCTCAACAAAAAGCCATACGCCGTCCGCAGTTTTTAAAAGCCAGGCATTATAGGGCTGATATTCAGAATAACGCGGATAACTTCGCGGAAATTTAAAAATGCAGGAAAGTGCAGACTCATCAAGTATTTTATTATTCCTGACTTTTTTCAGGTGTCTTGATAATTCCACACTGTCATCATTTAATCTGTTATCTTCTATACATTTACGAAGAGCAACCTCATCTGTAAGAAGTTTTCCCTCCCCTGTCTGATAAACAAATGTTTTTTCGCCGTAATCACAAAAATAATAAAGCCAGTCCAGATAGCCCCTGTAATCTGCCGGTTCCTGTTTCAGAAAAGCATAACGCGCATCGGAAATTATCCATTGAGGAATATTAAAAACGCGTTCACAACCTTCCTGCGAAAAACTTCCGTCTGTGCGCTTAAAAATATAAAAACCTGAATCATACAAAACCATGCGACCTCGCACTTCCTTTGATTCGCCGTAAGTTTCTACATATAACTGGTCGGTTTTTGAACTGTATACCATTGAAAGATTACCCCAGTTTTTATAACCGTGGAAATCTATCAACACATTTACAGCAGAAGGATTTTTTGAATTCATGGAAATTAGTTTTCTCTTTTTTTGGACAGGCTCCCACAAGTCCAGAAAAAGTATTTCATCATTACTTATTTCAAAATGCTGAATCTGATAATTTGAGTCCGGAGTATTCTGCGGAAGCTCTGGTGAAAAAAAAGAAAAGTTATTATTTTCCAGATTCTGCTTTAGAAGCGCATATTTCTGATTTGTAGTATTTTTGATTATAAACCAGACATTTTTATTTACATCAACTTTCCAGAAGGAACGGTCAAGTTTTGTATAATCATCATTTTCTGAAAGAATATAGTTCTGAAGACTTGTTTCATTTTCTACAAGCTGATTAAAAATAATGCGAGCCTCTGAATCACACTGCGGAATGTAATTTTTCGTTTTTGCAAAAATGTTTATAGAAAGAAAAGAAAGAATTAACAGAAACAAAATCTTACGAAATTTCATAAATACATTTTATATTACTTTTGATTTTTTGTGATGTATTTCTTTGCGAATTGGGAAAAATTAGGAGAATTCTCCCGAAAAAAAGATTCCCCGGTCAAGCCGGGGAATGACACTAATTTGTTATGTCGGGGAATGACACTTTGTGGATTACTCCATACCTGCAGTTCCGGCGTTCATGCTGTTAAGAAAGGCCTCGTTGGTCTTACTCTTCTTCATGCGGTCAAGAATGAGTTCTGTAACGTCAACATCTTCCATAGGGTTAAGTACTTTACGAAGAATCCAGATTTTCTGGAGTTCGTTTTCTGTAAGAAGAAGTTCCTCTTTACGAGTACCAGATTTCTTGATGTTGATTGCAGGGAAGAGACGTCGTTCTGCAAGCTTGCGGTCGAGGTTGATTTCTGAGTTACCAGTTCCCTTGAACTCTTCAAAGATAACTTCATCCATACGGCTACCGGTTTCAATAAGTGCTGTAGAGATGATTGTAAGAGAACCGCCCTCTTCTACGTTACGTGCTGCACCAAAGAATCTCTTTGGCTTGAAAAGTGCGTTAGAATCAACACCACCAGAAAGAACTTTACCAGAAGTCTGAACTGTCTGGTTGTATGCGCGTGCAAGACGAGTAATTGAGTCGAGAAGAATTACAACGTCACGTTTGTGTTCAACAAGGCGTTTTGCCTTTTCAAGTACCATTTCTGCAACCTGAACGTGACGTGTAGCCTGCTCATCAAAAGTAGAAGAAATAACTTCTCCCTTGATTGCGCGTTCCATTTCGGTAACTTCCTCAGGACGCTCATCAATCAAAAGAACGATGAGGTATACTTCAGGGTTATTTGTTGTAATGGCATTTGCAATTTTCTGCATCAAGATTGTCTTCCCTGCTTTTGGTGGCGCAACAATCAAAAGACGCTGACCTTTACCGATTGGCGCAAACAAATCTACGATACGGGTTGAAACTTCAGTTGAAACAGTTTCAAGGCGGAGCTTTTCGTTTGGATAAAGCGGTGTAAGGTTTTCAAAAGGAACGCGGGTCTGTGCAACGCGTGGCTCATCATAGTTGATTTTTTCAATGCGGAGCAAAGCAAAGAAGCGTTCACCCTCTTTTGGAGAACGGGTCTGACCGTAAACAGTATCGCCGGTCTTAAGATTGAAAAGACGAATCTGGCTTGGGCTGATGTAAATATCATCTGGACCTGGAAGATAAGAGTTCTGAGGGCTGCGTAAGAATCCGTAGCCATCAGGCAAAATCTCGAGAGAACCTTCAGCAAAAATAATTCCACCGTGTTCTGTATGAGCCTTAAGAATTACAAAAATCAAATCCTGCTTTTTCATTGGAGCAAGGTCATCTGCTGTAAAGCCAAATTCCATAGCCCTGTCGCGAAGTTCAGGCATAGATTCTTTTGTAAGTTCATTAATTAAAAGGCGTGGTTTGTTTGCATTTTCTTCTGCTGCAGCTGCAGCTTCTGCAGCCATGCTTTCTACCATTTCTGGAGTTGGAGGTGTGTAAGAATTGCGGCCATAAGGCTTACGCATTCCAACACCTCTTCGGTTATTATAATTATTTCTCTGATTATTCTGATAACGGTTGTTATTGTTGTTGAAAGGTCTTTCTTCTTGAGTTGCAGAATGATTCTGCTGTGTTTGAACTGGTGCCGAAGCTGTTTGATCTGCATTCTGAACAGGAGCTGCACCTTCTGATTCTTCAGTCTTTTTTACAACACGGCGACGTTTTACAACTTTTTTTCCCTGTTCCTGATTTTCGCCATCCTGAACTGGAGTTTCTGAACTTTCATCTCCAGAAGTGTTTTCATTATTTTCTGTGTTTTGGACTGCAGGTTCTTCAGATGATTGGGGAACTATTTCTGCTTCTTTGTTTTGAACAGATGGCTCTTCAGATGAGCCAAAATCAAGAGTTGCCTGAGCTTCTTCTACAGGCTCCTGCGCTACGTTTGCGTCTTCTGTGCGACGCCTTCTTAATGCTGCCATTAAAAAATCCTCATAATAAATTGTAATTCGATTTTGATTTTATATAGTAAAAAATAAATAAACACCAGATTTAATTGATTTTTTCAGGGGATAAGATATGCGAAAAATCCCTTACTCTTTAATTATTACAGTTTTTCTCCGAATATGTCAAGAAAAATATGTCATTATCGGGCTTGACCCGATAATCCGCACCTTACTGTCTTTAATAGATTCCCGTGTCAAGCACGGGAATGACATCAGAAAGTGCCGGCATTATAGGCTTATTTTATTACATCACTATGAATAATCATTGCCTGCTTGTATTCTGAAGATGCAACAGAAAATAAATCTACATCAGGCTCTTTTTCGAGCATATTTACATCACCGCTGAATTCTACATTATTTGCAATACGGATTCTTGCTGTTGTAATATTTCCAGTAACCTTGCTGCCAGAACAGATTTCTACACGCTCAGCGGCATTCATATCACCCTGAACATCGCCACCGGCAACAATAATTGAATTAGCATCTATAGTTGAAACCTTACAGGCTGCATTTTTTGCAATTTCAAGATCACCACTTGGTGCATTAATTTTTCCGCTGAATTTTCCAGTAATAACAAGACGGTCACTGAATTCAAGAACTCCATCGAATTCTGTTTCTTCACCAAAAACTGTGATATTTCTTTTTTCGTTCTCGACCTTTTCAGCCATCAATTCACCTGCATCTATATGTAATTTTTTATTTTTTTAATTATAACAATAAATGTCTGCATTATCAATATAAAACAGGATAGAGCAGCCTCAGCAATTCCAGCCCAGTCTCCCGTCCTGGTAAAAATAGTCTGCATATTATCGTCAATCACAGGTACCTTACCAATGACAAAGGCCTCACAAAACTCAGGAGCAACCCGTTCTATTTTCCCATGCGGATTTATTATACAGCTTACACCGCTTGCCGTACTGCGTACAGAAGGAACTCCGTTTTCTACAGAACGAAAAACCGCCATAGCAAGATGCTGTTTCTGACAAGGTATACTCTCTGACCAGGAATCATTACTAAGATTTATGAAACATCGGGAGCCATTCAAAACCATCTGCCTGCAAACCGTACTAAAGGTATCTTCAAAACAAATAGGTGT
Organism: uncultured Treponema sp.; assembly: GCA_946540605.1. Classification (GTDB taxonomy): domain Bacteria; phylum Spirochaetota; class Spirochaetia; order Treponematales; family Treponemataceae; genus Treponema_D. Next base: position 4,706 of record CAMNIU010000193.1, read on the forward strand.
AGAAAACTTTAAGCCACGGTACTCAAAAACCGTATACTCATCACCCTTTTCCCACATATGAGTATTGCCGTTCAAAAGCCTTACATAAAGCAACGGGAAAATATGTTTTGCCGGAAAATGTTCCGTAAAAGGCACAAGTTTGATTTTAGAATAAATTCCCGGCTCAGGCGGATGCACATTTTTCCCAGATTCAAAAACAAGAGCACTGTTATATCGAGCTCTGTCACTATGCGGAACATCAACCTCGTGCGAATTACCAATTACGAACACAGCATTATTTTCATCAATAAAATTCAAGAGCTGCGAAATCAGCATAAAGCGGCGTACATCAGTTCCATAATCATAATTATATATAATTGAAGGTGCCACCGCAGTTTCCGGCCACACAATAAAATCGACATCAGGAGAAAGAGATTGAGCCTCCTCCGTCAGTTGAATTAGTTTTTTTACATTACGGGAATATTCTTCAATTCCATTTTTCCACGGACTTTCATTATTCTGAATTGCAGCAACACTTACAGTTTTATCAAATTGATTTTTTGATGAATAAGAGAAACCATAAAACAAAGTTGCAGTCATCAGAGCAAGCCAGACTATACCGCAAACATATGTCGAAGTAAGTGAGTTCTGCCAGAGAACCTGCTCTTTTTTTACATAAGCTGATATATGTGAATGCTTTCCGTCATCAGCTTGATTCAAAAGCCTTTCGCGGGTAATTTTTTTTGTAATTAAACTGAAAAGAAATGATGAAGGAAAAATAACCAGAAGATTAAAACCGAAAACTCCGACAACAGAACAAATCTGAATCAGCGGAATATTCTGCCATTGAGTATAAGCCGTAACTCCATAGTTAATTCCAAAGAAACCAAGGGTCTTTAAATATTCATAGCCACATACACATAAAAACTGAACAAGCCACGCATTTTTTTTGAACAATAAATCAACTGATTTCAGGATAAAAAATAAAAAGGCACAAATAAAAAAATAGCCTACACAAACAATAACAAGCCCTAGCGGATGAAAAGTTTTAAGCCAGTACCCGTAAAGCCCGTAAGAAAGCGCACCATAAAAGCCACCCCATAGCCATCCGGTAGAAAACCTTGAATTTTTAATCAGAAAAAAAACTGGAAGATAGTTTAGCCAGGCCAAAAAAGAAAGACCGTTATTAAAAAAGATATTTGGATTTGAAAGCCAGAATAAAATAACTGAAAGAGCTAAAAAAAATATTCTCTGTATTATCTGCAAAGTCTGACTTGATTTTTTATTTTTCATCTTTTTTATTCAGATTCCAGAGATTATTCTTTAACTGCTGACCTGCCCTGAACGCTGCCACATAATGAGATTCAACAGAAAGTTTTTCTCCCGTTCGCGGATTTCTAGCAACGGCACGTCCCTTACGTAAACGTGGTTCAAAAGTTCCAAACCCACGTAATTCTATTGTACTGCCTTTTTCCAAAGCCTCACGTATACTTGAAAGAAAACTATCTACAACTTTTGCAATTTCCTGTTTTTCTATATCTGTAGATTTGTAAACTGCGTCGATTAAATCATTTTTCGTTACTTTTAAATCTGACATAAATATATTTTAGCATAAAAAAAACCAGTTGAAAACAACTTCAACTGGTTTTTCAAGTGCTAGGAATCAAAAATGTTATTTTGCTGCAAATGTAGCATTGAAAAGGTTCATCATTCTTGACTTTTTGCGTGACACAGAATTACGTGTAAGAACACCCTTGCTGCGAGCGCTGTCGAGTTCCTTCTGAAGCTGCTTGTATTTTTCTTCAGCAAGTTTCTGATCTTTAGCCTGAACTGCTTCTACAAACTGCTTTGCATAAGTTCTGCAAGTGCTTTTGATTGCTTTATTATGAAGTCTGCGAACTTCGCTCTGTGCGTGTCTTTTTTCTGCAGATGATTTTTTGCCTGCCAATTGGAGACCCCCAAAAAATATAGTTAACTGTCTGATATATTATCAAATTACATATACTGTGTCAATTAAAGTTTTGATTTTTATGAGTTGAATTATTGACACTAGAGCCATATCTCATTATTATATTTGATACGAATATTCGATTGGAGGCACATAATGGCTGGAGCTAGTAAAAACTCTCGTACAACTGTTGCAACACAAAAATTCATTTGCCCTGACTGTGGTGGCGAAATCATAATGAAAACAATGATTGAAAATGGCAGACTTAGAAATCAGGCTGAATGCCAGAAATGCAAACGTGTTGAAAGAAGACCAAAGGATTTCAAGTAATCCTAAAAGATTTTACTACTAAAAAGACCGTACGTAATCATGAAACGTACGGTCTTTTTTTTGTAGATTGCTTCGTCGCTTCACTCCTCGCAATGACAAAGGATTAACGTCATTGCGAGCCACAAGCGAAGCAATCCATTATTTCTTATTAGCTGGCAGCTGTCGCCAGTATTCAAGCTGCTGCTGCATAAGGATTCTTGAATCTTCAAGAATCTTATTACACTCCTCTTTTGACTTTGGAGGATTAAAAATCTTTAAGATTTTTACACGATAAGAACCGTATTTAATATTTGTCATAATCTTACGGAAGTCGCGAAGCTTCCATCCACCATCAAGAGCACAAACTACTACAGGAAGCCCTGTAGATTCTGTAAGCTGACGGAAACCTGCAGAAAAGAATTTTCCTACATTACCATCTCGGGTTCGTGAACCTTCCGGAAACAGAATTGGAACCTGATTTCGTTCAATTACACGTTTACCAAAATCAGAAATATAACGCATAGCTTCCATAGGTTTTGCTTTGCGTGGAATTAAACAATGTTCCTGAGTTCTAAGCATTTCAGATACAAGCGGAATATGACGGCCAAGAGCATCTTTTGCAATAAAACGAATTTCCTTGTTAGGAAGAAATTTCATAAAGACTGGAATATCCAAAAGACTCTGGTGATTAGAAATTATAATAAAATTTTCCGGCAACTGATCTTTTAAATTATCATATCCCCAAAAATGAAAACGCTTGAAAGTATAGAGAATTGCAAAAAGACGCGGAGCAAGAACTCTGACAATATAATCAGAAATCCTCATACTTAATTTTTTACTGACAGGATATGCAAAAATATTTGCAATTGAAGCAGGAATTACCATTGAAAGTAAACATAAAACCGTCAGAAAAGACATATAACCACCTATTATTGTTGTTTATTATAGCGCAAAGTTATCCAAAAATAAAGGAATTTATTCTATGAGATATCTCAGAAAGTGGTTCATAAATCTGTTTGCATTCAGGCATACTGGCAGTAAAAATTGTTCCATAACGTTTTTCGTAAATACGACGGTCGAGTACAACAACAACACCCTTATCATCTGAACGACGAATTAAACGGCCAATTCCCTGGCGGAACTTAATTACAGCCTCTGGTACACTTAATTCCATAAACGAACTTCCGCCGCGCTTTTCAATCGCCTCGGCCCGCGCAACAAACACAGGGTCATTAGGTACCGTAAAAGGAAGTTTCACAATTATTACCTGCGAGAGCGACTCCCCGGGAATATCAACGCCCTGCCAGAACGAATCCGTCGCAAAAAGCACACTTTCGTTTTCTTTTTTAAAAGCCTCAAGCAATTTAGCGTTATCATCATCGCCCTGTTTCATGATGCGGCCGGGAAATCCCCTCATACTCGCAACCACAGTGCGGTGTGCACTCTTAAGTGACTCATACGAAGTAAACAAAACCAGTGTTCTTCCGGCCGCCGCTTGAATAAGACGTGGAAGTGCCATTTCTACCCACTGCTGAAACTGAATATTGTCCGGGAAGGGTGCATCACTAGGAACAGCAAAGAGCATATTTTTATTATACGGGAAAGGAGATGGAAACTCGTCCTTAATAATTCTATCTTCACCAGAAAGCATTACACCAGTACGGCGCATCCAGTAATTAAAATCGCGGCCGGTCTTAAGCGTTGCAGAAGTACAAACAACCGTAGACATCTGCTCAAAAACACCCTCATTCATAAGATGCGAAATATCAAGCGGAGTTTGTGTAAGAGTTACATATTCTGCATCACTTCCATCGCGAACCATATCCGGCGGAAGTCTCTTTTTTTGAATCCAGAATACATCGTCCCGCTTTTCATCCCAGACAGAAAAGTTTTTGAGTAAAATTACATAAGATTCAAGATGACGTAAAATTACTTTTGATTCCCAATAACATGGGGCATCTTTATCATCTTCATCTATACCTTCCATTACTTCACGAATAACGCCGGTAAAACTTCCAAGTGCTCGGGTAAGCTCGCCTATAGAAACAAGAAGTGGTCCAAAATCGCGGGCAGTAGCATCATATAAACGCATTGTGTAATCTTTTGAAAGAAGATCCTTTGCGGCAATTTCAACATTTGTTAGAGCAAGCTTAATTTTATTTGTAAGTTCAAAGGCATCTCCGGCTTTTTCTTCATTACTTGAAAGAATGGCCAGACTACACAGATGACCTGATTCCGAGTTTTTTCTATGCCGATACATCTGATTTATCAATTTATTCAGCTTAAACCTGTTTACGCTTTCACTAAAAAAGCTTGTTGCCGCATTTTCAATTCCGTGTGCCTCATCAAATATTATGTGACGATAAGGAGGCAAAACTGCAGCATCTTCATAACCGGCTCCGCTCAGACGTGATTCGATATCAGCAAATAAAAGATGATGATTTACAACAATAAGATTTGCATTTGCAGCTTCTTTGCGTACCTTCATTACAAAGCATTCACTAAAGAAAGGACACTTTTTCCCCATACAGGCATCACTTTCAGAATTTACTTTGGTCCAGACACTTTCAGAAGGCATAAAAGTAAGATCACTTTTACTTCCGGTTGGTGAATTTTGTGCCCAGTCTGCAATTTTTTTGAGTTCTTCTGACTCCCCTTCAAACAAGTCAAGAATTGAAGCAGCATCATTTAAGCGACGCAAACATATAAAATTTTGACGTCCTTTAAGCAAAACATATTTAAATTTTTTACCAATTATTTTTTCAACTGCAGGAATGTCTTTTTCACAAAGCTGCTGCTGAAGGTTTATTGTTCCGGTAGAAACTATTACACGTTCATGATTTAACAAAGCCCAAAGTACAGAAGGAATTAAATAAGAATAAGATTTTCCAACACCGGTTCCAGCTTCAAATACAGCAATTTTTTCTTCATTAAAAGCACGGACAATATGTTGAAGAAGTTCAACCTGAACAGGACGTTCTTCGAATGAGTCAGAAAGTTTAGACAAAGCACCACCATTGGAAATATAATTTCCAGCCTGGAGTTCATCGACCTGTTTGTGTTCAACCTTTTTTTCGGTTTCCTCTGAATTATCCACACCCGCACCTTTTTACTGTAGATTGCTTCGTCACATTCGTTCTTCGCAATGACGTCATTGCGAGCCGACGGCGTGACAATCCATATATAAAAAAAGCCTTGTAAGAAATCTTACAAGGCTTTTTAGCATCTCCTAGCAGAATTGAACTGCTGTTGTCGGGATGAAAACCCGATGTCCTAACCACTAGACGAAGGAGACATATGTCATTGCTGACGTTGAATAATATATCAGACATCAAAATATTAGTCAACACCAAAACAATCAAATTTATAAAATTTTATAAATTTTTTTACATATTCATTCCGAATTTTTTAACCAGTTTTTCCTGGAATGCCTTGCATTCTTCCGGCTTCATACCAAGCTTAAGAGCAACATCAAGGTCATTCATTGCCTGTTCGTATTCACCAAGTTCATAATAAGCCATTGCACGGCGAAAGTTTGCGTGTGCCTGGAATTCATTAATCTCGAGAGAAGTTGTATAACATTCAACTGCTTCCTTATATTTTTTGAGAATTGAATAAACAATTCCCTTGTAATAATATGAGCGGAATGCCTTTGGATCTGCTTCTATACTCTTCTGGAAATCTTCAAGAGCAGCTTCAAGGTTATTCATTGCAAAGAAAGCCATACCTCGATGTTTGTGAATTACAGCAAGTACATTTTTGTCTCCACCTTTTACTGCCTCAAGAATACGTGTATAAATATCAACAGCTTCAGAAAGATGACCATCATTATGAGCTTCAATTGCCTTGAGAATTAAATCATCAATTGTGCCCTGAACAAACGGACTTACGCGATTAATGTCTTCTTCCTGTTTTTCAGGCTTTTCGTTTAAAAAGCCGTCTGCAAGAGAATAGAATGAGCGGCGGCGTTCATCGAGTTCTCGCTGCAACTTATTCTGATAATCACGGATTTCCTGGAAGGTGATATCTGCAAGGGTGAGCGATGCATTGATTGAAGCAAGTTTACGTCGAAGCGGCATATCGAATGGATTAAAATCAATTTTATAAATCAATTCGTGTTCAACTTCTGCCCAGGCATCCTGTAAGATTGTACGAATCTGAATTTCGCAGACTATCTCATCTGATATAGGTGCCAGACCTTCATATTTTCCGGTAAGCTCAGGTTTAAACTCTTCTGGAATCTTTACTAAAACATGAACTGATTCATAGCCGAATTCAGAAAATTTTTTTTCAGCTCCCTTTACTTCTACTTCTTTAATTTCAAACAGTTTTTTAATTTGTTCTACACCAAGATTAATGTCTTCGAGGAAAGCACAAATCATACGGATTCCCATCATATCTGTGAGATAAATCAAGGATTTAGTTTCTTCCATCTGTTCTGGTTTAAGACGAAGAACTTTTTTATAATAACTTTCAAAACTCTTTACCCTGCTTTTATATGTAGGCTGAGCAGAAAGTTTTATATTCTGCTGAAGACGTTCAATGACCTTTGACATAATTTCATTGAAATAATCTGTATAGGATTCGTAGATATCTTTAATCTGTTTTTTAGAAATTAAATTAGCAGTTTCCATAACCAGTTCCGTTTAGTTAAAAAAAATACGCCCTGAAAATTACCATTTACAAATAACTTTCAGGGCGTTGTCATCAACTATTTAAGTTGATTATTTAGCATCAGCAGCCTGTCCGCCGTTGCTCTGAGCGTTTGAACCACCATCTTCATTCAAAGAAGAAGTGAACTCATCTTCAGAAGCAAGCTTTGCTCTTTCGAGGTAGCGGTTAACCTGCTTGTTACCAAATCTCTGCATCTCAGCATTCTGGCGAGCCTTTTCCTTTCTACCAATGATTCCCCAGAGGTCTTCATCAGCAATGTCGCGGTCGCTAGTAAGGAGTGCCTTGTCGTAAATAATCTTTACGTCTTTGAAGTAACCAATGAAGTCGCCACCAATGTGAGCAGCATCACGTGTAATCTGGAATCCTTCGAACTTTACGAATGGAAGTCCGCGTGGATAGATTGGATATACACGAATTTCGCGGTTACGAATTTCAGAAATGTACTGTGGGTTGTTCCAGCGGAGTTCTTTCCATCCGTCGAAACCGAGATAACCCATAAAGTAGCGGCGTGTAATACCGTCGTTATCTGACATAAGAACATAAAGTCCGTGTGGATAGTTCATACCCATTGTTGTTACAGAAACAGCCTTAACTGTTCCAACGTTCTTTACGATTCCGTAGCCATCTTCAAAAAGTGTCTTTCCACTAGCTTTTTCTTCGTCTGTTGGTTCCTGGCGCTCACCATTTTCATCAGCTGTTGCCAATGGTTCGTAAGCAGGAATATCAAACGGAGGTTCGATAGTAGCGTTTGCATTTGAGTTCCATGTAGGGAATACGATGCGAACACCCATTACATTTTTGCCAGCAAATGGAACATCTGCTTCACCTTTTACAGGAGCGGCAACAACCGTAGAGTCAGCCAAGCTTGCAACTGTTTTTGCAGATGAATTCAGCTTAACTTCCCATTCTGGAAGTGCCAATGAAGTTTTCATAAGATCTTTCTGATCTTCTGTGAAAGTTGCACCAGCGCTTACAGAGTAGTCCATAACTGTATGACTGTTCTGTGTCTGATTTCCATTGTCGTCAGCAACACAGTCAGCATCCAGAAGAGTAAAATCGATGAGCATAGCTTCATCAGCGAAAGCAACGCCACCAACAAGCAGCATAGCAGCTGCAATTAAACCAAAAGTCTTCTTCA
>CAMNIU010000194.1 GCA_946540605.1 uncultured Treponema sp.
CAAAAAAACACCGCGCTAATTAATTTTAGGCTGCTTTCGCAACCTAAAATTAATTATATCTCACTATCTTCGTAAAGACAAGCAATTATCTAAGAAGACTAAGAACATTCTGTGACTGTGAGTTAGCCTGAGCCAACATAGCAGTACCTGCCTGCTGGAGTACAGAGTTCTTTGTGAATTCTACCATCTGTGAAGCCATATCAGTATCGCGGATGCGTGATTCTGAAGCCTGGAGGTTTTCAGCACCAATATCCAATCCCTTTACTGTAAGTTCAAGACGGTTCTGATAAGCACCGAGGTCAGCACGTTGTTTGTTGATCTTTTTAAGTGCTTCATCAATAGTTCCGATTGCGCGGTTGGCATCTTCCGGTGTAGCAAGTGAAAGCTTCTCTTCTGAACCAAGTTCGCGAACTCCGAGAGCTGCAGCAGACATAGTACCAATAAATACCTGTACTCTCTGATCCATGTTAGCACCAATATGGAACCACATAGAAGCAGTTACTACATTTTCTCCCATAGGCTGTGCGAAACGGCCAGTAAGCATGTTCATGCCGTTAAACTGAGCGGCACTAGCAACGCGGTCAACTTCTGATACAAGGGCAGAAATTTCAACCTGAATCTGCATACGATCTTCTTCAGAGTAGATTCCGTTTGAAGCCTGAACTGCAAGTTCGCGGATACGCTGCATGATGTCAGTTGTTTCCTGGAGGTAACCCTCTGTTGTCTGAATAAAGCTGATACCATTTGAAGCATTCTGTGAAGCCTGGTTCAAACCGCGGATCTGTGCGCGCATCTTTTCAGATACTGCGAGTCCTGAAGCATCATCACCTGCACGGTTGATTCTCATGCCTGAAGATAATTTCTCCATGTCTTTGTTAAGACTGAGACCTGTAACTCCGAGCTGACGATTGGCAAACATTGCCGACATGTTGTGGTTGATAACCATAGTATTCCTCCTTGGAATGTGAGCAGAAGAATCCTTTCTTCTGTTAAAAAGATGCAAAAATGCGTAAATGTTTTACAAGGCTACATCTACACATTTTTGCCCGAAACGCCTGACTGCTGCTTCAGCGAAGTCGATACAGTCATAACACTTCTACACTAAATATCGGCAGGAATAGGAGAGAACTTTAATAAATTTTTTTAAAAAAGTAAAATTAATTTTCGTTAATTCTATTAACAAAAATCAACAGAATTAACAGGTTTGTTAATCCTGCTATATTGATAATAATTTTTTGGAAAAAAAAGTTAAAAAAAAATCCAGAGTGTAAAAACTCTGGATTTAGGAGGTAGCGACTAATGGGATTGAACCATTGACATCACGGATATGAGCCGTGTGCTCTACCAACTGAGCTAAGTCGCCAAATGATGTTGCTATAATATCATTTCGAAAGAATCAAGTCAATAGTAAAATTGCCAAAATTATAAAAAAAATCTTTTCCCAGAATATATGGCACGAAACTTGCACATATAAGCATACCGGTTATTTCTTCTTCTACGTCTTTCATACCGGAAAAATAAAGAAAGAGGTTAAAAAATGAAAATCAATGAATTCAATGAACTTCCCAAAAAAATGTCAGAAGGACTGCTTACCCAAAAGGAAGTTCTTAATCAACTATGCAGTTTTGTATCACAAAATTGTCCGCTATTCGGGCTTCAAAAATATGATGAAGATACACGACAGGAAATCATGCTTGGAATAGTAGAAAAGGGGATACATATTATTTCTGTATATAATCCTGAGATTGGTGATTTCTTTACTTTTTTTTACTGTCATGTATGTTCAATCATCAATACGCTTGCAAAAAAGAATACATATTCTTATCTGCAGGACAGATTAAATATGGTTGAAGGAATAAATACGGTGAACGAAAAAAATATGAAATATCATAAAATAGATTTTCAGAATTTCGAAGTTTCCAGGGCTCCGCTGGCGAGAAAACAGCTTTCTCCTGAAGAACTTCAGCAGGCTGTAAAAGAGCTTCAGCTTAATGCTTCGGACAAAAAAATAATAATTCTGGCATTAAAATCTTCATACTATCTAACAGATGAACAGATTGAACGATTGTGCAGCATTTATAAAATCAAACCGGAATATTTTTATAATATGATTCAGTATTGTAAGGATTCAATTCAAAAAAAATCAGAACGAAGAGCAAAAACTCAGGAACGGAGAAATTTTGCCTACTATCATCACAGACGTTATAAAACTCTTTTAGAAGATATGTTGAAGGAACCGGAAAATGAACAGAATATTTTTTTGAGTTCAAAATTTAAGAGACTTGAGAAAAAGCATGAAAAGAACTGGCTGAATCTTAATAAATCATTTGAAGAGGGCCATCTTTATTTACGTCCAACAAATAAAACTGTAGCAAACCTTCTGGGGATTTGTGAAAGACAGGTTGCTTATTATATAAAATGCGCTAAAAGAGAAAGCAATCTGGAACAAAATTTTGACGAGGATACTGAGTATGCAAATGAACCAAAAGAATAAACAAAACGACACTTTGTAATTATTTGATTTTTCCGCTATAGTAATAATATGAAAATTTACTTAGCTACCGGAAATAAAAATAAAAAAAGGGAGATGTGTGAACTTCTCCCTGAACACACAATTCTTATTCCTTCTGATGAAGGAATAGCTTTTGATCCTGATGAAACAGGAACTACTTTTTATGAAAACAGCCTGATTAAAGCACGTACTCTTTATGAGATTGTGCATAGTCCTGTAATTGCAGATGATTCTGGAATCTGTGTAGATGCATTGGGTGGGGCACCTGGAATTTATTCATCGCGCTATGCAGGCCCTGAATTTATGCATGGTAAGCCTGATGGAACAAAAATCAGTCAGGAAGAACAGAATCTCTTTTTGATACAGCAGACAAACGATGCTATAAAAGCAGGCTCTCTTCCAAAAATGGCTTATCTTCACGGAGAACGAAGCTGTCACTATACCTGTGCAATGGTAATGTATTGCGGACCAGACAGACTTTTTGTAGCTCAGGAAACATTTGAAGGTGCTCTGATAGATGATATTTCAAAACAGGCCGGAAGCGGTGGCTTTGGTTATGACCCGATTGTGTTCTTGCCTGAATTTGGAAAAACTGTTGCTGAGCTTACTGCAGATGAAAAAAATGCAATTTCGCATCGCGGAAAAGCTGTAAGAGCCCTTAAAAGAATTATAGACCAGATGTAAAAATAAAAACTGATTAATACAGATTTTGCAGATGATAAAAAAAAGTTGTTAAAAAAAAACTTTCGGTTTATAATATTATTTACGACTTGTAAGGAGTGCAGATATGAAGAAAATAATTATGATTCTTGCATTGCTTTCTGTTTTTTCAATGGCTTTGTTTGCAGATAATGGCAGTGCAAATGCGCCGGAACGTACAGAAGGTAAGTGGACAGATATGTCGTATGTGAATGTTCCTATACTGAAAATCCTTGAAGGAAAAGACGGCTATGCTGTTATCTATCAGAAAAATAGAACCGGAGTTGGTAGTGTAGTTCTTCCTAAAAAATGGGGAAATGGTTCACCGGAAGCTCCTCGCAAGCTTAAATTCCGTGCGGTAAGAACTTCACTTGGAGCATATATGACGGTTGTAAAGGATGGTGGTGAGTTTAAGCGCGTAATTCTTTCTATTCCGATGAACAAAAACAATACAATCTGGGGTATGGTAGATTCCAGAAAGAATATGGAAGGTGCCGATAAAGATACTCTGGAAGACTTGGAATTCTAGGCTGAAATACGGTATTATAAAAGAGGGTGTAAAAACCCTCTTTTTTTTTGCCCGCAAAAAAACGTACGGGCTTTATTTTTTATAACAGGATAATTTATGTTTGATATTTCTCAGGAAAAGGTTAGCGAACTTAAAGCTTTTATTGATAGTCATAATTTCTTTTTTATTGCAGGTCATAAAGAACCAGATGGAGACTGCATTACTTCATGTCTTGGTATTGCAGCAATTCTGGAACACTTTAATAAGCCGTATCAGCTCTTAAGTGCTGGCCCTTTTAAACGAAATGAAGTTATCCGATGGCAGGAACGCTTTTCTGACACAATGGAATTTCAGGATGAAGGTGAACGTAATGCAAGCGGACTGTTTATAGCTGACTGTTCTGAGATTGCACGCATTGGCGATATTGACGGCGAATTGAAAGGTTTAGATACATTTGTCATAGATCATCATAAGACCAGCGGACTTGAAGAAGGTTTTAAAGGGTATGTTGATGGAGATGCTCCTGCCTGTGCTTTTTTAATTCAGTTATTTTATGAAAAACTGATAGGTCCTGTTCCGTCACTTCTTGCAAAGGATTTGTTTTTTGGTATCTGTACAGATACAGGCTTTTTCAGATTTTTGACTGATAATTCATCTGAAGTGTTTGCTGCTGTGAGCCGTCTTGTAGCAGCCGGGGCAGATCCGAGAACTACATACCGCGAAATTAATTCAGGAAAGCCATATACAACAAGAAAGCTTTTGGGTGTGCTTTTGGGAAAAGCTGAAAAATATCTGGATGGTAGACTGGTAGTAACTTATGAGTCTCTGGAAGATACAAGAAAGTGGGGGCTCGAAGGGCGCGATTCAGATTCGCTTTACCAGCTTATGCTCAGTGCAAAGGGCGTAGAGGCTGTAGTATTTCTGCGCCAGGATACGGAAACAACTTGTACCGGAGGTTTCCGTTCTCAGGATAAAGTAGATGTTTCCCTTGTTGCAGCAAAGTTCGGCGGTGGCGGACACAAGAACGCCAGCGGCATGAGCTGTAATGGTAGGGTAGAAACCTTGATTCCGCAGATAGTAAAAGAATTTGCGCGGATTATGTAAATTATTCAGAACTCGTTTTGTATTTTGAAAATCATCCGGCGAGAGCGGAGCAGAGACAAAAGCGCATCGTAACGTCTTTGGCGCTTAGCCACAAAAAGAATCCGAGGCTTTTCGCTTGCGAAAAACGCAGGATTCTTACAAAAAAACGGTACGCCAGCGCTTTTTGTCTCTGACGCAGCGGGAGCCGGATGATTTTCAAAAATAGTTATCTTAAATTTGCACCTTTCACAAATGTCTGTGCATATTCTATTAATTCTTTTACTTCTGCGTCGGTGTAGGGGGATATTTCATTATATGACGGGTCGAGGCAGTTTCCGTTGCGGAATTCTGCAAACTGCCAGCTGGCATCTTGTGGAAGCAACTTTGACATTTCTGCAATATCATCTTTTGTAACTAGGCCTGGGACCAGTACTGTGCGCCATTCACGACAGTCTGCCGGGTAGGCTGCTACTAAGTCTGCACTTTCTTTTAAGACCTTCTCAAAAAAATCAGTTTTGCCATAAAGAGGTGAGGCGCCTCCACAAATCAAAGTAGAGTAGCGGGAAGGTGTTGTTTTTATGTCCATTGCGATAAAATCCGGTCGTAGCTCAGGAGAATCAATCAGAGTGCGGAGTTTTTCGGGCAGGGTTCCGTTTGTATCAATTTTTACTTTATAGCCAAGCTCTTTTGCCTTACGGATAATTACTGGGGTGTAAGGATTTAATAAGGGCTCGCCGCCACTTATGACAAGTCCACTTAAAATGCCTTGTCGTTTTTCAAGATGAGCAAAAAGTTCTGCTACTGTGTTAAGAGGTTCTGTTTCAATACCGGCAGGCATTTCTGAATCGGTAAGAACAAGCCCTATGTTGTAACAGTATGGACAGCGGATATTACAGCCTTTAAGAAAAAAAGAACCTGCGACACGCCCCGGAAAATCCACGCAAGTGGTTTTTACAAGTACGCCCGCAGGTTTATTAAGGTCAAGTTCTGGCATTATGCAGAAACTGCTACCTTGCTGAATACAGCTTCGAGTTCTTCTACATTGTGACAGCGTGCAGTTTCAACACCAGCCTCGTTGTAGAAAATTACTGTAGGAGATGCAAATACACCTTTCTTTGCGGCTTCTGCAAGTCCTTCCTTTGTATCAACATCAATAGAACGACCTGGCATATCAAGATCATTCATAAATTCTTTTACTGGAGGGCAGTTAGGGCAAGTCTGTCTTGTATACATTTCGTAAGTAACACTGGTTGTGTCAGTTACTTTTTCTGCCTTTGTCATCTTTGCAGGAGCCTTGCGTACGCATGGACCGTCTGCGGCTGTGATATCATATTCCTTGCTGGCTTCGAGAGTGAACATTTTGCGCTGGTCAAATTCATCACGCTTTCCTCTGTTCCAGTGCTTTACTGCACGATAGTAACCAACGATACGTGCATAAACTTCTGTCTCGGTTCCATGAACGTCATTCAATGCAGCTTTTGTTTCTGCAATCTCGGCTTCGATTTGAGCAAGTGTTCTTTTTTCCATAATCTTTTTGTTTCCTCCCAAAATTATTTAAATTTTGCACCCACACTAAATATAGTGTAGGTGTTGTTAGTTGTCAATTTGTCAGACACTAGAATTCTCGGTAGTACACAGCAAAATCTTTAATTTTTCTGTTCTGCAAGTACTTTTTCTTTTTCTGCTTCAAGTGCTTTGAGCTTTTCTTTAAGTGCCTTTTCTTTTTCGGCCTTGCACTTAGGACATTCAAACTGCTGTCCGATTAAATAGCCGTGTACCTTACAGATTGAGTAAGTAGGTGAAATTGTGAAGAACGGAATGCGGTACTTGCTTGCAATTGTGCGAACTAGGTCTGCGCATGATTTCCAGTCTTTAAGTGCTTCACCCATAAATACGTGGAACATTGTTCCGCCTGTATACTTAGTCTGTAATGATTCCTGATGGTCGAGTGCTTCAAATACATCTGCAGTGTAATCAACAGGGAGCTGTGAAGAGTTTGTATAGAACGGTTCATTAGTTCCACTTGTGATGATGTCAGGGAACTGCTCCTTGTCGTGTCTTGCAAGACGATAAGAAGTTGATTCTGCAGGAGTTGCTTCGAGGTTGAAGAGATCTCCTGTCTGCTCCTGGAAATCCTGCATCTTTTCTCGCATATGCTGAAGAACTTTTTCTGCAAAAGCCTTGCCTTTTGGATTTGTAATATCAACTCCAAGGAAGTTGAGACAACATTCATTCATACCACAGAGACCGATTGTATTAAAATGATTTACAAGAGTCTTTAGGTAACGTCTTGTATAAGGGAAGAGTCCGCCGTCATAAAGCTTCTGAATAACCTTACGTTTTGTGCAAAGACTTTCTTTTGCAAGTTCCATGAGGTAATCGAGGCGCTTGTAGAATTCTTCTTCGTTCTTAGCAAGATAACCAATCTGTGGCATGTTGATTGTAACTACACCGATTGAACCTGTGAACTCGTCTGCACCAAAGAGTCCACCACCACGGCGTCTCAGTTCACGTTTATCAAGCTGGAGACGGCAGCACATTGAACGTACGTCGCTCGGATTCAAATCTGAGTTTACGAAGTTCTGGAAGTTTGGAGTTCCGTACTGAGCTGTCATTGTGAAAAGCAGTTTTGCATTTTCAGAAGTCCAGTCAAAGTCGCGTGTAATATTGTAAGTCGGAATAGGGTAAGCAAAGCCACGACCATCCGCATCACCTTCAATCATAAGTTCAATGAACACTTTGTTAATCATGTCCATTTCTTTCTGACAGTCGCCGTAGGTATAATCCTGTTCCTTACCGCCTACGATTGCCTTTTTGTTTTTCAAGTCATCAGGACAAACCCAGTCAAGAGTAATGTTTGTAAAAGGAGCCTGTGAACCCCAGCGGCTTGGTGTGTTTACACCGTAAATGTAGCTCTGAATGCACTGACGAACTTGTTTTTCTGTAAGGTGGTCAGCACGGATAAAAGGAGCAAGATAAGTATCGAAAGATGAGAATGCCTGAGCACCAGCCCATTCGTTCTGCATGATTCCGAGGAAGTTTACAATCTGATTTACGAGGGTAGAAAGGTGAGTTGCTGGAGTAGAAGTAATTTTATCTGGAACTCCACCAAGTCCTTCTGTAATCAGCTGGCGCAGAGACCAGCCTGCACAATAGCCGGAAAACATAGAGAGGTCGTGAATGTGAAAAGCGGCTGTTTTGTGTGCTTCTGCAATTTCCTTTGAGTAAATATTATTGAGCCAGTAGTTGGCTGTAATTGTACCTGAGTTATGAAGAATGAGTCCACCAAGAGAGAAGTTTACGTTTGCGTTTTCGTTTACACGCCAGTCGCTCTGTGCAAGGTAGCCGTCCATTGTCTTGTTGATGTCAATCATAAGGCTCTTTGCATCGCGCATTGCTTCGTGACGTGCACGGTAGAGAATATAGGCTTTGGCAACTTCTACTTCGCTGTTTTCGATGAGAACAGTTTCTACAATGTCCTGAATCTCTTCGATGGCAGGAATTGAGTGGGCACGGTTTCCTGCAAGCTGAAGGCGGAGTTTTTCTTCTACCTTGTCTGTGAGGGAAGCAGCTCTATCAGGATCTTTACGTTTTTCTACAGCTTCAATTGCTTTACCGATTGCCGCTTCGATTTTGTTTCTGTCATAATCTGCGATTTCACCAGAACGTTTAACAACAGATCTTAAAAATCCCTTTGTTTCAGTGTCTGAACTTGAGCCCAGAAAACTTCTCCATTCCGGAAAGATTGATTGATCACTCATTGTTTTTTCCCCTCTTTTCTATGTTTTTTACTTCAGTAATGAATTCATCGAGATTTTCGAAGTGGCGGTAAACGGAAGCAAAACGGATATACGCAACCTTGTCGATTGTGTAAAGTTTTTCAAGTACAAGTTCACCCAGCTCCGAAGTGGAGATTTCACGGCTCTCCCGGCCTTTCTTAATCGCGAGATCTTCAATGTCATTGGAAAGCTGTTCCACCATAGTAGTGGAAACCGGTCGTTTTTCCAGAGCGCGCTCAATACCTTTTTCAAGTTTTGTGCGGTCAAATGGCTGGCGGCGTCCGTCGCGCTTTACGACCATGAATGGCTTCTCATCAATACGCTCATAACTGGTAAAACGGTAACCACACGAAATGCATTCGCGGCGCCTTCTTATGCTTTCACCGTTCACCATTGTTCTGGATTCAAGGACTTTGTCCTCAAGATTTCCACAGTATGGACAGCGCATTAATGTCTCTCCTCACTTTTTGCTTCTCTAGCGTTTTAATTTGATATTAACATAATAGTACACTAAATATGGATACACAAGAGAATTTTTTGAATTTAAGCGAATTTATTTTAAACTTTTTTTCTTGACAAAAATATTTTTTGTGCTTGTCTTGAAAAAGATGGTTTGCACTCTTGACTATTTTTTGTTTTTAGAATTCTTTTTCTTTTTTTTGTCTGATTTCTTTGCTTTTTTGATTTTTCGTTCGCTTGGAATGTAATCCCATTCTTCAAAAATAAACCAGGCATAAACACAACAGAGTACAAAAATCGCAATGCAAAGGTATGGAAGCCAGTTACCAAAGCGGGCGTAAGTAGTCAATTTGCGTTCGTATACCGGAACATCATAAACAAGGGATGATTCTTCAAAAAGCGGCTGGTCTGCAATTACTTTTCCTGCCGGGTCTACAACTACAGAGTAGCCAGCATTTGCCGAACGAATAAGTGTTGTACGGTATTCAATTGCTCTGTACGAAGCAATTACAAAGTGTTGAATTTCGCTTGAACGTTTGAGAGACCAGGAATCATCAGTTATATTTACAAAAAGTTCGCAGCCGTTCAAAAATAGCGGACGCATAATGTCTGTAAAGGCATCATCAAAGCAGATAGGAGTTGCAAGCCTTACTGTATACGGTATTTTTTCTTCTAGTTTCTGCTGCATATAGTCTTTATTCAAATCTATATCTTTTACAGCCGGCAGCTTAAAGTTTTCTGTTACGCGGCATGGAACATCAAAATAAACATACTGGTCTCCGGGAGTCCAGCCTGCAGAAATGCCTACAACTTTTTGCATAAAGGCATGAATTGCAGGAACTTCCATAAACGGAAGGGCTTCCGCAAAAGGAACAAGATGATTTTTTGCGTAATATCCGCGGTAATGTCCATCCTCATCAAAAAGCAGGGCAGAATTATAATATTCTCTGCGAGATGCTTTTTTACCGTTGTGCATAATTTTTCTGGAACGAGTTATTGAACCGCCAAAAATACAAGGTACTTTTATATCTTTTACAAATTCTACAAGAGGTTTTTCCGGCGGAAACCAGGTATAATAGTTTTCTCCTGCAGGAAAATTTTTATGCAGACAGCCTTCGCTCCATATTACAAGGTCAGCTTCTCTGTCCTGCATTTTCAATTCTTCTATTTTTTCTTTTGTAAGCCGTTGAGAAACCAGAATAGACTTTTCATCTGAATCTTCATCCCATGGGTTACTGTTCTGCTGAACTAAAATTGCTGTGAGTTCTTTTACAGGTTTTCGTACCTTATCATACTGAATAAGCCCGTGTACAAGCATAAGAACAAACAGCATTCCAAGCAGTTTTGCCATTTGAACGGTCTGACAGTATTTTGTTTTCTGAAGGCTGTAATTTCCGTAATAAAGCATCATAAACTCGGCTGCTACGGCATTAAACAGTATTATTACAAAAGTAATTCCGTATGTACCTGTTATAGAAGCTGTCTGCATTAAGAGAGGCCATTTATACATTGCAGAGGAAACTGTTCCCCATGGGTAGCCTAAAAATCCGGATGATTTAGCCCATTCGTAGAGTGTATAAATTGCTGCAAAGTAAAGCACTCTGAAAATTGTGGTTTGCATTAGAGGCAGCTTTAGGGCATTTTCATTGAGTTTGTTTTGTGAACCTGTTGAATAATAAGGCAGGAAAAAATATAAGCCGAAGGCTCCACCTATACAGGCTGTTCCTATTGCAGAAGCTCCAAGTGTAAAAATTGCAAAGTCCTTAAAATATGCCAGCCAGAAACTTGATATTAAATGTGTCGTAAGTGTTTGTATAAAAAATGCAAGAAATGCAGTTTTGAAATCTTTAATTTTATTAAAAATCAGATATAAAGGAATAAATGAAATTAAGGTGAAGGCCGGACACCCAAAAAGGTAGAATTCGTTTGGAATTGCCGCCGAAAGCATAAAACCTGAGAAAACCGAAGAAAAAATAACTTGTAAAATCAATTCCATTATATTATTATTTTAACAATATACATTGAAAAATTTCAAGGTAAAATAGGGTAATTAATAAAGAGGGGGATCCAATAAATGAAAGCAGTAAATGATGCACACGAATTGGAATACGGTGGAAAACCCGACATCGTTGCAAAAGCTCCGGGACGGTTTCATCTAATAGGTGAGCATTCCTGGTTTTTTAAGGATAAAACAATGTCTATGGCAGTTAATCTGCCGATTTATGTTGCGGTTTCAAAACGTGATGATACTTCAATAAAATTTTACTTCCATCAGCTTAATGAACGAAAAAAAGCAAGCCTTACATCCTTAAAGATGAAAAAGGAAGACCGGTGGGCAAATGCGGTAAAGGCTATTGTCTACGGATTTACTTCGGGCGGATTTACGCTTGGGGGAATGAACATAACGATTTACAGTGAAACGCTTCCATCTGCGGGGTTCGGTATCACTACGGCGGTAAAGGCTGCAGCAGCAGTCGCAATAAAAACGCTTTTCGAACTAAACTGTTCAGATATGGAACTCCTTCAGGTAATCGAACGCGGTAACAGACGCTTCCTTCAAAATAACAACTACATTGCAGATAACTTTGCAGCACTTTTTTCCAAGAAAAACAATATAATCATTACAGATCATAACAAAAACAACTGGGACTATGTTCCGTTTAATTTTGAAGATAAAAAGGTTCTCCTTGTTGATACAAAGGTTCCCCGTGTAACTGTATGGGATGAAGAAACTCTTCATGAACCTCAATATGCACTGATTATGGGTGACCTTCGTGAGCGAAAGCCAAATGTTTATGGTGGCTGGCGTTATATCGACGATGTAACTGATATAAACCTGCAGCTTTCAGTTGTCAGTGAAGATGTACGCCGTAAACTTCTTTCAGTTTTGTATGAGCATAATGATATTCTTGCAGCCCGCGAAGGAATTGAAAAAGGTGATTTCTTTAAATTTGCACGAGCTGTAAATCACAGTCATGAAACTATGCGTGATATGTTCAATATATCATGTCCGGAAATTGACTGGATTTTGAAGCGCGTTAATGAGCTTGAGCCTAATCTGGACTTTGTGCGTAATCCTGTAACCTGTGGCCGTATTACCGGTAAAGGTTTTGGCCGCTGTTTGTATGCAATTATGCGCGAAGGTGACAGAGATAACTTTAAGGCAAAAATTGCTGAGTTTGAAAAGATTTTTGGCTTCCATCCTGATGTATATGAAGTTGAACCGGCAGATGGTGCTTCTATTGTAAAGGATTAAGCCATGAATATTCTGCTTACAAATGATGATGGAATAGAAGCAAAAGGTTTAAATATTCTTGCAGACCGACTGGAAAAAGATGGTCATTCAATTTATATTGTTGCTCCTGATTCAAACCGGTCGGCTGTTTCTCATCATATTACAATGTGGAATATTAATACTTTGAAAAAACATACAGAAAAACGCTGGGCCTGCTCCGGCTATCCTTCGGATTGTGTGTGTACAGGCCTCCAGAGCGATCTTTTTAATGTAAAATTTGATGTTGTGATTTCTGGTATTAATGCAGGTGCTAATATGGGAACGGATATTATATATTCCGGAACCTGCGGGGCTGCACGTCAGGCTGTGCTGAATGGAGTGCCGGCAATAGCACTTAGCCTTGATCCTGTAACCTGGAATGAAGAAACACTTAATAATATGAAATATCAGGCTCTGGCAGATTTTGCGGCAAAGAATCTTAAGAAATTGATTTCTCTGTCTTCTACACAAGTACCCCGTATTTTTGTAAATGTTAATGGAGCTTCCCGGGACTCATACCTTGGTGTAAAATACTGCCAGTCTCTTTGTATACGGGAGTATGGAGATAAGCTGAAAATTGTGGATAATGGCGGAGTTACAGAAACACATTTTATTCCAGGTGGAGCAGTTGCCAGAGAAGATAAAGAATGCGATGCATATGTGGTAAAGGATGGTTATATAGCACTTTCCAGAGTGTATGCAGAACCTTTAGCTGCAGAAATAGTGGACGGTATGCAATTTAAGTTGTAAAATAGTATAGATTAACAAAAGGGTGGGGAAATTGCAGAACAATACGATTTTAGATGAAGGAAAAATCCTTTATTCTCAGAAAAAATATAAGAAGGCGCTGGCTTTCTTTCTGGCTCTTCCTTCAGATTCCACAGCAGACAAATTAGAGGTCTCTTATTATCTTGGACTATGCTATACCAAACTTGAACGTTATGATGATGCCCTTTTATTCCTTGAGCAGGTAGTAACTTCAGGCGGAAACTTTGAACGTGTACTTCAGTGCCGCTTTTTACTGGCCGTTATTTATGCACTTTCGGGGCGTAAGCGTCTTGCAGATTTTGAATTAAATAAGCTTCTGGATACCGGCTATATGACAGCTTCTGTAAATGCGGCTCTGGCCTTTATTGCCTGGGAGCAGAATGATACAGAACGCTGCCTGAACTATTACGAACAGTCTCTTAGAAAAGACCCTGATAATGTATCTTCGCTTAACGGACTTGGTTATGTACTGGCCTGTCAGGAAAAGGATTTAACACGTGCACTTTCTCTTTGTAAGCAGGCTGTAAAATCAGCTCCAAAGTCGGCAGCCTGTCTGGATTCTCTTGGATGGGTATATTATAAACTTGGTTTATATAAAGATGCTATGCAGTATCTTCAGCAGGCAGAACTTCTGGATACTACTAATGTTGAGATAGCTGAGCATATAAAATCTGTAAGACTGAAGGCAGGTCACTAGCAGATGAAAAAGATTACCGCAATTATTTTTTCAGCAGTTTTCGCAGCAGGTACACTTTTTGCACAGGTAACGACCGATGATGCGGGCTTGCGTGTACCTGAAGACAGAATAAGAACTGGTAACGAAGGTTTTGCATCAGAAGAATTCCGACGTGGTGTACAGGCTTATTATAAGGGAGCCTTTAATGAAGCTATAGTACAGTTTGAAAAAGCTCTTGCATATCTGCCTGATGATAACCTGATTCTGGACTGGCTTGGAAAGGCTTACTACAAGGCTGGCCTTGAAGGTTCAGCTTTAAGTTACTGGAATAATGCAAAAGAAAACGGCTATGGTGGTCTTTTACTCGAAAATAAAATAGAAATTGTACGTGAACGTCGTGTGACTGGAGACTCTACAGATAAACTCATGCGCTTTTCTGAGGCGGGGGCATTTCCGGGAGATTTTCAGGGAAATATGATTTTCAGCGGCCCTGTTGCCGTTCAGCCGAATTACGACGGAACAATGTGGGTTGCCGCTTACAATACAAACGAGCTTGTTTTATTGAATCAGAACGGTAAGGTTGTAGACCGCGTAGAAGGACCGATAAACGGTTTTGACCGTCCGAGCGATATTCTGCGCCTTCACGACGGAAAACTTTTGGTAAGTGAGCATGCAGGAGACCGTCTTGCAATTTTGAATTCTAATGCGCGTTTTGAACGCTATATTGGAAGCAAGGGACGTGGTAACGGACAGCTTGTAGGACCTCTTTATCTTGCACAGGATTATCTTGAACGCATTTACGTTACTGATTACGGTAACCGCCGTGTAGATGTTTTTGATAAGGACGGTGAGCCTGTATTTTTCTTTGGTGGAACAAACGGAGATTTTGCGGGGCTTAAGGGGCCAACTGGAATTGCCGTTACAGATGAGCGGGTTTTTGTAGCAGATGATCAGAAAGGCTGTATTTACGAGTTCGATAGAGCGGGTAACTTTATCCGGGAACTGGTGGAAGCAGAAACCTTTAAGAAGCCTGAATCCCTTAAATACTGGAACGGAAGTCTTATAGTCTGCGATTCTAATCGTGTTGTTTCTGTAGATGCTGATTCTGGAGCCTTGTTTGAATATGTAAAGGTTGGCAATGCTCCTGCTCGTGTTACGGCTGCAAATCCGGATGTAAACGGAAATGTAATTGTAACTGACTTTACTGCAAACGAAGTTTACGTTATGTCAAAGGTGCAGGAACTTGTAGGAGGATTATTTGTTCAGATAGAACAGATTGATGCTTCAAAATTCCCGAATGTTACGGTTGAGCTTCGTGTAGAAAACCGTCACCGTCAGCCTGTTGTTGGTTTGCAGGAAGTAAACTTTTATCTTACAGAAAACATGAGACCAGTTTCCAAACTTAAAATGCTTGGAGCTGCTTCAAATAACACTGATGCTGATATAACAGTAATTATTGACCGTTCGGTTGATATTGCAGCCTATGGTCACGAAATTGAAAGCAGCGTGCGCGAAGTTGCAGCTTCAATGAATGGACGTGGTACCCTTAGAATTGTTTCAGCGGGGACTATTCCAGCCGTGGAATATGCAGGACGGCCTGATGCTCTTGGAGACTTTAGCCTGGCTGCCTTAAAAACAAAGGTGTCAAAAACTGCGGCCTGTGATCTTGCGTTACGACTTGCTTCGAATGATTTAATTAATGCTTATAAAAAAAGAGGTATTGTATTAATTACAGCAGGTAATGACTACAATGAAGGTGGTTCTCTTTCTTTTGAAAAGTATAATCTTGCAGAGCTTTCGAGCTATATGAATAATAATTCAATTGCCTTTTCTGTGATTCAGCTTAATCAGTCAGCTTTAGATGATGAGCTTGCTTATGTAGTTGATAGCACCACTGGCGACGTTTATTATGTGTTCCGTCCTCAGGGATTGGGCGATGTCGTGAAGGATATGATTGAGCAGCCACAGGGAATATATCAGTTGTCTTTTGTTTCTGCGATGTCTACAAATTTTGGAACAAACTATCTTCCACTCGAAGCTGAAGTATATCTTTTGAACAGAAGTGGCCGCGACGAAACCGGATATTTTGCGCCTCTGCAGTAAAATTACTGTGTAAATTTAGAATTCAACCTTTGCTCCAAGGTTGAGCGAAATATTCAGATTATCAGCTTTTTCTTGATTTAACAGAAGGCTTGTGCTAAGGCCTGCAAACAGACTGTAATATTCCATAAATTCCACAGAAACAGTATGGTCATATTCATATTTTTGAAAAAGATTTTTTTCTAATTCTCCAATCTCAAAGTTAAGACTGTCTTTTCGTGAAATTGAAAAAGTTGAAGTGGCTGATGCTTTTTGTGAATCGGGAATAAATCTATGAATCAGTTCTGCAATAAGACTGTTCTGAGAAGGTCTTGTATAAGTGATTGTATCCCGAAGAGTCCAGTCTGCAGTGTTTTCAATCGAAAAATCAAAAATTTCGGTTAGTGTTGATTTTTCTGAAATGAATAAAAGCAGTTGAGAAAAAGCCTGAATTTTTAGTTTATAGTTTTTTGCATCATTTGCAGGTAACTTCAGGATTGCAGATATATTTGATGTTAACTCTTCTTGTCTGAACCATAAGAATTTTTTACTAAGGCTGTTGCTTCCAAAATTGTTTATGGAGTTATTTGTAACAACAAGCTTGAACTGGTAGAGATCAGTTTCTGGCAGTGTGTTTTTGAGCTCTCGGTTTACGGCAACAGTTACCGCAGATGGTACATATAAGTCCTTTATGGAATTGTAAAGCGTTCGGCGGAAACTTGCTTCGTATTTTGTGCTGTAGCTGGTATTTTGAGGCAAGGCATCTAAAATGTGCGAGTCGAACAGCTCGTAAAAAGGCAGCTGTGAATAGAACCAGAGCCGATCATTTTGAAGTTCAAAAAGCTTTTGTGTGTCAGTCAAATAGGTTCCACCCTGGTCTGGTGTATGGGTTCCGCCACCGTTCCTTGAGATTTCAAAACTAAAGGCTTTTTTATTTCCTGTAAAGGGAATGGAAAACTTAATCTGTTCTTTATCTGAAAAAAGAAGTCCCGGGGCATTTATATTGTAATTATCTGAAAGCTCATATGTTATTTTTGGCTTAATTGTAAGTCCTTTTTTTTCAAACGGGAAAACTCCACCAAGGTAAGTAGAGTATTGTGTATTACGGTCAGATGCATCTTCGTTACCGATAGAAAAGGCGAGGGCTGAAATATCTTTCCAGCCTTGTATGTATGAACTGTCATCAACTGTTAACGCCGGGATAACTTTTTGCGCTGCTGTGACTTTTGTTCCAATAGAGAATTGTGTAGATTTTATTGGCTGTGTGTAATCCAGTGCAAGCTCTGCATCCTGTTTTTCAAGATAAGGGGTAGAAGAAGCGTTTGTCTTTATACTCAGTTGAACTGGTATTTTGATTATATTAAGATCCAGCGAAAAATCATTTTGTTTCCGAAACTCGCTGGATGAAAAGTCATTCTGGAAGGTGTCTTCTGCATAGAAAAGTCCAAAAAGTTTTCCATCAGTTTTTATGCTGTGGCCTGCTTCTGTAATTTCATCTGTTTCTGACGAAAGGTTCGCACCAAGTTTTATCTGAGCAATAGTTACTTCTGCATTTGATTTTGTATTGATAAAAAACTCAGGAGAAGAAAAACTTCCGCTGCTCTGTGTAGTTTCGGTGTTTAACTGCAGGTTTTTAATTAAATCAAAATTTCTGATTTGTAAAAGAGCACCTTCTTTTTTGTATTCTGCCGCAAGATAATTTTTGAAGATTCCGTAAGGTCTTGCTTTTTCGTAAGAAAGGTTTGTGATGTAGATATCATCTGAAAGTGAGTTTTCAATCATAAGTCTTGAAGGAATTACAGCACTGTTTATTTTTAGCTCATATAAATCAGATGGAAGATCTGTGTCATCAAAGGAAATTGTGTTGTTTTCCAGATTTATCTGAATTGTGTGAAGATTAGAGGTTTCTGATTTTATTGCGTTTGTAATTGCTGTATTTTCTTTTAAGACAAGCCGAAGAGCTTCTCTACCTTTTTCTCTGGTTCCGGAATCTTCATCAAGAATAATTTGTAATGGGGCAGTGTAGTTTTCTTTTACTTCAGAAAAATCCAATTCAATATTTATGAGTTTATAAGAGGAAAAATCAGAAGGAGAGAAATAAACTGCGCTGGCTTTTTCAGGCTGGTCTTTTTCAAGTTTTTCGGGATAAAGGGCTTCTTTTAGATTCTGTTCATAATTATCCCAAAGTTCATCCCAGGAATATAACAGAAGCCCTTTTGAGGTATTTTCATCCAGAACTGCAATATTTGTTTTTTCTGTGATTTTTAATCCGTTTTTTTCAAATTGAGTTCCTGCGCTTAAGGCTGCAAAACTGTTTTTTTGATTTTCTGGATAGAAGTAATTATCCTTTTGATTTATGCTCTGTCGTGCTGTGAGTATAATATCAGCATCCCAGCCTGGTAAAAGATTTATTTTATATCCTGCGCCGAGAGCAAGTGCACCAGCAGAAAAGTCTGAGGTTTCTTCCTGCCAGGTAACAAGGATTTTATCTGTTGGACTAATTGATGTGTTCAAATTTACAACACCTGTATTTTCGTTATAGGAAATTCCAGGTAAAAGAATGCCGTTTTTATAAACCTGGACTGTTCCACTAGCAGCTTTTTTTGAAATGAATATTTCTTTTATTGGAGTATAAACCCTGGAATGAATTTCAAGGCTTGTTTTATTTGCAAGGCCAAGATATATTTCCGGGCAGTCTTCTGCAAAAGGATAAACGCTGTTTTCTACATTTGTATTTATGATTTTTGTGAAAAGTTCTTTTTCGTTAAAAAAGTCTTCGTAAAGTGAGGTGTAAAAATCCTGCGAAGAAACAGCTTTGTATTTTGAAACCGTGTTACCTGATTTTCCGGCCTGAACAGTGAGGTCGGACTCATATTTTCCTGTACTGTAAATGCCTGGACACAAAAATGGAGAAAAAACACCTTCATCTTGGATTATGAGGGCAGAAGCTCCTTCTATGGATGTCTTAAATTTTTTAATATCTCCGGAATAATTCTGCAACTGGTAATTAGAAAATTCTGATTGAATCTTTCCAAGAAAAGTGTCGGGCGAAGAATATTTTCCGGCCGCGTCAATTATCGCATCCACACAAGCGTCAGAGCTAAAAGAAACAAGAATCGCCGGCACTTCACCCTTAGCATTCTTGCCGCCGCCCGCGTCTTTCGATATAAAAAGCCGACTCTCCGATGGCAGTGCCGCGAACTCATCCATTGTGAGCTCGCGATATTTTTTACCACGCGCATCGCGCAACGTTCCGTTTGCACTTTCAATATAAACAGCATCAATCTGTGCAAGTAAATCTGCTGCCTGTTCCGGAAAACGAAATTTTACGCCATATATAAAATCTGCCGGAGAAAGCGTAATGTCAGTTGCCTTATTCATGCCGTAATAAGTGGCACTTTTTACTTCCGTCATATCATAACGAACAAGAAAATCTGCCTGCCATTTTTCGTTTTGTGGCATGAGTAAAAGGCTTGCACCCGGTGCCTGATTGTTTCCACCCTGCAGTCCGTTCCCAAAATATTCTGCACTGTAGCCGCGGCTCATTGTTATTCCACGGTTTGCAAGACGAAAATGTCTTATAAGGTTGTCGCTTTTATAACCAAAGGCAAAGGTATTTTTCGAAAATTCATCAGCAAAATCTGCCTGAAAATACCATTTATTATTTAAGGTAAGCAGTGTAGAAAGTTCAACCTCCTGTTTAAAAACAGGTAACTGCGGAGATGCTCCGGTCTTAGTCCCGTTTCCAAAGGTAAAGTCGAGACCACCCTGAAATTCAGCTTTCCATAAGCCCGAAGCTGTAAAATCTACATGATTCTGGTCGTCAAGCTCATAATCAAATAAAGAGGCTGGACTTTCACGCTCTGGCGCATCCAGGGGATATACATTTTTTATGTCTTTGAATGCTTCTGCTTTTAGCCTGCTTCCACCTGCACCAATCAAAAGCAGCAGTAAAACGGCTTTTAGAGTTCTAGCTTTCTGTACTTTTATTTCCGGGTGTTTTTTAGAGAGGTTTAGAATTGCCTTTTCTACTGCCTGCTTTTTTTCATCATTGTTTGCAAATAAATCCTGCTGATAGGGCCTTTCTTCTTTTACGATATTTTCAAAACCAACTCCCAAAAGCCTTATGCCGCGTCCATTCTGATATTTTTTTTCAAACAGTCTTTTTATGATTTCATAAAAGGTGTCCAGGGTAATGATGTTCCGTTCAGTTGTTTCCTGAACCGTGCAGGTAGAAAAATCATCATAGCGGATTTTTACAAAGGCTGTTCTGGAAAAGCTTTCTTCTTTTAACAGACGGAAAAACACTCCGTGTGCAAGTTCAAGCAGTTCTGTCTCAATCATATAAATATCAGTGAGATCGTAAGGAAAAGTAGTTTCCGCGCTTATTGAGTGCGACTTAGTTTCCCTGCTGAACGAAGTCTTTTCGATTCCACGTACGACATTAAAGAGAAAACTGGCCATGTTTTTTCCAAAAAGAAATTCCAGCGTATCATAATCGCGTTCAAAAATGTCTTTTGTAGAGGTAAGTCCTTTGCTGCGAATAAGTTCCAGAGATTTAGGGCCGAGTCCCCATACTTTATTAAGTGGAAGATTGAGCATAAAATTCTGCTCGTCGCCGTGCCTTATGTGACAAAATCCGTCCGGTTTATTAAGACCAGAAGCTATTTTTGCAAGATATTTTGTTGAGGCAAGTCCCATTGAAACTGTAAGACCGGTTTCTTTTTTTACGCGTTTTTTTATAAGAGCTGCGGTTTCTGCAGGCGGGCCAAACAATTTTTCTGTTCCGGTTAAATCAACAAAAGCCTCATCAATTGACATCTGGTCTACATCCGGGGAATAGTCGCGGAAAATGTTCATAATTTGATACGAAAGTTCCGCATAGCGGTGCATTCGTCCGCGTACAAAAATACCATCAGGACATAGTCTGTAGGCCTGAAAGGTTGGCATTGCAGAATGAACTCCATATTTTCTGGCTTCGTAAGAGGCTGTTGAAACGACACTGCGCCGGTCTTCCGGTAGTCCGCCAACAATTACAGGTTTTCCACGTAAATCAGGATTATCAAGCTGCTCAACGGAAGCAAAAAAAGCATCGAGGTCAATGTGAAGGTACCAGTGTTTTATCGGTTCCATTAACGCTCTCCGGCCTCAATTGATTTTGTTATAAGACTATATTGTCCTTCATTGTCTTCAAGAATAGCAGTAACTGATATTTTGCACGGTGTCATAGTCGCTCCGTAGCTGAAGGTCATTTTTTCTGGCGGATTGTCTGGAATGCGGAAGCGTACAGCGTTATTGGAAACACTCGTATAATCGTTATCGGAATATAAAACCGGAAAGACACGGTCTGTGGTAAGTAAAAGGTCGCATAAAAGACAGTTATCCGGTAGTTCTATATCTATGGTTCTGATTACATCACCAAAAATATTTTTTTGTGTATAAGAAAGATTTATTAAATCATCACCGTATGGAGTGTAAGTAATTTCTTTTTCTGGAACTTCAAGCTTTTTCAGCTGCTTTGTTCTTATGATGCCCAGTAAAATCAAAGAAAATGAAATTGAGACAAAAATTACACTGCTGAAAATAAAAAGCGTGTGCACTTTTTTATAGCGGGTTCTGATAGAAGTGAGAATTCTGAAAAGCACAATGTAAACAGGGTAGAGCACAAGAGGGATTAAAATTGAAGGTTTTGGCCCTTTTAAGAATTCTGAAAGTCCCTTTATTTCAGAGGCTGTAATTACTCTGTGCCCGTATGGAATAAGAGGCGCAACCATCAAAAGAAAAATTGCAAAATGCAGCGGATTGTTTTTTACGGTAAGAGCAATAAGAGAGAGAATACATATCATGATGAAAATCGGGCTAAGTGAAATATCTGCAAGAATAAAAAGCGACTGATTTATAATACAGCTGATGACAAGCAGATAGTCAATTGCACGTTCTTCAAAGCCATAGTTTGTAAACAGAATAAGAAGATACTCAATAAAACAGAAAAACAAGCCGGTTATGATTTGAAATGAAAGTCGTCCGTAAACGCTTCCTGCATAACTTACATTAGGGAAAAGATTAGTGTAAATCATTCCGGCAAGAAAAAACGAACCTGTCAGAATGAAAAATGTAAGCGGAACAGACCACCAGACTTTTCCAATTGTATACCATGTATGCTTTTTTAAGCGGCGGTTTACAAAAATCAAAAGAAAAATAAAAAGAAGCCATAAAAAAATTGTTGGAATTACAATGTGAAGGATTGTACGCTCAGAGATTATATGATAGCTGCCAAAAAGCCGTAAAATTAAAAAATGATGTTCCCAGCTTGTATCTGCGGTTTTTGAAAAAAGTTCTGCTGAGCCTTTTATTACATCACTAGTTTTTTTGATTTTTTCATCTCCATCAATTTCTCCAAGGCATAGTTCAATTGCTGGAATTTCATAATCAAAAAAGCCTTTCAAAATGCGGTTTGAAATAAACTTAAAAGAAGATATCTGACTCAATAGAAAAAATGGGGAAGCTCCGTTAACTTGGCAGTTATTGTAGAGATTAAAGGAGTTTTTTATCAGCCATGGAGGAGAAGAAAGTCCTGAGCTTGTGGTTTCAATTGTATTTTTGCAATCTTCAAGATTAAAAATAATTGCAGAGTAATAAAGGTTTGTGTTCAGTGATTCCAGAAAAACCTTTGTACCGTAAATCATATCTGCTTTGTCAAGTTTCTGCTTTTCTCCATAGGCAAAAAGGGCTGTTATTGTAAACGGGTAGTTTGCATTTTTTATAGATTCCAGACTGTCCTTTATTATTTCCTGATTTTTGGGAACATCATCCTGGAAAAAAATTAACAGAAGATTCTCTGGAGAAGTATTCTGTTCCGGTGAAAATGTGACGATAATATTATAAGGAAATGTATTTTCACCAGAAGCTAAAAGACTTTGAGTTGACGGTGAAAAACCATTTTTTTTGAGGAAGGAATGAACATCGCTGCATAATTCTATGCCTGTAAGTCTGGAAGTTTTTGCGTAAGCCAGAGCGCAGAAAAGAAAAATCAGAATGCTGCACAGAATATGACGTACTTTCATCCCCTTTAGTTTAAATTTTTATTGTTTACAATGCAAGTCCTATCGTGTATAATAGTACAAAATAAAAAAAGATTTGCATTTAGCAGGTTATAATGGGATCAGATAAGAAATTCATACTTGAGTTGCCGCTTAAAGTTGTCTTGACCGAAGACGGTGCCTCGAATTTTATTAGTCACAACAAAAAATTATTACGTTTCCGTCTGGCTGATAACGTTGAAGAATACGGAATTTCCCTTGATAAATTCTCGCCTCAGTCTATTCAGAGTATGATTCTTCTGGATTATATCTCAAAAATTGAAATTTCTATGTCTGAATTCGTTTCTTCCCGCCAGGAAGTAATGGATTTATCAAAAGTAATCGTATATTCCCTTCTTTATAAACAGTTTGATCGTGATGTTTATGCGGCTTTAATTCAGTGTGAATGTGTGCGTAAACATAACCGTGCTAATCCTTCCCACCTTATTGATGAACGAACAAATATGTCTGAACGCCAGCTTCGTTCAATTCTTCAGAACAAGGAAGGTACAATTCAGAATACAAGACGCCAGATTCTTGATCCAATCTGGAAGTCAATAATGACCAATACTGATTATTCATCAGAAGAAAAAAATATTTATCTTTTGATGTCTGAGAAATTTATGAACCGCCTTGGGCTTATGAACTGGTATATAATTACTTTGTTCGCTAAGAATGAAGGCGCTGCAGAAATGTATGTTGCAATCCGAAATCTTCTCAGTTCCTATATGGATAAATCAAAGGTTGCAGAATACATTTCGGTAATGGTAATGGAACTTGCTCTTAACAATGAAAATACAAATATCCGTAAGGAAGCAAGAACCATGTACCACGGAATTGACGATATTGATGCACTGATTTTTGACCCTGAAGTACGTGCAAAAATTGTTCAGGAACTACAGCGTAAGCATGAACTTGTATTCCTTTCATGGAAACTTGGTGGAGGTTCAACTTCTATCGGTAAACAGGGGCGTCTTTCAATTACACTTTACAACAAGGACGATGAGTTCCAGGAAATGAAAGATAACATTGAGAATGCAAAGTCTTCTAATACAAACAAAAAGTCCCTTATAGACTTCTACCGAGAGTTACCGGAAGGTCAGGAAGGAACAGACTTAGGTTTGTATTATCTTTCATATCTTGATGATGCATGTAAGAAGGTAAACGTAAAGTTTGAATCACTGGTAAATCAGTTCTCTGCCAGTGACCTTACAGTCATCAACCTG
Organism: uncultured Treponema sp.; assembly: GCA_946540605.1. GTDB lineage: Bacteria > Spirochaetota > Spirochaetia > Treponematales > Treponemataceae > Treponema_D. Next base: position 24,143 of record CAMNIU010000194.1, read on the forward strand.
AACTTTAATTTCTAATCTATGAATAATTTTTTATCTAAAAATAAAATTTTTTCTCTTATTGCAACTTTAGTTGTAGTTTTGTTTTTTATCTCCTGTTCACAAAATACACCAGAACTTTCTGTAACAGATTATTCAATAATTTTTGATTATGAAAATGAAGAAGCTGCTCCAGCTGCAAGACTTTCCATTTTTGCGGCTTCAAGTTCAGATGTACGACGATATGATAGAATCCGCATTACTTCGCTTGAAACCGGCTTGAGTTGGGAAACCAATAATATTTCACGACTGGAAAATGAAGAAGTTCAGTGGGCAGGTTGTACAAATCTTGTTGCACCTGAAGATGAAAAACTGCCTGTTGGAAAATATGAAATTACCTATTATAATGCTGATGAAAAAGAATGTACCGTAAACTTAGAAGTGCGTTATGATATCGGTTTTTATGATGTGCTTTTAAATGAACTTGCAGATTATATGGCTGATAAAGACGGTATAGAAAAAATTGCTGTTTACGATAAAGAACATATTCTGATATATTTTGGTAATAGAACCGAAAACTTCAAAACTACCAGAGATATCTGGAATACATATCGTGAGGCTGAATATTATCAGGTAATCTGGTATTCTCGTGATGGAAGAGTAATTTGTATTGAACCGGAAAAACCAGTTACACCGGAAACCGAAGTAAAAGAAGAAACTGTTACAAACGAAGAGAATGAAAATACAGATGAGCCCGTCAGTGAAAAAGAAACTGATGAAGACTCTATTGATAAGGAAGAATAATGGAAAATCAAAACACAGTACAGACTGTACAGGAAGGCGAACAGGCCGAAGCGGTACCACCCTCGGGGTTGAGGCGTGAAGTAAAAACTTATGTATTGCGTGCAGGACGAATGACTGCAGCACAGGAAAAAGCTTATGCAGAGCTTGCTCCTTCATGGTGTATTCCTTTTGAACACAAAAAATTAAACTTTGTAGATGTATTCGGCAACACTAATCCTATTGTAATTGAAATTGGTTTTGGAATGGGTGATGCCACTATTGCACTTGCCGAAGCAAATCCAGACATTAACTATCTTGGAATTGAAGTTCACACACCAGGCGTTGGAAAAGTACTTTCTGAAATCAAAAAACGTGAACTTAAAAATCTTTATATAATTGAATATGACGCTCTGGAAGTTCTTGAATATATGATTGGTGATAATTCAGTAAACGGCTTTCATATTTTCTTCCCGGATCCATGGCCAAAGAAGCGACATCATAAACGACGTATGGTTCAAAGACCTCGTACAAATCTTTTTGCACAAAAACTTGCTCCAGGCGGATACCTTTATTTTGTAACTGATATTATTGATTACGCAGAATTTGCACTTGAAGAATTAAATCAGACTGAGCATCTTAAAAATAAATATGAAGGTTTTGCAGAACCTCAGCCGTGGCGTGCCCAGACAAAGTTTGAACGTAAGGGCTTGAAGGCAGACAGAAGCATCACAGAATTATATTTTTTTAAAGAATAGTGTCATTCCGAACGCTACGCCACATTCGCACGCACCTGCTACGAATGTGTGTTTCGG
>CAMNIU010000195.1 GCA_946540605.1 uncultured Treponema sp.
GTGTCAGGTCAGGAGTTGTTTCCATACTTTCAATCATGTGCGGATTCACCCAATATTTTTTCCCATCTAACCGCATTACATCAATCATATGTTTTAATACTTATTATAATTATAATCTTTTTTTGTCAGATTTCAATTATTATTTTTATTATATGGCAAAATTTAATCATTTTTTTGCACCTTTTTTGTTGATTTTTATAATTTTTTATTATAACAAAAAGTTTTCTTTTCAAAAAAGCTTGTCTTACGCTATATTATTAATAGGAAAGAAAAATGAACAGTACACCTTACATTTATATAATCGAAGACGAAGAATCAATTTCTAAGCTCATCTCCCTTTATCTCACAAAAGAAAAAATGGATTCAAAGGCTTTTTTTAATGCAGAAGATGCACTTAAGGAGCTAAAAGACGGAAAACAGCCTAACCTTATAATTCTTGATTTGAACCTTCCTGGAATGAGTGGATTTGATTTTCTTGAAGAACTCAAAACAATATACAATAAAGAAATTCCTTCCGTAATGATTCTTTCTGCACGTGATTCTGATGAAGATATTATAAAAGGACTTGGTTATGGTGCTGATGAATTTGTAACAAAGCCATTTTCACCAGGTGTACTCATGGCCCGCATAAAAGCTAATCTTCGCCGACAGAGTTTTGCTCTTGAAAAAATGGAAGATTACATTCAGTTTGGAAACTTTACCCTCCTTTTAGGCAGCTGCGTACTTAAAAAGAATGGTCAGAAAGTTTCTCTTTCTTCGAAAGAATATGAAGTCCTTGAATTCCTTGTAAAAAATGCCGGGCAAGTTATATCTCCAGAAAGAATTTATCAGAATGTATGGAAAGTAGAATACGGCGATATTACAGCAGTTGCAGTTTACATTCAGCGTTTACGAAAAAAAATCGAAGAAAATCCTTCTGATTGCAAATATATAAAGACAGATTTTGGAAAAGGCTATATATTTTCAGATGATGCGGTAACGCATAAAATCTAATATGAAAATAAAACGCCAGTTTACACTTCTTTCATTTTTCATCATCTCAATACCAGTTCTCTGTTCTATTTTTGTTATTATTCATACATATATCCATTCCCCTAGCAGATACCTCATAACAGGTTTTTCAAAAATTGAAAGAATGGATATTCCTATGCTTTCAGAGAAAGACATCATTACTCTTGAACGTTCATTAAAAATGCTGCCGGAAGACGTAGAAGCTGTTTTATGCCGTACAAGTGACAGAAAAATTCTATATTCAACTATACCAGATATAAAAGTCGGCTCTCACATGGAAAGAAATGAAATCTGGAATTATGCAACTGAAACATCTGACAAATATTTTTATCAGTTTTCCAGACTTCAACCTTTAGATACAGGACTTATTCTTGTAACACGGCTTTCAAGACAAAAAATTAATTCAACCGCAAAAACAAATCTTTATCTTAGAATATTACTTTTGATTATAACAATTGCAGTTATAAGTCTTATTCTTATTACGGCAATTTCAAAATCTATTTTCAATGGATTCAATAATATTCAAACTTCAAGCTCTCAGCTTGCCGAAGGTAAACTAGACTCACCAATTTCATATAACGAAGATACTCATAAACAGAATGAATTTATCTGTATTTTAAAAAGTCTGGAAAAAATGCGCTGCGAACTCGTAGAAATACAGGAACGCAAAAATCGTTTTATCATGGGAATCAGTCATGATCTTAGAACACCAGTTGCAGTAATAAAGGGATATTCAGAAGCAATTCAGGATGATGTCATTACAGACAAGGAAGAAATTAAAAAATCAATTGAACTGATAGAACAAAAAGCTACACAACTTGAAGGAATGATTGATACGCTTATTAACTTTATGAAGTTAAATATCAAGGAGATTAAGGAAAATCTTGTAAAAGATTCCATAACTAAAATTATTAATGATTTTGGTAAATATGCACAGGTTACCGGTGCACTCTTTAAGCGCAATGTAACAGTTAACATCTCTCTGAATGAAGACATTCAGGTTCCGCTTAATATTCAGCTTGTACAACGCTCATTTGAAAACATCTTCAGTAATGCAATCAGGTACACAAGGGAAAATGATGCTATTGATATTTCTGCTTATACAAGAAAAACAAACGGAAAACATATTTTATTCCTTAAAATAAAAGATTCCGGCTGTGGAATTGATAAAAAAGATTTAGATTATATTTTTGATCTCTTTTATAGAGGAACCGCTTCTCGCCAGGAAGAAGGCATGGGCATTGGACTTGCGGTAGTAAAAAATATTATGGACACACACGGCTGGGAAATTGCAGTTGAATCTCAAAAAGGACATGGAACCTGTTTTACAATTAAAATACCTTACATGCCGGTTTCAGCATAACTCTTCAAGAAATCTGTTCAGGAAAAGCATACCTTCTCTATTAAGTCGATACAGCACGTCACCGGCTTTATTTGATACAGCATTTTTTACACAAAGACCCTTTTCTTCCCATTCAGAAAAAACTCGTATAAAATTCTCCGGTAATGGATTTTTAAAAACTTTTTCATATTCTGATATATAAAAACCACGAAGTTTTCGTAAGCTCATCATAAAAAATTCAAATTCAGAAGTTTCTAAATCTATTTTTTCTTCATTTTGAATCAGCTGAAAATCTTGATTCTGAATCTTAGCGAATCCTTTACTTCCCCAAAAATCAATATATGATTCTATATTTTGTGAATTAGTCCAGCGAAAACCTTCACCGTTTTTAGCATAAACAGTTCCTGTTGCACCGCTGCCACATCCGAGATAATCTGCATGTGTCCAGTAAGCAAGATTATGCAAGCATTCTTTTCCAGGACGACTAAAATTAGAAACTTCATACCATCCATAACCGTGAGATTCCAGAAAATCCCGTCCGGATAGCCATAGCCTGTCAGCCTTATCAAAATCATATTTTAAACTACCAGAATCAAGCATTTTTCCAAAGGGGGTTTCATCCTCTATAGTAAGAGAATATAGAGAAATATGAGAAGGGTTTATTTCACAAACTTCATTTAACGAAGCAATCAAAGTTTTTTCATCATCTCCAGGAAGTCCAGAAATCAAATCAACAGAAATATCGCCGTTCCAGTTCTGATTCAGTAAATTTAGTGCATTTCTGTTAATAAAAGCATTGGCACGGCGGCAAGCTTTCTTAAGAGCAGAATCATTCATACTCTGAATTCCACAGGAAATACGATTTACACCACATGCCGAAAGAGAATCAAGCAAATCCTTTGTAACATCATCTGGATTCACTTCGACAGTTATTTCACATTGCGCAGCAAGTTTTGTGGCACATTTTATTGTATTAAAAATTTGATTAAATTGATTTTTTGAAAGAAGACTCGGTGTTCCGCCACCTACATAGATTGTATTTAACTGAGTAATTTGATATTGCTTAATTCGAAATTCTATTTCATTACAGAGCGAAGAAACATAATTATCCGGTATAAAAAATCCATTTTCTGAAGTCTTTTTACTCACCTGTGGCTTACTGAAAAAATCACAATAAGCACATTTTGAAATGCAAAAAGGAATATGAATATAAAGAGAAGACTGCCCGCTCATCTGCCTTATACTTTACAAAAGTTTAAAATTACGAAATGGAAAATAACACATTAAAACTTTTGCCGCAATTTCGTCTTTTTTTACAGCACCCCAAAGTCTTGAATCATCAGAAGATTTTCTGTTATCTGCAAGAACAAAATACTCATTATACCCCAGAGTAATTTCATCAAAGGAACCTTTTACACCAATTTCAGTATCCCAGTCTGCAGGAGGAACATAAAAAGTTACATTATAAGGCTCTTCTACAATTTCAAACTCTGTAAGAAAATGTCGTTCACCAGCCGGTTTTATATATAAAACATAATCTCTCATATAAATTGTATCACCTGGCATACCAACAACACGTCTTACATGAGACTTAGACGAAGGAAGATCATTATGTTCAAACAAAGAAATCTGCTGGGCAGTAAAAAAACGAACAAGGCGATTTACCTGGGAAATAAAAAAGTTCTTTTTTGGTGAAAATCTTGACTCAAGTAAAACAACATCACCGCGTTCAAAATTTCCAGCTACAGGTGAAACCATTACAACAGATTTTTCTGGAATATCAGGAATCATAGAAACTGAATTCTGACGAACAGGATATATAAGATATGAAATTACAACATTTATAAAGATATAAAGGCAGATAAAAAATAAAATTACAAAGCCGATTCTTCTGCGGCGTTCCTTTTTCATCTGATAAGAAAAGATTTCACCATTATGTTTCAAAATTCCACCCCATTTTGCATTTATTATAAATTATCAAAAAAAATAATTTCATACAAGTTGTAAATAAGCCGTAAAAAATCTGAATTGCTCCCGCTGCGGTCAATCAGCAAACCGCTGGCGTACCGTTTTTGGGTAAGAAAAAAGCAATTTTCACAAGTGAAAACTGCTTTTTTCTTTTTATGCAAGTCTGCAAAGACGTTACGATGCGGTTCGCTGCTTGCCGCCGCTCCGCAATTCAGATTTTTTATAACATTTTTTCAATTTATAAAAATATGTAACCATTACAACGTATATTTTTTTTGATAGTTGAAAGGCATAAAACTATACTTTATAATGTAATATTATGTCCGACAGAAAGATTATTGCAGAAAACAGAAAGGCCAGATTTGACTATTTTATTGAAGATACCTATGAATGCGGTATTGTCCTTCAGGGTACGGAAGTTAAATCTGTAAAGAATGGTAATATCTCATTTCCTGACGCCTTTGCAGAAATTGTAAATGGCGAGGTTTGGGTAAAAAACTTTCACATTTCTGAATATTCTTTCTCTTCTATTTTTAATCACAATCCGGATAGGCCTAAAAAACTTCTGCTTCATGCCGAAGAAATAAAAAGGCTTACCCGCCGTGTGGAAGAAAAAGGATGTACCCTGATTCCACTGGACTTTTACCTTAAAGACGGACGTGTAAAAGTAACACTTGGAGTCTGTAAAGGTAAAAAAATGTATGACAAGCGTGCCAGCATAAAAGACCGCGATATTCAAAGAGACATTCAACGCGAATTTGCAGGCAAACTGAGAGGTTAATTTGACGGATAAGAAGGATTTTTTCAAAAAATCAACTGCAATATCCATCATTCTCATTCTTTTTTCTCACCCTATGTTTTCTCAGAGCTACAACATAGATTATTATGGCATTGTTTCTACAGAAATTGATGCTAATATGTCTAAAATGACAAGCGATCTTTACTACACTCAACTTTCAGAAATCAACAACTTTTCCATTTCAGACAAACGCTCTACTCCAAGCCTTGCAGAACGTCCTGATGCAGAAGCATTTTCTAGCAGTTCTCTTTCATTCTTTACACTCATAAATAAAGATACAAACTCTGACAAATGGATTACAACCTATTTTGTTGTAGACAAAGCACATAACGAAGAACACTCAAAGAAAAAAATATACGATTCCTTCTATAAGATACTTATGGAACCAAAGGATGTCTTAAAGAATACTATTAAACAACTTATTGAAAACGATACATCTGCAACTACAATTACGGCATCTGTACAGGAACAATCAAGTTCCGGCAATTCAGCAATTACTTCTACCGAAGAACTTTCCGGTACATGGAGCGGTGAAGATAACATCAATAAAATTGTAATTATGCGCGGAGGAAGAGGTTTTGTAATCTTTAATAACGGCGCATCCATGAACATAACAGTAGAACTTTCCGGCTCAGATAGCAGTAAAACTGTACTTGTAAAACAAAAAGGCAATTCTAATGCTTCGTTCTACCCGGACTTAAAACGTACAGCTGCCCTTACCGCTGCAGTTTCTGCAGCTCCAATAAAATGGACACTAAATCTTACTGATTCAAATACATTAAAAGGAATAAAAGACACACTTCTTCCAGATGGTGATAACTATAAGGAAGGAAGTGTTAATGTAATCTGGACACGAATTAATTAAATCTGTGGAAGATCGTAAACAGGAATACCAGTAACAATCGGCTTCTTGTTTTTGCCAATTACTATATTTCCAGAACTGATATCATATAAAAAGAAAATAATCAAAAATAGAAGTGCAAAACCTAAGCCAACAATTTTACATACTTTTTCAGGAATAAATTCAGGGTCTTCATGACGAATCACAGTTCCTGTATCATACAAAGTAGTTTGTGCAGGTTTTAGACCGGTAATTTTAACCAGTTTTTCACCATCGCTCACATAATCAAGCTTATGAGCATAAGAGGCAATTACGGCACGGTCATTTTTTAATGCGGCAAGTTCAAGAGTAAGCTCACTGTTAATATTTTGAATTTCGGACGTTTGTTTGCTTATAATACGCTTCTGTTCCTCCATCTGATTATAACAATGGATACTGTTTTGTCCAAAAGAAACGGATAGAAGAACATAAACAAAGGTTCCTAAAAATATTGCCGCCAAATACTTTGTACGATTCATAGATAATTTACTTATCGGCAATAATTTCTGTTTTCTGAAACGAAAAGATGTGATATAATATAAAAAAGTAATATTAATTTTTCTCTATTATTTTAGGTTCTCTATGCCGATAATAAAAAAGAATATTAATATCCGAACGAGAGGAGCTATATGAGTAAATCTGATGACAATACAAATGAACTTGAGAGTTACGGTGTCTGGGTTAAAAATTCAGCAGGAAAAGAAGAGGTTCCTGATACCCCAGCAGACACATCGGATGAACTGAATCTTGATGCCGGCGGATTGGATTTACCAGATTTCGACGACTCCGACTTTTCTGATATGTTCAAAGAAGAACCACAAAGTTCTGATGGCAGTTTGCTTGATGACTTTGGAAGTGAAGATGATACTACACTCAGTACAGATGAACTTGCAAATATAACAGACGGATTTGAGGTTGAAGAGGTTGAAGCTCCGGCAGAAACTGATGATTTAGATCTCGGAGATTTGGATTTTACCTCAGAAAATAACGAAACTGTTTCAGAAGATACTTCTACAGATGATATCACAATAGAAGATACAGATAATTCTTCTGAAGAAATTAATTTTGATGATATTTCAACAGAAGAGATTACTACAGAAGATACAACAACAGAAGATGTAAGTTTTGATATAGAAGAACCTGCTGATGAAACTCCTTCAGAAGAAGAAGTTGCTGTTGAATCTGAAGAAGTTACCTTTGGCGAAGATGAAGAGATTTCTCTTGACGACTTTATGGACGGTGGCTTCTCTGACGAATCTGTTGCAGCCGGAAATAATGGTTATGAACCTGGCGCTCAGCCGGAAGTTGCAGCTTCTGATACAGAAGAACTTTCTCTTGATGACTTTATGGATGGAAGTTCCTTCGATTCAGCTCCTGTAGAAGCACAGAAAGAAGAAGAAATTATTGAAGATGAAGCTCCTCTTGATATGGATATCAGCTTTGATGATTCTGCTGATTCAGTAGAAACAGAAGATAATATTTCTCTCGACATTACTTCAGATGACGATGACACTGATTATGATACAGATGAAACAGAAAGCATAGAAACAGAAGAAGTTTCTATGGATGATTTTGGGTCAAGTTTTACCGCAGAAGAATCCCCTGCCCCATCTTCAGGCTCAGACAATATCAGCACAGAAGATGTTGATCTTTCTGACTTTGGTATTGATGCGGATGCAGAAGAAACTCCTATTGTTCAGGACGTAGAAGAAGCAAAGAACAAAGAAAAGATTGTCGATTATGATCTTTCGGTTGGAGATGAAAATACTGCAACTGCGCCTGTCGTAAATGAAATCAAATCAGATGCTGTAGAACAGGATGTTGAAGATACTGTTACAACAGCTCCAGCAGAAACACCAGCCCCTGCAAATACGACATCTGTTGATAATTCTTTACTCCAGCAGATTGTTTCTGAACTTTCAAGTCTTAAAGACGAAATGAACAAGCTTAAAACTAACATCGAAGAAATTAAGACTAAAGAAAATTCAGTAAGTCCTGCAACAGCAATTGCCGCAGGTGCTGCAGTAGTAGCCACTGGTGCCGCAGTTGCAGCAGCTACAGAAACTGATGAGATTCCTGAGGCAAAAGATGAAGGCGGATTCTTTAGCGATGATGATGGTGATGATACAATTGCTTTATCCTTCGATGAACTTGATAACATCATGAACACAGCAGACTTTGCAGAGACTGTTGAAGCATCAGATGAAAATACAGAAACAGAAGAACCTGCAGAAGAAAAGGTTCCGGAAGAGCCTGTTGTTGAAGAACCAGTTGAAACACCTGCTGCAGAAGAAGTTGTTACTGAGGAAATTGCAGAAGAAACTCCTGTAGAAGAAGTTGTTATTTCTGAAGAACCAGTTATTGAAGAAACTGCAGTTGGATTAGATGAAACTTTTGATATTGCAGAAGAAGAAGCTCCTGCATTTGAAGAAATCTCTTCTGAAGAGTCAGTTAATGATGTAACACAAACTTCAGATGATACAGTATTCGAAGAATCAATCATTACATCTGAACCAGAAGCTGTTGAAACAGAATCAATTGATAACGAAATTGAAAATGCTGTTTCAACAGAAAGCGATACTTCACTTGATGACATTACTTTTGATGAGGAAGAATCAAAAGAAGATCTTTCTTTTGATTTCTCTGATGAAAAACTTGAAGAACCTGAAATTGACGAATTTATTCCAGACGGAAATGACGAACTTTATGAAAATGAAGAACTTCCAGATGAGATTTCAATTCCAAAGGAAGAAGATTTACTTGTTGAATCAACTTCATCTGATTTTATGGATTCTGTAAAAGATACTACAGAAGAAACTGAAGTATCTCCAGAGTTTGTTGAAGAAGACAATCTTGAAGAAGATACAACAGATCTTCCTTCAGAACTTCCAGATGAATTCGAAACATCTGCTGTTGAGGATACAGTTGAAGAAACTGTAGTAGAAACTATCGAAGAACCAGTTGTAGAAGATACAATTGAAGAAACAGTTGAAGAATCTACAGAAGAACCTGTCATTGAAACAGAAGAAACAATCACAGAAGAAATTGATGATGATATTCCAACTGTAGATAAACTTCTTGCCAGCGATGTTGAAGAAGAAGTTACTCCAGACGAACCTGTATTTGACGAAACTTCAGTAGAATCAGCTGAAGTCGAAGAACCAGAAGTAGAAGAAACTGTAGAAGGTGAAACAGAAGAAGCTGTTCAGTCAAACGAAGTTTCTTTTGCAGAAGTTGATAATCTTGATAATTCACTTTCTGAAAGCAATCTTGCATATCTTGACAAACAGGAAAATTCAGCAAGTGATTCAGTTGCAAATGCAGACCTTAAACAGGATATCAAATCTGTTCTTCTTTATATGGATCAGCTCCTTGAAAACCTGCCTGAAGATAAGATTATTGAGTTCGCTAAATCTGACGAATTCGTTACATATAAGAAATTGTTCTCTGAATTAGGACTCTCTTGATATGGGACTTCTTTCACGAGCCAGCACTTTGGATGAAATTGAATTCAAACAAGGGCTGGCTTTTTCTGATTTTGTTTTAAAGTATTCTTTAAAATCCTCAGCTATGCTTGAACCTAATGATATGTATTATATCATTACACAGAGCATTGATTTTGATGCCAATTCAATAATCAATTCATTTTCCACTTGTGATTTCTGGAATGGAATCTGTAAAGAAAATCAGAAAATCTATAATTTCACAGGAAATGACATTTCTCCACTTCTTCAATTATTTTCTTCAAACATGAAAGATGAAATTAAAGAAGTATATATTTATAGAAATTCATCATCAAAAATATTATTAAGCTTAAATGAAATTACAAAAGAAGCAGCAGAAGACTTTGAAAATATAACTTCTGATGTACATTCAATTAATATTTTCGCACTTAATCCACAAATCAAAGAAAATACAGCAGTTATAAAATTAATGATTGATTTTTCAGAGGCAATTGAAAGTTTTATTCAATCAGAAATCAAGAATAATGATTCATTATTTGAAAAAGCACAAATGTCAATTTTTAATGAAATTTACAATCGCTTTGTATGTTTTTATAATTTACCAGATGCTACAGTCAAGGCTGGAAAATATCTTTTAAAAACAGTTTTTATCACAGGAAAAGCTTATTCAGTGGAATTAATTACAAATCATTTTATTTTTATTTTGCGTCAATTACTCGGAAATAATGCAGAACTGATAAGAGTTGATTATTGCGGGGCTGCAACTTCCTGTGAGCAGATACAAAACTTTTTACAGGCGGAATAGTTTTGAAAATTACAATTCAAAAAGCAAAAAACGGAGAAAACACTGCTCTTGCAGACGGACATTTTCTCCATTCTAATTATGCCCCTGTAAAAGAAGCACAACGTTTTGTTGAAAATCTTGCACTACCCTTTATTCCAAAAATCATCATTCTTCTTGAACCAGCTCTTTCATATGCAGCTGATTTTTTGCGTATACGTTTTCCAAACATCAAGCTTGGTGTCATAAGATATCTAAAAGACTTTGAACAATATAATTCAAAATTTGATTTTGTAATTAATTACTTTGAAACTTCAAATCTTGAAGCACGACTGGAAAGCTGCATAAACGAAGAGCAGCTGCTTTCTACCTTATTTTTCAGCTGGCCTGCAAGTTCACAAATTTTTAAAGATATAGAAAAAGAAGTCTGGAAAGAAATAAAGCTGGCTCTTGAACGTTCAAAAACTCTCCTTATCACACGACAGTATTTTGAAAAAAAATGGTTTTTAAACAGTATTAATTTTTTTGCAAATATAAAACATTCAGTAAGTTTTCAAAATCAAATTACAAAAGACATTCTTATTATAGCTTCAGGACCAAGTTTAAAACCATTTATTAGTTTTATAAAAGAAAACCAAAATAAGTTTTTTATTATTTGTCTTTCATCCGCAATTTCAGTTTGTTTCAAATATGATATAAAACCTGATTTATACATGACAACTGACGGTGGATTCTGGGCCGGAGAACATTTAAAAAAACTATATAAAACAGATATTCCTGTTGCAATACCAGCTGAAGCTTTTTGTTCTAAAAACTTATTGAATAAACTAAAAATTTTACCATTAGTGTATGATGATGGTATTTCTAAAGAATTAACTAAAGCCTCCGGAATTATAACAAAACATGCGGTACGCAATGGTACTGTAAGTGGCACTGCTCTTTTATTTGCCATTGAATATTCTGATAAAAATATCTATATGTGTGGGCTCGATATGGCAAATCAAAAAGGATTTCAGCATACACAGCCTAATGAACTTGAAGCTAATGCATCAATTTACGATTACCGCATAAAACCTAAAGAAACCAGACTTACACGTTCTGAACTAACTACCGGTAGTTTGGAAATATATAAAAACTGGTTTATATCGAATCGATTTAATCTAAGTCAGAGAAAAGTTTTACGACTTATAGAAAATAATGACAGAAAAAACTCTCTTGGCTGGATTGAGGATATTAATCTGCAGGAATTCAAAAAGCTTTCACAAAAAGCTTCAGACTGCAAAGATTATATTTTTAAGGAAACATCCTGGAAATTTGACTCCTCAAAAATCAAAGATTTTATTAATCAAAATATAAACAATCAATTATGGAAACAACAGCTTTTTCCACTGGACTACGTTTCGCTTTCTCACAATAATGAAAATATCGAAATGCAAAATAAAATTGAATCTGAATGGGAAAATCTATTTCAAAAAATCTCTGGTATCTTGAATGAAAATATATAAATCTTTTGAACAGGCGAAAAATGGAACCTTAATTCCAGTTTTTACAAATGGAAAAACGATGGAATCCCGATACAATCCTGAACGGGATGCTGAAACACTTTGTAACTCAATTGAAATTAATTTTGATTTTTTTCTAGTTCTTGGTATAGGAAGCGGTCTTTTTATAAAAAAACTTTCCGAACGTTTTCCGGCTGCCAGAATAATCGCATTTGAATTATACCAGGAAGACATTGATTTTTTACGACAATCAGACATTCTAAAAGAACTTGAAAAAAATAATCACATTATATTTTCATCTCTGGATTCTCTTGAAAATGATTTAAGCCAGAACTATATACCTGCTAAATATGGAGATTTAAAAATCATTGAACAGCGTGCCTGGTTAAATGAAAATGCAGTCTTTATAAACCAGATTAATTCCATATTACAAAAAACAATGGGGATAATTTCTGCAGATTTTTCGGTTCAATCTCACTTTGGAAAAATATGGACAACAAATATTTTGAACAATTCTTTACTTGCTGAAAAGATCTATAATGAGGCTAAAAGTAATATTTCACTTTCAAATATTTTTTCTAAAGATGTACTTCAGAAAACAGCCATTATAATTGCAGCAGGCCCTACCCTGGATAAAACCATTTCTATATTAAATGATAGAAATAAATATTTTATAATTGCCACAGATACAGCTGGCAGTTCTCTTATTAAACATAAAATTATTCCGGATGTAATTGTTTCAATTGACGGACAAAATGTTTCGTATAATCATTTTATGACAAACAATTCAACTTTATATGCTTTTGATTTATGTTCAAATTTTTCTGCAGCAAAACATATAGATGAAACTGGAAATAAACTTTTCTTTTTTTATACAGGACATCCACTTGCAAATGCTATAAATACAAGTTTTGGTAATATATTCCCTTATCTATTTTCTGGAGCAGGAACAGTAACAATTACAGCAACTGACCTGGCAGTAAAAGCAGGTTTTAAGAAAATCCTTGTTCTTGGAGCAGATTTTTCATATACAAATGGCAAACCATATGCAGCAGGGACCTATCTTGATTCATTGTACAATCAAAAGTCTGTTAAAATAGATAGTGCCGAAAAAGCGTTTTCAAAACTAATGTTTAGAACGGAGCTGCTAAACTCTGACAATACTCAAACAACTCCAATTCTTGAAGCATATAAAACTTCCTTTGAAAAATATCTTCAGCAGAAAAACATCCGTTTTTCAAAGAAACAGAATATCTATGAATTGTTAGTCTCTGATAACAAGAAAGAACTACTTTCTTTTAATTGTAATAAAAAACTATCTATGAAAGCATTCTTTAATAAATTATTATCGGCAAATCCAGAAGAAGCAGAAATTCTTTTACTGCCATATATAGCATGGCTAAAAAATAACAAAAATTATAAAAACTACTCTTATACTGAATTACTAAAACTTGCTTTCAATACTATTGTAAGTTATAATATATGATATGAAAAACCGATTTATAGTAGTTTATACAGTCTTTGCAGCAGCTGTTTTTATTTTTGCATTAAGTTTTTTTGGCTTTAATCTTTATAAAGAATATTCAACAAATCTTGAAAAATCTGAAATAAGATATACAAATCTTGTAAATGATATAAGAACTTTAAGTTATAATCAGGCAGAAAATGATGCTACTTATGCTCAGTCCATTAAAAAAGCTGTCGGAGACTCTGGTGCTTATTCCTTTATTCAGGTAAAGCGCGAAGGTGAAACAGTAGTTTTTTATCCTGCAGGTAAAATGAAGGAAGAAACAGTTTCTAAATTAACAAAGACTTTTACAACTTCGCTTACAGTAAACAAACAATCGGTTACAGTTGATTGCAATCTGTATCTTATTCGTCCTGATTCAATTTTTTATTATGCCAGAGTTTCTTTCCTTATGATACTTATAATTACAATCATTACTGTAATTATGATTATCTATCTTAATATTGCAGAGGAAACAACTTCTGATGTTATTTCACTTGAAGAATCATCAGAAGACGAAACAGAAGAAGATACCATAGAAGAACAAGAGGATAACATAGCCGTTTCTGAAACTGATTCCAGTGAAGAAAAACCTATAGTATCTGAAACAGCAACACCAGAAATTGAAATTGATAAAACAGAAGAAGAAAATGAAGCAAGTTCCTCAGAAGTTACTCCAGAAGAAGTAAAGGCAATATTTGCAGAACCACTTACAGATGCTGCTGTAGAATCAACAGTTGAAGATGCAATTCCTTTAGAAAATCCTTCATCTGTAGAACCTGCAAAACTTCCTGTAGATGAAATCAAGCCTGCAAAAACAGAAGATAATCCATCAGGATTATTTGATCCGTCAACAGGAATCGGCTGGGAATCTTATCTTCTTACCAGATTAAACAATGAAATAGAACGGGCAACTGCATCTGAAATTGACATTTCTCTTTTCGTTATTAAAGTTCCTGAAATTTCAATGACCAGCGATGTTTACAAAAACATCTGCAATTATCTTGCAATTCAATTCCAGTTTAAAGATTTGCTTTTCGAATATAAGGATGATAGTATCGTTGCCATCAAAATCAGCATGAATGTTGATGAAGCTCTTTCTCTTGCAGAAAAATTATACGCTGATATCTGTAATATTATAAATGGCAAAAACTGTAGAATAGGTATTACATCGCGTTCTATAAGAATGGTAACGGGAGAAAGACTTTTGCTCGAAGCTGAACAGTCAATTGAACATTCTGATGAAAACTCCCCTATCATTGCATTCCGCGTTGATTCAGAGAAATATCGTAAGTTGATGGAACAAAACTAATTTTTTTTACAGGTTAGTCTTTATTATTTTCTACCGGAGGTGGTGAATTCTCATCACCTTCTTTATTTTCAGAAGCTTTTTCAGCATCTTCTTTTATCTTCATTAGTTCTTTATATTTATCTTCGAAAGTTTTTATATTTTTATTCTCAGGATATTCCGTTTTAAGAATATCATATGCTTCGGTAAACTTTACTGCATAATTCTTTTCAAACTTTTTTTCATCTGCTGCCATTACAGCAAGATAATTCTCAAGATATTCCTGATTTTTTGGTTGTGCTTCAAGAAGCTCTTCATAAATAGAAATTGAATGTTTAAAATCGCCCTGCATTGAATAAATGTAGGCTATTCCAGCTTTTATTGAAGCATTTTCAGGGTCGCGTTCCAGGATTCTTTTATACATCGGAAGTGCATTTGTCCAGTCAGAACTGAAAACATAACATTTTGCAAGTTTGTAATAAGCAGCCCAATACTGGTCTTTTTTTCTCATTGCAAGCTCGTAATATTCTGCAGCCTTTTTGTAATCTTCAAGCTTAAAATATGCATCACCAAGCATATAATATTCGACATATATATTACGTGTCTTTACCGAGCCCTGCCCGGGAACTGGAACCGAGAGATCATTTGATGCGCATGAATAAAATAAGAAACTTGCCGCAAGTAAACTTGCGGCAAACATTTTTTTAGCCGAGAACAATCTTTTCAATTTCATAAAGCTGAGATTTATATAAGCCTGAAATATTATGTCCATAATCAGCAATCAACTGAATCATATTACGAGGAGCATCCTTTGTATCGCAACCATTGAGACGATCACCGGCATCTCCAAGACCAGGCATAATATAAGCTTTTTCGTTCATTACAGGATCCATCCAGAGTGTGTAGCAGGTACAGTTTTCGAGAGCACGAGTAACACGGATACTTCCTTTAAGTGTAGATATTGTATTAAAGAAAGCAATAGATTTTGGTTTTACACCCTGGCTCTGAAGATATTTAACTACAGTTACAAGAGAACCACCAGTTGCGTTCATTGGATCAGCAAAAATCAAATCTTTACCATCAAGCTGTTCGAGATTAAAGAATGATTTATTGAGGTCCATAATGTATTCCATATCAGCTTCATTCTTTGTATCGTTTCGGCTGATTTTGAAAAGCGCAAAAGGAGTTTTGTAGCCGTGACTTGAGTATTCCTGAATTTCCTTTGACATGATCATAGATGGAAGGAGAGCACCACGGAGCATAACACACATTACAGTATTTTCGATTTTATGATCGATGTCTGGAATCTTATGAACTGCATAGTTTTGTACAGGGAAGTTTACAGGAGTCTTTACAACAATATGTCCCTTCTTGTCGGAATGCTGATCTGTATAAGCCATACGGAAAAGCATTTCATATGCTCGCTGACTGTAATACATAAATTCCTGATGGTCGGTGCGTTCGTCGCGGAGTTTAGAAATAACACGGGAACATTCAGCATGTGCTCCCTCTTCTGTAACAAAAGAGTAAACTTTTATATTTGGATGTTTTGCACAAATCTTCTGCATTTCATGGCCAAGTTTATCGTAACCGTCAATTATTTTTGCTTCATCTTTAGGATCAAAATATTTCATTGTATCCTTGAACATTACTTCAAGACTTTTCAAATCAGACATATCTTCTGAAGTAAGATAGCCATCCAAATCTTCTGCTTTAAGAATTATTTTGTTGTTTTCTGCCATTTCTTATTCTCCTGTAAATTATAATGAAAGCAGTTTATATAACTGCTGCTTGTCTATTCTGATATCGTTTATTATAAGTTCACGGTCTCCGATAATTTCTTCCTGCGAATTTGTAAGACCAAATGCAAGAGTCAAAAGTGTTTTTCCAGCTTTTAAGAACATACCGTTTTTGAATCTAAAATCAAGATCAAGAAAATACTGATTTGGATGTTTAGGGTCAGTTGTAAAACAACCTTTGACATCAATTAATTTAAGGTCAAGCTGCGCACCTGTAAGAATTGTTAAAAAAGATTGCGGCTTGTTAGCATAAAAACGTATTTCTGTTTCTGCACCTTTTAGATAAGAAGTAAGTTCTTCATTTAAATCAGAATAAAGCGCTGTTGCATCATCTGCAGGAAGAGCTGAAAGTGAATCGAACTTATCGAGCATTCCTTCAAGATTTCTTCCCACACAGGCAATTCTTCCTGATGGGAATGTCATTTCAACTGGACCGCTGTAGATTTTATATTTATTTAGACTTTCAGCTGGAGAATATTCAGAAGTTACCCAGCCGTTTTTAGCACTAAGAACTTTTGGTACATATTTTTGTGGAATACTACCATCTATTGAAGACTGAACTTCCGTACCATGCTTGGAACGATTAAGACCACAATAAACTTTATTTACGTGGTCTGCAATCATTTTTGCATCAGTTTCAGAAGCCTGCTCATAAAAACCTGTAATTATTCTTTCAATAAGAACATTATCTGCAGCCCTCGGAACTGCGATATAAAAAGAACTTTCTGAATCAATAAGTTCCAGAGGGTCTACAGGTCTTCCTGCAGGAGCAGATTTACATCCTGCAAGAAGGAGAAGAAAAAGTATAGATGCTGAAACAAGTTCAGCATGACGGAAAAAGTTATGCTTTTTCAATCTTAAAGCTCCATTTTTTATCGTCTGCTTCTACTTCGAATGCACCTGAAAGTCCAGCATTCCAGCTTGTTTTTTCAGCAAGAGTTTCGCCGGAAATAAAGTCTGCAAACATTTTATAAGCAGATTCAAGATCAGCATCACCACCAAGCTCAAGTACAATACGGTCAGTTACATTATAACCGTTTTCCTTTCGCTGGTTCTGAATACCGCGGATAAGGTCACGAACATAACCTTCTTTCTTAAGTTCGTCTGTAATCTTTGAATCAAGACCAACTGTAAGAGTACCGTCATTAAGAACCTTAAGATCGTCTTTTTCGAAGCGTTCTACAATTACTTTTTCTTCATTGAGTTCAACAGTTGTACCGTTTACATCAATGCTGAGTTTTGTACCTTCAAGAATAGACTGAATCTGCTCACTTGTAAGACTTGCAATAATTCCTGCAGCCTGCTTCATTAAAGGTCCAAGCTCTTTACCAAGAACCTTGAAGTTTGCTTTTGCCTTATATTCAACAAGCTCGTCTTCACGGTCGTGGAATTCAACCTTCTTTACATTAAGTTCTTCTGCAATTGTATCCTGCATTTCAGACAATACAGTTTTTTCGCTTGGGTTACGTGTTACAAGAGCAACGCTTGCAAGTGGCTGGCGGTTCTTGAGGTTGAACTGATTGCGAAGACTATGGCCCATAGAAACTGCCTTCTGAACAGTTGCCATCTTAAACTCAAGTTCTTCGTTAATCCAAGCCTTATTAGGAACCGGATAATCACAAAGGTGAACAGATTCTTTATCTTCACTTGTCTTGAGATTCTGATACATTTCTTCTGTAATGAATGGAACAAATGGAGCTGCAACTTTTGCAAGAGTTTTAAGAGCAATGTAGAGAGCTTCATATGCTTCTGCCTTGTCACTGTCGTTCTCTGATTTCCAGAAGCGGCGGCGGCTGCGGCGAATATACCAGTTATTAAGTTCGTCAATGAATTTTACGATTGGGTCAATAGAGCCAGACAAATCATAGGAATCAAGAGCATCAGAAACCTCTTTAATAAGATTCTGTGTAATTGATAAAAGCCATGCATCAAGAGGATTTGTTGGTGTCTTGTTATCAAAAAGGTGTCCAGTTGGAGAAACCTTATCGATATTTGCATAAGTTACAAAGAATGAGTAAGAGTTCCACCATGGGATGATGATAGACTTCAAAACATCACGAACACCATCATCTGAATAGCGGATTTCATCAGCCTTAACAACTACAGAGTGCATGAGGAAGAGACGAATTGCATCTGCACCAAACTTGTTGATTGCATCTACAGGGTCTGTATAGTTGTGTAAAGATTTAGACATCTTGCGTCCGTCTTCTGCAAGTACAATTCCGTTTACGATACAATTTTCAAATGCAGGCTTATCAAAGAGCTGAGCTGCCAGTACTGTAAGTGTATAGAACCATCCGCGAGTCTGATCGAGACCTTCTGAAATGAAGTTTGCAGGGAAATTCTTTTCAAACTTCTCTTTGTTTTCAAACGGATAATGAACCTGTGCATAAGGCATAGAACCTGATTCAAACCAGCAGTCAAATACTTCCGGAATACGGCGCATTGTGCCTTTTCCACATTTTGGACACTTGAAAGTGATTTTATCTACGTACTGCTTGTGCAAATCATCAGGGTAAGTTCCGCTAAGATCTTTAAGTTCCTGACGGCTTCCTACACAAAGAGTATGCTTACAATCAGGGTCATCACAACGCCAGATAGGAATTGGGTTACCCCAGTATCGGTTACGGCTTACTGCCCAGTCGCGTGCACCTGCAAGCCACTTACCAAAACGACCTTCCTTAATGTGGCTAGGCTGCCAGGTAATTTTGCTGTTTGCACGGAGCAGTACATCGTGATAATCAGCAACCTTAACAAACCATGAACCGATTCCACGGTAAATCAAAGGTGAACCACAACGCCAGCAGTGTGGATATGAGTGAACGATAGAATCGCGTTTTACAAGTTTTCCTTCGTCCTTAAGACGTTTCATAATATCTTTATCAGCATCTTTTACAAATACGCCCTGATAGTCTGGAACTTCTTTTGTAAATTTACATTCAGCGTCAATTGGCTCAACATTAGGAACACCTGAACCACGGAATACTTTGTTATCTTCTTCACCAAATGCCGGAGCAATATGAACGATACCAGTACCATCTTCGGTAGAAACGTATTCTGCGTTGAACATGCGGAAAGCACCCTTTTCGCACTTCTGGCCGCTCATTTCTTCACATTTTGCAGGATCTTTAAGATATGCAAAATAAGGGAACAATGGCTCATATTCTGCACCAATGAATTCCTTACCTTTATGACGATAGATGATTTCGTATCCAGCTTCATCTTTGTAGTATGCAGAAAGACGAGCTTCGGCAAAAATGTAATAGTCGCCGCTTTCTTTATCGAGAATCTTTACGTAGTCGATTTCTGGTCCCATACAAAGACCAAGGTTTGAAGGCAAGGTCCATGGAGTTGTTGTCCATGCGAGGAAGTAAGTTTTTCCGTTTGCCATGTCAGGATCGTTTACCCCTTCAGGTGCCTTTGTAATCTTAAAGCGAACTGTTACAGTCTGATCCTGAACATCCTTATAGCCCTGTGCAAGTTCGTGTGTTGAAAGAACTGTTGAACAGCGTGGACAGTATGGCAAAATATACTTTCCTTCATAGAAAAGTCCTTTATTCCAGAGAGATTTTGCAACCCACCAGATTGATTCCATATATTCCGGATTCATTGTCTTGTAATCGTTATCAAAATCAACCCAGCGTCCCATACGAGTAATTGTCTGGCGCCATTCTGCAGTATAACGTAAAACCGAAGCACGGCAGGCATCGTTAAATTTGTCGATTCCCATTGCTTCAATTTCGTGTTTTGAATTAATTTTAAGTTCTTTTTCAATCAGATTTTCGATTGGAAGACCATGACAGTCCCAACCAAAGCGGCGTTCTACACGCTTACCTTTCATTGTCTGATAACGTGGAATAATATCTTTAATTGTTGACGGAATAAAATGTCCGAAGTGTGGGAGACCTGTAGCAAATGGAGGGCCATCATAGAAAACAAAGTCCTCTGCTCCTTCTCTCTGGCTAATTGATTTTTTGAAAATATCATTATCCTGCCAGAATTTTAAAACTTCTTCTTCCTGTTTAGGAAAGTCAACTTTTGGATCAACCGGTTTGAAACTCATGAATGTGTCCTTATATGTATGATATTTATAATCTTCTTATTATGACATAAAAATTGATTTTATTCTATATATTTTAAAACTCGTGTTATGAAATGATATAAAGATTGACTAATCAGTTCATATAAAATAAAATTGTATTAATATGGACTCAAAGAAATACAATCAGAAAATTCCTATCTGCTTTGCAACAGATGACAATTACGTTCCATTCCTGACTGTTGCCCTGGCTTCTATGCTTGATAATGCATCAAAAGATAACTTTTATATGATTTATGTTTTAACTTCTCATCTGTCAGAAGAAAATATGAAGAGTATAAAAAAACATGAGGTTGAAAACTGTTCAATTGAATTTGTTCAGCTTTCAAAAGAACTTGATAAAGTTCAAAACATGTTTCATTTGAGGGATTATTATTCAAAGGAAACCTATTACCGTATTTTTATTCCAAATCTTTTTCCTCAATATCAAAAGGTTCTTTATCTCGACTGTGACATTACAGTTCTTGGAGATGTAAGTGAATTATACAATACCGAGATTCACGGCTATTACGTTGCTGCAGCACAGGAAGAAGTAATGCAAACCTTCGAGGTATTTGGTAATTACGTAGAACAGGCAGATGGTATTAATCGTAAGGAATATTTTAATGCAGGTATTCTTCTTATAAATTGCCGCCGCTGGCGCAACAAACTCATTGCAGAACGCTTTGTTGACCTTTTGAACCGCTATAAATTCCGTGTTGTTCAGGATGAAGATTATCTTAATGTTCTTTGTAAGAACAATGTTAAAAAGCTTAATTTAGGCTGGAATAAGACTTCTTACAAAAATGAAACTTTTGATGATAAAGACCTGAAGATTATCCACTGGAAAATAAACTGGCGCCCATGGAAATATAAGGATGTTCTTTACGAAGAGTATTTCTGGAAATATGCTAAAATGACAGATTTCTATGATAAGCTCATTCAAATGAGAGATTCACGAACTGAAGAAGATTTCAAAAAAGATGATCTTCTTATGGAAAATCTTTCAAAAATGGCACAGGAAGATGCTGATGACCCTAACAACTATTACAGAACGGATGGTAAAAAAGGTCTCGTTGAAAACATTTTCTCAACTCTTTTAAAGATTATTAAGTTTAGAAAAGTAATTAATGCAAGTATTTTCAGGCGGAAAAAATGATTGAAAAAGATAAAGGCAGATTAGAGGTTCTTGCACGAATTGAAGAATATGAAAAAAAAGGCTGGTTTTCGAAAGATGTTGAAGAAGACCCGCCAACAATTCCTCTTACTCCAGATAAGGTTGATTATCTTAATAAAAAATTAAAAAATAAGATTGCAACCTTCTTTGTAAATATTGGTGCAAAAAGATTTATTAAGAATCTGGTAAAAAACGGCCAGATGATTATTAAAGACGTAAAAGGAATTGAAAACTTTGAAGCGATTCAAAAGTCAGGTGCAATTCTTACCTGTAATCACTTTAATCCTTTTGATAATTTTGCCATTCATTATGTACTTTTTAAGTATATGTATAAGCCTGGAAAACAGATTTTGTATAAGGTAATCCGTGAAGGAAATTATACAAACTTTCCAGGTATTTACGGATTTTTCTTCCGCCACTGTAATACCCTTCCTTTGAGTGCTAATTTTTCTACAATGAAAAATTTTATGGCAGCAATGAAGACACTTCTTGAAAGAGGAGAAAAAGTTCTTGTTTATGCAGAACAGGGAATGTGGTGGAACTACAGAAAGCCGCGTCCTCTTACAGCCGGTGCCTTTAAGTTTGCAGCAGAAAGTAAAGTACCGGTTCTTCCTATTTTTATCACAATGAATGATTCAGACAAAATTGGAGGAGACGGTTTCCCTATTCAGGAATATACCCTTCACTTTTTGCCTGCAATCTATCCGGATGAATCAAAAACTGTAAAAGAAAACATGGCAATCATGAAAGACAAGAACTATGAGATGTGGAAGGAAGTTTACGAAACGACTTACGGCATTCCACTCACCTACTCATGCAACACTGCTGAATAATGAGGAATTGGGACATTTATGTTACTTTATATTCTGACAATCGGCATTACAATGATTCTTGTTTTTTTGGGTAATTATTTCTGGTTTCCCATTGAATATTCACTTGTAAAGATTTTACTTTTAGATCTAATGCTTCCATTTTTGATGGTTGCCTGGGATGGAATTTCTGCTACTTTTATTCGCCATGCATTGCCAAATAAATGGTTTACAAAGGATGTAAAATTTCATCATGTAAGCAAATTTGAATGTAAAGTTTATGAATTGCTTGGAATAAAATACTGGAAAGATCATGTTCTTGAACTTGGAATGTTTACAAGTTTCAGTAAGAAAAAAGTTGCAAATCCAAATGATCCGGCTTATGTAGAACGCTTCATTATGGAATGTAATTATGGAGTACAGGTTCATCTGTGGAACTTTATTCTGGGGTTTATTCCAATGCTTTTTTTTCCAAATGATATTGCAATCCGATTTATTTTACCTGCTGCAATAGCTAACTCAATTTTGAGCATTCTTCCACTTATGATTTTGCGATATAATGTTCCTAGACTTGAGAGACTTTTAGCAGTTCTTGAGAAGAAAGCAGCAAGAAACGCAAAAACTGAAAAATAAAGATCATCTTCGGGCTTGTCCCCGAAGAGTTATTTTCCAACATCCTTTCCACGTATTCCAAAATTCTGTTGTCTTTCCCGTACTTCCTGTATCAGTTGATTATCCTTTTCAAGTAAATCAATCAACTCCCAGTGCCAGTCTAAATTGCTTTCTGGAAATAAAGCAGGTGCATCCGGCTTACGACTTGCATTTGCCTCTTTTACAATTTCAATTAAATCGGCAAAACTATCTTTGTCAACAAGACGTTTCATATAAGGTTCTTCGTTTTTTGTAAAAACAGAACCTTCATCATTAAAAAGGTAATCTTCAGATTTGTATGCAAAAGGTTTTACAGTATTACGAACATTTTTGCTTTGTCCGGTAACACAACTATAATTTGCATTACAGCTATTTATATGTTTTGGAATCTGATATGAATCTTCATTATAAGTAAAGTTTACATAATCATTGGAATAATCCATATAAGTCTGCCAGTATCTTACATCGTATAATTTTTCGCCATCAATAATATAACCAGAAATATTGGCAGGAACAGTCTGTGGACTAACCTGAAAGCCCTTAGATGGAGCAATTCCACGATAGAAATTCCAGTTTGTATTCTGGATAATGCCGGACTCTTCATCAGAATATTTTTCGAAATATGATAAATACATATTATCATTCAAGATAAAGAATGGAATAGTATTAAACTGACTCCTTGAATAAACAAGATTGACCGAACCATAAAGTGAGTTCGGAGTAGCTTTTGTGTTTATCTTCTGAAGTTTTATACTTTCTGCTTTTCGAGTTGTTGCAGAATTTCTGGTTCGAGCTTCAGCTTCTGCATAAGAATCTGGTTCAGCAGCCCGGTCAAGATACCATCCGTAATACGTTTTAAGAACAACAACCAATTCGGGCTGATTATCATCATTTTGTTCAAAAAATACATAACGGTCTTTTGATTCCCAAATGCCTAAAAGTTTATCTGGAATAGATTGCGCAAAAAGATTTATCGAAATAAAAATAAAGAAGATTTGTAATAATACCTTTTTCAATTTATGAGTATCAGAAAATAATCGTTTCATAATTACACCTGCAATAATTCACTTACATTTTTATAATGCACAAATGAATTATTCGTTACGCAGCTCCATTTTTAAGTACAGCAAAAGTTGTTTTTGTTTCTCCGATATTCTTTTTTTACATGAATAGTAACATTTAATTATTTAAGATTATTTTTGAATTATTTTTAAATATATATAAATTATATAACATCATTTTATTTTTTTCCAATTATTTTTTTTGTTTTTGTGAAAATTTCACAAAATTATTATGAGTTTAAGATACAAAATATTTTTTTTCATTACACTCCCCAAAATAATTATTTTGAAAAATTTGTGACAAATGTCATCGAAAAATAACCAAGGTTACTAATATTATTGGGAGCTTTATACATAGGGAGGTTTGACTTTTTAATTGCACTATTTTAATATATATATATGAAGAAAGTTTTATTTTCCTTTATATTGTTTTTTTCTTGTACTTTTTTATTTTCACAAAACATCAAAAGTATGGAGTTTCATAACCAGAATATAACCGATATTCTTCTAGTTTTGGCAGAATCCAGCGGGGTTTCTATTATTCCAGATGAGACGGTTTCCGGGAAAGCTTCGTTTTATTTTTCTGAATCTTCACTTGAAGATGCTCTTACACGTTTTTTATCTACATACAAGCTTTATTTTGAAAAGAAAGATAATTATATAACGGTTTCTAAAATTAAAATTTCCCATAACAAAGAAGCAGGTCTTACTTCTCTCAAAGCAGACAATGTTGATATTGGAATAGTATTGAGAAAGCTATCTGATAAAATCGGAAAAACGATTCTTTATGATACTCTTCCTACAGCTTCTATTTCCCTTGATATTGATAATCTTCCAGTCCAGGATATTCTTGAAATCTGTATAAAAAAATATCCTGATTATTCTGTTGAAACTGCAGATTCATATTATTACGTTAAACGTAATGTTGAAAAACAAGGTGGAACAAAAAGCAGTAATGGAACTGCCTTAAAGAAGAACGGTTCATTATATACCCTTAATCTTGATAAAGGACGTTTTCTGGAAATTCTCACAAAACTTTTTAATCTTGAACAGGTAGAATATTCTCTGTTTGTTCAGGCAGATACTCAACTTGAAAATCTATATTTTACAGACAAAGATTTTCATACAATGCTTCATTTAATTCTTGAACAGGGAAATGCAGATTATATCGAGAAAAATGGGATTTTTTATATAATAGACCTCCAGAAAAAAGGAATCTCAGGCAAATTAAAAACAACAGAAATCATCAATTTAAGATGGATTTCTTCTCAGGATATTACTCCTTTAATTCCTTCTGAACTCGCCTCATCTTCAGTTATGAAAGTTGATAAAAATAATAATGCATTACTCCTTACTGGGACAAAGGAAGAAATAGAACCTTTAAGAAATTTCATTGAAAAGGTTGATACTCCAATGGGAGGCATGAAATACATAAAGATTGATTTAAAATACATCAACGCGAAAGAAACAGTTTCTCTCATTCCCGCAAAAATGGTTCAGCAACCTCCTGTTGTAATTCCTGGAACAAACTCCCTGCTTGCATCAGGAACTGATGAAACCTTAAATATTCTTACAGATTTTATAAATAGTATCGATAAGAAAAAAACAGGTACACCTATTAAACTAAAGTACATTCAGGCAGAAACTCTTCTTAAAAACATTCCACCTTCAATTAATAAAGAAGATATTATTGATTCTGGTTTTCCTAATCTTTTATTCTATACAGGTTCAGAAGAGAACAAAGAACTCTTACAGCATGAATTAAGTTTAATTGATAAACCTCATCCACAAATTAAATATCAGCTACTCGTAATTCAATATACAGACGGTACCTCATCTGCAATTAAACCAACTTTTACTTTTAACCCGGATAATGAAAACAGAAGTGAAAGTTTTATCTTTAATGGAGAGCTTTCAAATATTATGAATCTAAATTTTGATATAATATCAAAAT
This sequence comes from uncultured Treponema sp., assembly GCA_946540605.1. Taxonomy (GTDB): domain Bacteria; phylum Spirochaetota; class Spirochaetia; order Treponematales; family Treponemataceae; genus Treponema_D. The sequence continues at coordinate 26,072 of CAMNIU010000195.1, forward strand.
TCGGATATCAATTTGCGGCAAATCTAAATGCTCGAATTACAGAAAATACTGCAAATGTATTTACTGATACAACGCTTACTGCACTTTCTGGACAGGAAGTAAAATTCCAGAATACAGATACATATCGTTACATTGAATATAACTATGACAGTACCTCTACAACCCGTTCAAGTACAACTCAGCAGATTACATCAGGTCTTATTGTTGGACTCAACGGTTGGGTTTCTGGCGATAATATGATTACAATGTCCGTTAATGCTACTGTTTCAAAACAAAACAGTGACAGTGGTTCATCAACTTCAACAACTCTCCCATCAACATCTGAAAGAGTTGTAACGACTCAGGTTAGAACAATGTCTGGCGAACCAGTAGTTATCAGTGGTTTAATCAAAGAAGATATTTCAGAAACAGAGAGTCGTGTTCCAGGTCTTGGAAAACTTCCAGGGTTAGGCCGACTTTTTAAGCATACTTCTAAATCCAAGGAAAAAACAGAAATTGTTATTTATATAGTTCCTCATTTAATTCAGGATACAGGAAACTCAGATAACAATTCACTAAATATCGAACGATACTATCAGAAATTCTTAGGACAGCAATATGTACGCTAATGATGTAATCAGTATTAAGGCATTCTCAAATATTCCTGTTGATAATGAACAGTATTCAATGGAATTTATTGAGCGTAATCATGCTATTGTTCTTGAAATTAATGATAATAATATAACTGTAGGTATAACAGACAAAACAAGTGAAAATACAATTTCCACAATTAGAGGCTATCATTCCGGAAATATAACTTTTGTTTATATTGATTCTGTTGAACTTTCTTCCTGGCTTGGAAATAAAATGGGAGAAGCGAATAATCTCCCTGAATCAAATCTAAATAATCAAGCTGATGAAACAACTTTGCTGGACAAGATGGCTAATGATGCCCCAACAGTAAATCTTGTAAACAGTATTTGTATTGATGCAATCAGAATGAAGGCTTCTGATATTCATATTGAAGCCGGTGTAAAAACAGCAAAAGTCCGCTACAGAATTGATGGTGTGCTTCAGACTGTAAAGACAATAGAAAACGAAAGATTTGCTGCCGTTTCTTCCCGTATTAAAATCATGGCAAATCTAAATATTCTTGAAAAACGCCAACCACAAGATGGACGTATTACAGTTTCTATTAATGGTGAGAATATTGATTTTCGTGTTTCCATTATTCCTGTTACTGGCGGAGAATCAATTGTAATGCGTATTTTGGGAACTAACACAGCTCCTGATAATCTTGATTTATTAGGCTTTAATCCAAAGCAGCTTTCAACAATTCGTGAAATGATGAAGATTCCACACGGTCTTATTCTTGTAACTGGTCCTACAGGAAGCGGAAAGACAACAACCTTGAATGCAATGATGAAAGAACTCGTTTCTGATGAAATAAAAATTGTTTCAATAGAAGACCCGGTTGAATTTATAGTTGAAGGTGTAAATCAGATTCAGATAAATGAACAGATAAATCTCGGCTTTGATTCAATTTTAAGAAGAGTTTTACGACAAGACCCTAACATAATAATGGTGGGAGAAATCCGTGATAAAGCAACTGCAGAACTGTCCGTAAGAGCGGCCTTAACCGGACACCTTGTTCTTTCTACCTTACATACAAACGATGCGGCCTCAGTAATTCCTCGCCTCATTAACATGGGAATTGAACCTTATCTGATTGCTGCTGTATTAAAAGGTGCAATTGCACAGCGACTTGTCCGAAAACTTTCTCCAAATAAAAAAACATTTTCCGGACGAACAGTTATTTCAGAAACCCTAAAAATGGATTCGGGACTTGAAGAAATTATTGAGCATGGTGCCAATCAGAATGAAATAATAAAGTATCTTAACAAAAATAAAATGCAGTTCTTAAAAGATGATGCAGAAGAAAAAATCGAAATGGGAATAACAACCCGCCAGGAAGCAGAACGAGAAGTTATGCTTTAGGAGGCCCAAAATTAACAGCTATAAATGTATTGTTTCAGATAAATCAGGCAAAATCTCTACAATTATAAAAGAAGGTGCTTCTGCTGAAGATGTTTCTAATTCTTTTTTAAATTCTTCGTTTATTCCTTTAGAAATAACACAAATTCATAAAAAATCATCTAAATCAAGAATTAAAAAAAATGAAAAAAAAGTTTTAGAGTTTACACAGATTATGGAACAGCTTATTAACTCCGGACTTTCTGTTAAAGATGCACTCGAAATAAGCTCATTGATAAACAAAAAGAATGATAATATATCAAACATATTATACCAGCAGATTCAAAAAGGAACTTCTTTTGCAAATGCTGTAAATCAAATGGATAACATTTTTCCATCTGTATACCGAGGAATTATTTCTGTTGGAGATAAGGTTGGTTCTGTTGAAAAGATTTTTCCCCGTCTCCGTTTATACCTTGAAACTCAGAAGAAATTGAAAGACAAATTGACGGGGGCTATGCTTTACCCTTTAATAGTTCTTATTACAGCATTTTTAGTTTTCATTGCAATGATTTTTTTTGTTTTTCCAAAATTAAAAATGATGTTTCTTGAATTTGGGGGAGAAGCCGCATCACTTCTTGAAAAGAATATTTCCAGAATGGAAACTGGATTTATCGTATTTTTCATTATAATTCTGTTAATAGTGGTAGCAATAATTGCATTAAAAATTACCGCAAAGACAAATAAATCTCTCAAGTTATTTTTAGACTCTTTTATTTTACATATTCCTCTTTTAGGAAAGTTTCTTACATATCTGGAAACCCTACACTTCTCTTTTGCAATGGAAACTTTGATTTCTGGAGGTATTACAATCGAAGATTCCATTCAGGAATCAGAATTTGTTCTTACCAATAGTGCTTATAAAGATGCACTGGAAGATGTTAGAAACAGAATCACTAGAGGAGAATCTTTATCAGATGCTTTTTCTATTCACGAAAAAATCTTTCCAGATTACATGATTAAATGGATGATGGTCGGAGAAAAATCCGGAAAACCAGAACATGTTTTTTCTCAGCTACGCAACTATTTCCAAAACGAAATAGACTTATACACAACTAAGTTTATGGCATTAATTGAACCGGCACTGATTATCTTAATTGGGCTTTTCCTGATTGTTCTTATAATCAATGTAATTGTGCCGGTATTCTCTTTGTATGGGTCGATATTATAGACCTGTAAAAAATTACCATATACCTTCAAATAATTTATTTACAATAAGCCCCAAACAAGTTCCCACAAACATCATAGGAACAAACGGAATTCTTACTTCTTTTATACTTTTTGAACCTGAACGTATTTTTATAATCAAAAAAATCAAGAGACCTGCAAAAGAAGCCATCAGCGCAGAAAAAATAAAACCTGGCACGCCGGATACTAAACCACAGAAAAGGCTGTAATGAATATCTCCCCAGCCAAGACCTTTATGAGCAATTAATCGTACAAGAATGAATATCAAAAATAATATCAAACTTCCAAGAAGATTATTTATAAATAATTTGGGGGACTTCAGAAGATATAAAACAACACAAAAACCAATTCCGACATAGTTTATAATAATTGATATATGCATTGTTCTTAAATCCATATAAGAATTAATCAGTGAAACTATAATAAAAATACCAAGAATCAGTTTTATAAACATTATTGTTTTATAATTCTTTTTTGAATAGCAGGATCATAAGAAAGAGTCAGAGCCTTCTTAAGATAGAGCTGCTCGTTTTCTATATCAGAATAACCGTCCTTATAAATATCAGCAAGAAGAAGGTATATATAGGAATCAATGTAGCCAGCATCCAAAATATCAGTCGCAATTTTCAATGCGTTATCGTAATCTGTTTTTAGAACACATATTACTGCACGCAGATAATTAACACTCAGATAATTACCACCAGCAAGTTCTGCACGCGTAAGATAAGTTTCTGCATCTGCATATTTTTTTTGTTCTACCATTGATTCTGCTAGATTGATTAATTCAGCATTGGAATACATACGTAAATAAATTACTTGTGAAGGATTTGTATAAGTAAAAGAAAATGACTTTTCTTCGTACCCATTCTTTTTTGCTGTTAATTCATATTGTTTTTCGAGCTCCATAGCAGACAAGGTAAAATGCCCATAAATATCAGATACAGCATTTTTTTGATCATTGATATAAATCTCCACGTCGCTTACAGCTTCATTATCACCATCATAAATCATTCCCTGAACTACTGGTAAAGTGTGTTTTGTTGTTTGACAGGCACTTAAAAAGAGCAAACTACTTATTAAAACATAAATACTTTTTTTCATATTAATCTTCCTTTTTAATATAAAATTTTTCATTTCCGGATGAAATCAAATATTTTTCATTATCTTCTGATAAAATATCTTTTGGAGCAATTTTTAATATTCGATTGGTATTTGGATTTTTTAAATACATATATTCTACACCATCATTACCTTTTACACGGCCAATAAATGTATAATCATTTTTTAAATTAATTTTTTCTTCTGATTTGACAGGAGTTTCTATGACCGTATTTTGATTACTGGTATTCTTGTAAACAGGTCTGAAAAGCCTTTCGATTGGATATGATGGTTCAGAAGATTCTCTGTTCTCTATTTTAGAAGGTATTACAGAATATCTGATTGAAGCATTAACCTTATCTGCATCTGTTTTTATATTTAATACAGAAACAGTGTATGGATATACATCTGCCTTAAACTGCTTGAAATAGTTTGTTAGTCTTGTATTACTACAGCTCAGAGAAACTTCAATAAAGTCACCTTTACTGTCTTTTGAAATCTGATACCTTAAAGGAACAATGCCTACTCTTTTCAGATCTTGAATTATTAAATCTGTAATTTCAGAAGTCTGGAGTTGATTTACAGAAACAGTTATAGAACCCTTTGTATCATTCTTTGCAGATTGAGGTTTGTTTTGTAACTTTTGGATCATCTCAGTATATTTTTCTATAGTCTGATTTGATTCTTTTATATCTGATACTGAAGTCTGAAAAGTCAAGAAAAATACAACTGCAAGTGAGAAGAAAATTAAAAATATTAAAAGCTTTGATTCTCTGTTAGTCATTTTTTATCTTCCCCGAAATCACAAATCTTTCCAAGCCATTTTCCTGAGGCAAGGATTGATGTAATACAACATCAGCTAGTAATGAAGATTCAGATAACTTATCCAGAACCTTTATTGCAGTTGCGTTCTCAGCTTCAAACTTCAAAGTATTATCATTTAATGATAATGAGATAATTCTGATTGATGATGAAGTTTTATAAATCTCGCTTAAAATATCTGAAATTGAATATACTTCTCTCACTGAAACTTTTAGGTTTTCATTTTGCGGATTTGTAATTAAACTATTCTGTTTTAATTCGTTATAAGTTTTTTTAATTTCACTTGCCTGTTTTTTTAGATTCTGACTTTTTTTATAATACGATACATCAAGAAAGCTTAAAAGCAAAAGAAGTGGAATCATAAGAAAAAGATATGCTTTATTGCTTTTTACTTTTCTTTCAATATAAAGACAGGCAGAATCTATTTTATATGATTTCTTATAATTTTCTATATATTTAACATTAAAACCTTTCTCCGAAAAATTACAAGGTAAATCTGCAGCAGCAACATCAAACAAAAAAACAGATTTATTTGTGTCATTAAAATTATATTCAGCAGAAAGCCGAGCTTCATCTTCCAGACATTTATCAACCATTGTATATGGATAAGCCTGTAAGAAAACTGGAAAACCATCTTTTATTATTTCAAGTTCTAACCAGTCTTTACCAGCAGAAATCGCAATTCCATTTTTGATTATCTGGCAAACAATAAGAGATGGAGAAAGAATTAAATTGTATTCTTCTTTTAGATTTTCAATACGTTTTGAATTAGCTGCAATTCCAATAATACTTTTTTTTCTGGAAATATAATCTATGACTGTTGAATTTTCATTTCCGGGATACAGAGGGCGTAAGGCAAATTTTACAGCATTATATTGATATTTTGGTTTAGTAACATGAATGTCCAGCACATAATGACGGATTTCGAGAGGAGAAGCAAAATAGTTTTTTTGTTGTTTTACTTTAGTATTTTTTATATCCATCTTTTTTCAATCAAGTAAAACTTTGGTTCACCTAAAGTTCCTTCTTCAGGATCCCTCGCTAAAATTACATTACAGGAAGTATTTTTTCCAGAAATCGTAATTTGCCAGAACCATGTTTTACTACCTATATAATAGTATAAATCGTAATTTTTTTGAATCCCTAAAATCGAAATCAGCTCTTCCTGAGTAATTTCTTTTGATTCTCTAAGTGAAATAATTGTATTCGCCTTTTGAAGGGCATTACTTAATTTGAACTGCGGATAGGTCAAAAAACTTTTTAATAATTCTTCATTCATAAAATTTACATTCAAAGTTGGATTAATATTGATATAGGGATTTATATCATCAAAATGAATCCCGCAAAGCATATTAAATTCCGTTTGACTTTGAATATATTGTTTATTATTTCTTAAAGATTTCCTTTTATTAACCAGTTCATCTCCAAAATATGAATTAGTCAGATTATTTCCAATAAATGACAGGGGAACTTCATCTGCTACATTAAAGTTTGAATAGCCATAAAGAGTAAAGTTTTCATTAAATTTATCTTCTGAAATTAAATCAGAAATTTCTTCATAGGAATTAATCATCCCATTTTCTTCAATCATTGACTTTATTTTATCAACCGATTCAGGAACATCAAAAGCTGAAATCAGAATAGTATTTACCAGAATTTCTTTTGGAATATAATTGAGATTAATTACTCCTGAAAGGGATTTTATTGAAATATCAAAACCGTCAATATTCGAATCATTAAACTTCCACACCGGATCCATTTTTGAATCTACATTAGGAGTATGGTCTTTTTTGATTTCTTCAAAAATTGAGTTTAGTACAGTGTCAATTTTTTCTTTATCTGATTTATCCTGAGTTCGCTTAGAAATTGTTATATCTGAGACACGTAAAAATATTCCTAAAGCAATAAGAATTAGAGAGAGAAAAAACAAAGTGACAATGAATTCCAGAGAACTAAAAGCTTTATTTGATTTCATATCTGGACACTCCCAAATAAACGGGATGAAAATAATGCCTTAAGTTCATATTCAGAATTTTTGTATTGATATTTTATAATTAAGCCTTTGATTGAATCCTTTTCTGAATTAATTGGCTCTACAGATTGTATTTCAAAAACATCTGGGAGGCTGATGGTTTCAGAAGTTTTAACTCCATTTATCCATGAGATTGTCAGGCTGTTTGGAGAAAAGGAATATTCAAAGTCCTTTTGCCAGAAAGGGATTGATACCGCTTCTATTTTTTTTCGAAGCATTGAATCAGTATTTAACCATTCAATAGATTCTTTTACAGATTTACGGGATGAATTAATTCCTTTAATGCAGATTGCGTAAGAAAAATATAAAAGACCTGCAAGAAGCGCAATAATGAGAAGAGAGACAATCACCTCTATATAGGTAAATGCCTCTTTAGATTTTTGATTTTTTTTATAATTATAAAGATTTTTCAGTATATTCATTTTGATATTGAATATAAGAATCCACACGATTTACCAGTTTCTGGGTATATTTAGTAGTAGTTCTAACAAAGCCAATGACGGCCAATAGTAAAACTCCTGCCACAAATAAAGAGACAGAAGCTTCTACTATTGAAAAACCTTCGTTATTCCCAGGATTTGATATCCGCATCCTTACCTTCTCCACCTTCCATTCCATCTTTACCCAAAGACGAAATTCCATAAGGCAGTCCATTTTCACCAGGAATTATATACTGATAGTCATTACCCCATGGATCTTTTGGAACAGCCTTTGTAATATAAGGACCATCCCAGTTATTATTCGAAAGTGATACAGGTTTTGTAAAAAGAGCATCGAGCCCCTGCTCTGAAGTTGGGTAAGCCCCTACATCCATATAATAAGAATCCAGGGCCAGTGAAAAAGTTTCAATCTGACTTTTTGCAGTAACGACACGAGCCTTCTCAATCTGCTTAATTGCACTAAAACCAACAGCAGCAGTAAGAATGAGAACAATTGCCATTACAATAAGGGTCTCAACAAAAGACCAGCCTTCGGAATATTTTTTTAATTTCTTTTTCATAATCACATTATAGCAGAAGATTTTGAAAATTACAGTACCTACATTATTAATGTTATTCAGTCTTCGGGGTTGAATTTGTTGTTTCTTCTTCTGAAAAATTGAATTCCTCTTCTTCATCATCTTTTTCAGTTTTATTAAATTGTTTAATATATTCTGTATATTGTTCATTTCTATATCGAACTAAGAATAAACCGTGTTGATCTAAATCATTTATTGCTTCATATATAACTTCTCTAACATCAGGTCGTAATTTAATATAAGATTGCCAATCATCAGCTAATCGATTAATAAATGTTTTTGGAAATTTAAACTCATAAAAAGTGCCATCTTCTTTTATCAATGCAGTCCGTCCTAATGGCCCTCTAGAGACAGGCATATTTTCAATTTGAACAATACCAACATTTTTTATGAAATCATCAAAACTTAATTCAGTATTATAAATAAATTTTACATCTTGATTATTTAATTTAGAAATAAAGTCAACCAATCTTCGATATTTTATAGTTCCTCTAGCGACATCCCTATTATCTTTATTTCCAATAGAAGAAAGAACAGCAGTTTTGATTTCTTCAATTTGCTCTGATATTGCAAACATTTGACTATGTTCTGTAGTAGAATTTCTCTGATCTTTTAATAAACGCTGAAACAAAGAAGCCCATTGTTTTCTTAAATGATTTTCAATATCTTCGATTTTTGAAAATTGAATTAAATTATTCCCAACATTCCTATGTTTTAAGAAATCGATAAATTCAAAAATATATTCTGCTGTTTCTTGTTTTTCAATTGATGGATATTGAATTTGATTAGATAATGGCTTATTTTTTTTATAGACAAAATGATCGTGCATAACATTTTCATCTACAAAAGCAAATACCGGTATTGAATACTCTATAGCTTTTAGGACTTCTAGTTGAGTGACCGATAATTTTTCAGGCTTTTCAAGAACCGAAGTATCAAATCGCTCTTTTATAAGATTATCAATATCAATAGTAGATAAAGCTTCAGGAACTGCTTGTCCACCAAATCTACTACCAACAAGTAAAATGATCATGTCCACATTTGGTATTTCATTTATACAACTTGTATGAGTATGAATACGAGGATCATATAAAATATCTGAGTATTCACTCATTACAGGTTCATATCCAAAACTTAAAATAAAATTTCTTAATTGCTCCCTAACCATACTAAGATCATAACAAGTTGATGAAATAAAAATTCTTGGATTAGCCATACTTTTTTCCTTTTTTATGTAAAATAGTGTGTTTATATAAATTAATATTTATTTTTCTAATTTCTGAATCATTTCAACTAGTTTCTGCCTATGTTCAGGAAGTGTTACATCTGCAGAAGTTTTTCCTTCATCTGTATACCAGACTTGCTTATCGAAATGTTTTGATAAATCTGCACTTTTAAAATGTACTCCATATAGGGCAAATATTGTATTTCTTAGAAGCCGCAAATCTGCTTTGCCCATTTTGGGAAGCACTTCGTTTACATATTTTCCGTATTCGTCATCAGTATAGCCATTAATTGCCATGGCGTAAAAATCTGGGTTCCCCCATGTTCGACGGATTCTAAATAATTCAGTATATTTTTCTCCCGAGATATAGTAGTAGATATTTCCTCCAAAACCTACATACCAGCAAGAATTATATTTCTCTTCAAGATTCTTTTTAATTTCAGAATATGCATTTAAATCCTTTAAATAAAAAACACACTCATCATTAAAATAACATCCCAAAACAGAAGTCAGACTTCCATAATCTTCAAAAAAATATCTATTTCCTTGAATATCATATTGTTGAACAACATTGTGCTTTTGATAATACGTTTTTCCCCATATAAGAATACGACTTCTAATAAAATCATTATATAATTCCAATTCTTTTGAATAAGAAAGACTTTGATCGTATTTTTCAGAATCATATACTTTTAAATATTCCATCGCTTCTATATTGTTATAAATTTTACCAGTGGTATCTATAGCACCGGGGCATCCTTCTTTATCAATAAAAAAAACAATATATTCATTATCTTTTTTCAGAATAAAACAAATTCCAGATTGGACATCCTCAATATAGTGATAATCATTTTCATCTAATATATAAGTCATTCCTGTTGAACTTACGCCCCAATAATAATCACCAACTTTAAAAATAGATGGATAATATGGAATTTTTCCTTTTGTACGTGTAATATCATCTTCTTTACCAAACAAATCTATTGTATAAAATTCCTCTTGTAATGGATCAAAGCATGTTGCTTTATAATTTATTTCATCGACATATAAACCCGTAGGAAAAGTTCCCAATCCCGCAGGGTAGCGTATATATTGAATACCATGAGTTTTTTTGGTTAATTCAATATTTTGAGCAAACAAATTTGTAAATAATAAAATTATCAAAAATATTATTATGTTTTTTTTCATTTTTATTTCCTTATTAATCTTCTTAGCTGATATTCTTTATTTGTATCACCAGCTTCTATTTGATACCAATTTCCTTTATGTACCTGATATGTTTTCCACTGGCCTTCAATACCACTTGTAGAATGAATTACATCAACCTGTTTATAATCTGTTATTACACTATTATTTAAATAATAATTTAAATTTTGCAATATTACAACATGACTTCCACTAACAACAAAAATATCACCAGGAACAGCATGACTTAATATTTTTCTATGCGTATCTCTTTGTGAAATAATCTCATTTGGAGTATTATTAGTGACTTCAGGATTGATATTCCACTTATTATTAGAACTGGCAGCAAATAAGGAAATAGTATAATTATTTTTTACAAAATCTGTTGTTCCTTTTTTAGCTCCAGAAATTTCATATACATAATCATTATTTAACTTATAATTCGTTGTTATTGTAGCCAATCCCGAACAATCTAATCCACTTGTAAATGAATAAGAATTAGAATAATGAGTAGTACCTGCACTATCCGTATGATTATAATAATTTGTTGAACCAAAACGAACTTGTGTTGATAGACCTGGCACACTTGGAGGATTAGATGATGCTGTATAAGTATGCTGCGTAATTGTTTGTTTCTCACTAACTGAAAGATTAGAACCATAATTTGCTACTCCATTTTGCTTTTTTCTTTCAGCAAATATATAGTTATTCCAGTCTCCATTAGGTGCTGTTGTTTGATTGTCGGCCCATGTTAATTCAGAATAAGTCTGATTATTCTCTCTAAAAGATCTAATTGAACGACTTTGCTTCAACAACTCTGTATTAAAATTTTCTACAGAATCCATTGCTCCCCAACCATATGCTACACTATTTTGAACGTCAGCCCCACCATTCCATTTACTCCAATTTTCAATAGGTATTTGACGTCCATTAGCAAATTGAATTTCTTCATCGCCATTTTCATTTAACATTGTATATGCATTCCATTCATTATATCCCCAATTAGGATTCCACCAATCAGGAGTATTTGTAGTAGTATCATTATTATTTACAGGAACATTCCATGGATGTGCATTATTCCAGTCTTCTCCTCCAAGAGCAGCCTCGGGCTTATTTATATAAAGATTTGCTCTCCATAGCATTTTTTTATCATAAACAGCTATATAATCAGTTGGTGATACCGTTACCTCTTTTTCAATACTACCATTTGAAATTTTGAATTCAAGAAGTAAATCATCGCCAGGTCGTGCTTTTTCTGCACTTTCTGGTCTTATGAGTATTTCTGCTACTTCATTTGTATCTGCATACTTTAAGATATTATCGCTTCCTTCAATAACAAACGAAGTTTTTTCAGTATCTTCATTTGAAACTCCCCAGTTAATAGCATATCTTTCATTTTGATCTTTTATAAGCTTTGCATCAAAATCACCTACCTTTATATCGAATTTACAATCACTGTTATTGTAAATATTTCCTTCTGTATTACCTTCTTTCCAATCTCTGTCAACAGCACCATTAAGTGTTACTTTCCAGTCCTCACCCTTTAGGCGTATTCCTATTTTGTTATAAGCACTAATACTTATTCTTTCTAAACTCAGATATTCTCCAGTATTTGGAATCCAGCGATATCGATCTGCACTATTCTGAGTATTCTCTCTCATACATCCAATTTCAACATTTATTTCTGGATCTTTATCATCAAGAACATTCCAGAAAATTTCATTATCAGTGACATCTTCAGCTTTTGAAACTCTTCTAATTTCTGTATATAATGGAACCTCAAAACCTTCTCCTATATTCCATATTTCTGAAAGCTTTTTCTTTTCAGCGCCTCTGTCTTCATTCATCCAGATTACTGATAAATTACCAAGACTCTCCTTTTGATAGGTTCCAAATTCTTCATTAACATTTGGTGTTTCAACAATTATTCCACATTTTTTACCTTGAATATTTGAAAACCCTTGTTGAATTGGGGCATATTCAAAGAATACTAAATCACCAACTCGGGCATCATTTACATCACTTATAAGAAGAGAATATTTACTCAAATCATCATATGAATCATACAAATCATTTCTTCCAATTGCTTTCTTCATTATTTCAGCTACAAATGATGTATTATCACATCCAAAATTTATTAAATCTTTTTGTTTTTTTATATTTTTAAAATCTTCTGGAGTATTTTTTTTACCTGCTTTATAAGGCATCGGGACAACAATATTCTTTGTAGTAAATACACTTTTTAATGTAATTACAGTATTTACATATTTATCTGCTTCATCGGCAATCTTTTTTCCCTCTTCTTTTTCTATAGTTTTATAATGTATTCCACTCTCAGGTGAAAAAACATTTCTTGATTCATTTTGTGCTAACTGTAAATATTTTCTAAATAAAATATTATTTGTTGTATAAAGATTAAGACATTTTTCTGAATCTTTATTTTTAAGACTTTCATATATAAGTTGTGCAACTCTTTTATATTCTTCATTTTTTTTGTTTGTTATTTTATTTTCAGGAGACTTTTTGAGCCATGTAAAAAAATCATTGTATGGATTATCATTTGTTCCAAGTGCCGCTGATGAAATTTCAGCAATTGATTTAGTATCTCTAAAACAAATGATTTGTACCATATCACTATCTTCTGGATATAAAGCAAATCCAAAAACACCTTTCAGTTCATCATAAATATATAACTCATTAAAACCATTATTTCTTGTTCTTACTGGATTGTATTCTGATTTTTTTATATTTATTAAACTTTTTTCAACGTTTGCATATCCGGCATTTTTAATATAAATATCTTTTTCTTCAGATGTTACAGTTGAGTTTTTATTATTTACAAATGAATATAATTTATTAATGGCATCAATTTCGTCAGGATTAGCTGCAAACCAAGAATTTTTATTGTTCTTTTTATCATAAATGTAATAACTTCCATTATCTCCAATAAAGAATGCAGTGTATCCAGTGGAATTTGAATTTGGAATAAGTCCATCTATAATCTTATGTTTTCCATTCTCTGTAGTTATTCTTAAACTTTGAAAGTTTTTCTTAGAATCATCCATTGTTATATAGAACCAGTCTCCTGCACTCTCACTCCCCTGTGCCCATAGGTGTGAGCACAGGAGAGCAGAAACTGTCATGAATAATACTTTGATAAAATTCTTTTTCATTTTCTGCACTCCTATTTTTTAATTATTTTCCTGTTTTGCTGTAATTACCGGCAATGCCAGTACGTTCTTTCCAACTTCGACTACAATCTTTTCGCCCTTAGAAACTTTTCGTTTGTAGACGTTCCAACCGTCGCGGTACCAGTCGCCCTGCATACCGAACTTCTTTTCTACTAAAGTCCAGCTGCCGTCTACAGCCATTTCAGGACCTGCAAACATGTAAAGGGTTACATTCTTTTTCGAGTAGAACTCTACGGTTCTCTTACCCTTTATATTCATGTCTGAACCAAGGTACTGAATGTAGTCACCACCTGTTACATACCATGGCAGTGTATGCAGGTATGCACGCTCCCAATAATGATATGGCCACTGTGTATAGTCTGCCGCATCATTTGCATAAATCTGGCTGTCGTATGAGAATGGAGTTTTTACTTCATGCTTTTTACCATTCAATTCTGCAAAGGCCATGAAGTTTCCGATACCGTCTTCTTTCTGAACAACAAAGGTCTGTGTCATAAGTCCAGACTTTCTACCGCTCTGATCATATGCCTGCCAGCGGATTGTATGTCGGCCAGGTTCGAAAATCAGAAGTTCTTTTTCATAAACCTTTTCTGTTTCGTTGTCCACTGCATACTTGATGTAATCTACTCCAGAATAACTATCCTGTACTTCTAGCCGGATTATACTTAAGCCCTTATCGCTTCGTACATTAATTCCTGTTGTAGGATTATATTTATCCAGCTGAATAACTTCGGTACGTTCTACTTCCTTATTGCCGGCATTGTCTACAGCATACCAGGTAAGTTTATATGTTCCTTCTTTTGTAAACTCAAGAGGTTCATCATAAGTTTTTCCGTTCACAATGATTCTGTTTACTCCAGAACCACTGTCGTATGCTGTAAAGCGTACTGTTACATCATTTTCATACCAACCTCGTGCATTCTTTACAGGAGTTATGAAGATGCTGCTTTCTGGCATTGTGATATCTGTTTTTATATAACTTGTTACAATATCACACTTCATTCCCTTTGAATCAAATGCGTAAGCTTCAATTAAATTGTCGCCTTCTACAGTTGTAAATGATTCTGTATAAGGCTTGAAGTCGCCTCCATTATGACGATACCAGATGCTTTCTACATATGTTTCTTTATCATCTGCAGTAATTGTAGCTACAGGAAGTCTTGTATACCAATCATCAGTTCCGTCTGCTGGATTAGAATATGTTACTGTTACCACTGGTGCATTAGTATTGCTATTGCCTTCGTATGAACGCAGGATATTCTTATCTGCCACTAACAGTTTTCCGTTACACATTGCAACTGCAGTAATGTCACCATTTACACTCCAGATTTCTTTTCCGCTGTAAACATTATTTATGCTGAGTTTTGTTGAATCAGCAATTACAAGTTTTTCATTTGCAAGTGCTGTGAATCTGCCTCCAGCATAAACATGCTTTACCTTAAGTGTATCGCGCTCATAAAGAACTGTAGCCTGATTATTTGAAACAGCTATTTCATCCGCAGAAACTGCAAGACTGCATTCTTTTTCATTTTTGATTATACCAGTCTGCTGTAATTCTAGTTCTGTAGAGAAGCTGTACAGCTTATTCTCTGTAAGTATTACAAAGCCATCTGCATCTACACTTACGTTTAGGATTGCATCTTCTAATTCAAGGCTCTTATCACTTCCGTAAACTCCATAAATCTTATTTCCAGTGTATACATATAGAGCATCATTATTCCATACATAATTTGCATCTGTAAGGCTGAATGGAAGTTGTTCTACTAGAGTTCCGTTTACAGGATCTATGCTCATAGCATTTTCTTCGAGCTGTGCAATAAGTACAGTTGAATTAGAGGTTATTTTACTTACATTTTCACGGCTCCACATTAAGAATCCTTTTTCAAGAGTTCTTGCTTCAAGAACATTATTCTTTGTAAGGCCGTAGAAGTAACGGTTTGTAATGAATCCTTTCTTATAGAAGATATCTGTTGAATCATAAAGCTGTTTTCCGTGTTCACTAAAGATATACATTCTTCCAGATTCTGTAAGAACTACAACTTTACTTCCATTGCTGTAAATATTTGCAATACCTTCTTTAAGTTTTGCATTCCAGAATTCCTGACTAGTTGATGGAATATCACTTACAACACTGTTTGTATTTCCGCTGTTCTTTCCATTCATTGCCCAGATTTCATCCTTAACAATAAGGGTCAAATCTTTTTCGCAGTAACTTCCGTCAACCTTAGAAATTCTTACTGTGAAACTGTATTTACCGCTTACACTTGGTGTACCTTCAAGCATTCCTGTTGTGCTATTAAGTTTAATACCAAGAGGAAGACTGCCGCTACTGAGTTTCCAGATTACTTCTGCACCTTCTGTTTCTGCTTCAAGTTTATTTTCATATTTTACTCCAAGCACAGCTTCTGTAAGTTTTTCTGTGATAATCTTCATATCACTAAGAACTGTTACTTTTACAGTTTTTGTAATATTAATATTGTTTCCCTCTGCATTTATTACAATGTTGTATTCTCCAGGATTAGCATTTTCATTACATGTAACCTGCATTTCCACAAAGGCATTGGTTGAAACAATATCTTTAGACAAACTGATTGTTAAAGGAGCACCTGCTTCTGCTTCTGCCTTAAGTTTTATATTTGATGCATAACCGTTTATTGCGATATTTACAGTCTCAGTTTCACCACTTGATATTGTATATTTATCTTTTGGAATTCTAACTTTGAAACTGTACTCATAAACATTCTTAGTTATAACATCTGAGGTTCCGTTTTCGTTTTCAACATATATAGTAAGACTATCACCTTCTAGATCTGCTGGAATTACGAAATCAATCTTCGAATCTGTATAAGAGTTTACAGCAAACTCTTTATCATTTAGGTAAAGCTTTCCTTTATCACCGAAACCATAACCGATAACAGAAGCTTCACAGCCTTTGTTCAATCTATATGGATTGAATGATGTAATTACAGGAAGAATCTTATCTGCTGTGACGTGTACTGTAAGCTCAAATGATTTTCCAGAAGAAGCCTTAATAACTATCTTATAGTCACCTTCTGTTGCATTCTGAGTATTTACCTTTATACAACCAGCTTCGTTCATTGGAATTACAGGTAATTCAACACTAAGCTGTTCGCTGCAGTCTTCGACTGTAAAGTTTGCAGGCTCTTCATAACCATCAAATGGAGTTACGCTAAGATTGAAACTTCCTGTCTGACCTTTATTCAAGAACACTTCTGTTGTATAAAGATTTACATCATATGAAGGAATAATTACTCCAAGTTCATATTCTGCATACTCGCCTTTTTCATTCGATACACGAATCTTATGAGTACCACGTTCTGTTATTACTGGAAGCTTCAGAGTTCTACAATAAAGATTTTCATCTTCACTTGCTACTGTTATAAGTTCTTTATTTCCAAGATAGTATTTAACACCTGGTACAAATCCTTCACCATAGATTGTAATTTCATTCTCTTTAGTTCCATCTACAGTTGCAGGGTATACAGCTGTAATAACTGGACTTGGATTTTCTACAGTAATCTTTAATGTAAAGTTATCTTTATTTTCTGGATTATTATCATTTGCAACCTCACACTCCACTGTATATTCGCCTTCTGCACATGTATCTGATGGTGTAATGAAGATTTTTAATTCGTTTCCATTCTTAGATACCTGTATATTCTTTTCAAATGATACTTCTACAGGAAGTTCTTCGTTAGCAGTAAGTTTATTATCTCCTTGAACAAGGCTTAGATATTCTTCAGTAGACATTGCGTTATAATCTCTTGCTGTTTCAAGTTTTTTAGCCTGTACATATGAAAGCTCATCTTTCCAGTTTTTATATGAAACATCAACTGTACATTCTGAAGTCATACCTTTTTTAGCAATAAGCTCTATAACCTTATTCTTGATATAAACTTTATTGTTTTCAGAATTATTATCTCCAACTACATAACTTATATAATCTGTATAATCACTTTCGTTTCCATATTCATCATATGCACACAGACTATATGAAACATTGCTTCCCGGCTGATAATTTGAAATATAAAGTTCTGTAATGTTACCAAGATTATCTTCAGATTCTTTACCATCTGTAATTGTCTTAAGCTTGTAACCTGCAGCACGTGTACCATTTGTATTAGTCCAGAGAAGTTTCAGTTTGTTTTCTTCACTTTCTGTTACATATACATTTGCAGGAGCCTTTAATTTCAAACCGCTTCTGTCTATATTGTATTTTCCTGAAGCAATTCCAGCAGGTGAATACATATCATCATCTGTTACAACTCTTGCTGTAATTACATATTCACCATCTGCAATATTATCTGTTGAAACATATCCTGCAAACTTACCTTCAGAATCTGATTTAAGATAACCAAGTTCTACTACAGGCGCATATTCATCTGTACTTGCAAAAATGTAAACATTTCTATTCTTTTCAGAAGTGGTTCCACTTACATAAATAGAATCTGTAGCATTTAACAAACCACTAGAAGGTTCTTCAACAGTTACAGTAGGAATCTTTTCTACACCAAAAGCAGCAAGTTCATAAGTTCCTTCAGGCATGTTATCAACACTGATTGTCCATTCACCACCTTCTGGATTATCTATGTTAATAAGGAGTCCATTTTCAATATACTGGGTATTTATTCCAATATCTCCAGCCTTGTACTTTTTACCAGATGGTGAGTACACTGTAAATTCTGGATCTCCTTCAAGGTAACCTATTACAAATGAGGTTTTTACAGGTGCTTCTTCACTAGTTTCTGGAACAGCGTTATTTTGCTCTATACTATTTAAGGTTGGAGTAGCTGCACCTAAAGCTATAGAACGAGAACGAATAGAAGAACTTGTATTTATATTCTTAATTGTATTATTTCCACCAGGTATTACTACCTTATAGATAGCTCCAGAAGTTACTATTGGAGAACTCAAATTGTTAACACTTGCAGAACGTGCAGACCTGTATGATTTTAAGTTTATTCCTTCAGGTCGACATATATCATAAGATGAAACACGTAAATCAAGTCCACCAGTTCCAACAAATGCACCAATTCTACCCCAATTGAATCCACAGAATTCAATATCTATATATCCAAGGAAGCCTCGTTTTCCATTTGTAAAGTCTCCAAACATTACTCCAAAGCCACCAAGCCATAAATCACATGGAGGAATACTTATAAGCCAACCGTCATAAAGTTCACCCTTTGGTAAACCAAATTTTGCTTCACCGGCACCTGAGAATTTAAGATTTCCATTCTGATCAAAAATGTAAAGCTCAATACTTCCACGAACAAATTTGATATTTATGTTCATTCCAGTTGCAAAACAATTATTTGTAATAATTGCTGCAGCATCTGCTGATATGTTCAAAGTACCAGAAAGGATTGTTGCTTTACCTTCAAGTACCCAGGTAATTTTTTCAATATCAATCCATGCATCAGCAGTCATTCTTGCCAATTTTCCGCCACTACCATCTTTTACAGTAAGTCCAAGCTGAACTCGAGGCCCTCTTTCACCAAAGAGTTTCTGATATTTTTCTGGAACTTCATCTGGGTAGCCGTATCCCAAACCACCACGAATACCACTTAAATATAAGCCTGTTGTTCCAAGTGGAATACCAGTTACAGCTTCAAAACTGAAGTATGCGTGCTTTAAGCCAATTGGATATATTTCACTAACTTCTGTAAAGCAAAGGGCTGCTTCAATTTCTCCGACATTTGGAAGGATGATTCCTCCGTGTCCAGAGATAAAGTATGTACCATCTTGCATTCTAAATTCTGCACCAATATTCTTAAAGCCGAATTCACCAAGTTTGAAGTCTGGTAATGTAAAGCCTGCACCACCGATACTTAATCCACTCTGAGCTGTTAATACAATATCATATATAGATACATTTGCTCCCGAAGCGTTAAAGAATTCTGGTAATTCAAGATATGCTCTAGAGAAGCCAATCTTAAATTCCTTAAAGTTGATTGTTGGTGCATCAAGAACTAATTTAAAGCCTGCAATTTCTGTCTTAAGAGATGGAACTTCAAATTCTCCATTGAAATCTCCATTTCTTGGATTAAAGGTTGCATTCTTTAAGGCAAATGATGAGCCACCCATTGAGCCAAAGTTAGCTGGAAGTGTGAGTCTACATTCTTCAAGACTTACCATAAACTCACTATTTGCAGAGAACTGGCCTACATAAAGTTTCTTTATATTTCCCTTAAATCCGGCAATTGTGACATCTAATGCTCCAAGTCCACCATTGAATGCTTTGATTTGTCCATTCCAGAGCATATCGATAGAAGCATCAAATCTTACGCCTCCAAAATCTACAGATGGGAATTTCAAGCCTGCAGAAGCAGCTACACGGAAGCCTTCATTACTGAAGAACAACTGGTGTACACCTACTTCAACACCACCAAGTATTTCAAATGAGATTCCATCATTTAAACCTGCATCAAATGCTACAAGCCCATTCTTTGTTGATACTTGGAGTTTATTGATTGCAAATGAAGATTTCTTTAATCCGTCAGGTACACTGCTGCTCTGTGAGAAGGCAAGTAAACCGCCTACATCAATAAGGAATTCATCTTTAACAGTTCCTTTACTGAATACTACACTTCCTCCTGACAACTGGAGTTGTCCAAACAGAAGTGCATTAATATTTCTTGCTCCAATATCGATATCTTCAATTTCACCATACTGATTGATTACAAATTTACTGATTGCAATTTCAGTTCCCTTAAGTCCTTCCGGCAGGCTGTCTGGCAAGATTGCACGACCACCTACAGAGAACTGAAGTGCTGTTGCTCCATGTTTTTGAACACCAATATATACGCCGTTTACTTTCAGACCATCTGCTATAGAAATATCACCAAGTCTGAAGGCAGCATCAACACTCTTTAATTCATCTGCTGTAAATACAAGACTTGCACTTGTTGTACTTCCACCAATACCCTGAATAAACTTATCTTCAGGCAGTAAGAGAGTTGTAGCTACAGAATATTCAATTTCTTCATTCTTATACTCTGCACCAAGATGTACATCTCTTAATTCAATACTGCCGATTGCTGTTTTTGCAAGATTATATTCAGCACCGAATGTCTTTACCTGACCATTGAGTGCAATTTCAAACTTATTAAGACGAACTTCTGTTCCACAGATTCCTTCTGGAAGTGAATCTGGCAAAATAAGTCCACCAGAAAGTGTTACACTTCCTTCATCTTTTTCACCATTATAGAAGAAGGCAACATAAACATCATTAAGCTGAGTTCCGCCTAAGTTTGGATCAAAGTTTATTTCCTTAACTTCACGTGTCCATACATCATTTACTTTTCTTGAAAGATAAGCATCAAGTTCAGTAATACATGGACGGCTTGCATCAATAGTAAAGTTTTCTATACGAAGGGCAACTCCACCTTTTCCATTTGCATCAAGAAGGAATGGTGGAGCTTTATCGGTAAATTCCAAAGCACCTGAAACACTCAGATACAGACTATTGCTGCCATCCTCTTTTCTGACCGCTACTGCACCATCTTTTAATTCTACTACTTCAATGCTTGGTGCAATTTTTCCGTCGAGACCATTAAGCTGAATATCAATATTACCAATATTGCCATCAGACTTAATTTCGAACTGTTTTAATTCTACAGATTTACCTTTGATGAAATCTGGTAATTCATCTCCTCCAAAATATGCATTTCCGGTAAATCCAAGAGTCATTGCTTTTGTAATAGAAACTGATGTCAAATTAAATGTAATTCCACTTAATGTTGTGCTTAATCTTGTATCAGCTCTTATTGTATCAAAATCAAATTCTCCTTTTAGAGGATTAAATGCTACATCTGTTATAGAGATATTATCAATACAATATGTTGATGGAAGTATGAGTGATGCTTTTTCCATCATAATCCATGGAGATTCATTTTTATAAGCAACTCCAACAGATGTTACTGCTAGAGCAAATGAATCAAGGAATGGTATTGTATATTTTCCTTCAAGTCTTGCATCGAATGATTTTACTTTTCCATCAAGACCTATAGAGAAATCTCTGATTACAACTGTTCGTCCAGATAATATTCCAGGTAAAGTTTCTGGGAGTCGGATTGTTCCCTTAAAGTCAATTTTATCTTTATCGATAGAAAGCTTTGAAATAGCAAAAGTCATATTCCACAAACGGAATGGAGATGTTACACAACCTTTAAGTTCAACTCCTTTATTTGTGATTGCGAGACCTTTTAATTCTATAGAAAGATTCTCAAGTTCTGGAACATTGATAGATGCATAGCCAATACTCAAACCTTTCTTTGAAAGTGAAATATAATCAAAATTGAATGTTATATTTCCAAGTGGAATTTCTGCGTGAGAGATAATAGTTTCAGATTCAAATGTTCCATCCGAATGCAGGCAAACTGAATTATAAGCCAAAATTGAATTATTGAAATTTTCAGGCAATGCAATATTTACAGTTGCGAAAAGACCTTCTTCTGAGAATCGAGTTTCGGTTATTACTGACTGATCTGAAATAATAGAAATATTAGTATTCTGTGGAGCAATATTTTCTCCAAGAAGAGTTCCATCCATTGAGAAGAGTAAATCGCCTACTTCGATTTCTGTTCCATTGAAGGTAACTATGTTAGAAACGATTTCTATATAGTTCTTCTTGAACTGAACGCCATGTCCTTTTATATTCCATCCTTTGTAAGTATAGTTATAATCAATATCCGCATAATCACTAGTTACCTTCATTGTAGGTAAAAGAGTGAGGGTAATATCACTTGAGTTGTATTTTGTAAATGTGCCAGGTTTTCCACTACCCTTTAGGATGAACTTATCGCCATCAAAACTTGTTTCTACAATATCCATTTCACAGCCGTTTGAAGTTGTAAATGAATATTTATTTTTTGATGTATCGATTCTTAAATTACCTTCTGAATCAATATAAGAATTTGTTAACTGAATTGATTGATTTTCACCGGTAATAAGTTTTGGCTTTGAAGATACTATTTCAAGTTTATTATTCTGGCTATTCTGATTTATGCTTGCATTAGAAATCTCAAAATAATAATCATTCTTAATTATATATGAGTCTTCTGCAATTACTTTTCCTGTACTGAAACTTCCATCTGCATTTACTGTAAATGATTCAAATGCAATTTCGAGTTCATAATCTTCAGCTTCATTCTTTACAGAAGCTTTACCTGTAAGGCCTCCATTGGCAAGTGAAATTGTATCAAATATTACATTCCAGCCGTCGAGCGAATAAACTTCATTCTGACTTGTTTCTCCTCCTGAAACAATGGCATTTGAGTTTAAGATAATATTAGATATATTGAGTTTAGTATCTTTAAATCCGTTTGCATTTGTAATAATTCCACTTTCTACAACAATTTCTTTTCCATTAAATGTTGTTTTCTTTGCAAGAATATCATAACCATTAATTTGAGTGATGTATTCATCTGCTGTAGTAACGCTTACAGTTCCTGAAGCTTTTAAAAGAACATGCTTTAACTTCCATGCATCAGAAGCTCCATATACTGGAACTATTAATTCTTTTGCAAATACACCTTCAGAATCAATTTCAATATCGATTATATTGCAAGCTGTTGAGTACTCAGCATTGATAGAACCATTTCCTTTTGCAAAGCCTGCTTTATATACACTGTCTTTTGCAGTTGTTGTAACTCCAAGATCTTCGATATTGTATTTTTTACCGTAAACTTCAATTTCACCTTCTTTAATAAGGAGCTTGTCTTTTGAATAAATTGCCTTTGTTACATTTACATTATAACCGTAAAGAACAAAATTGTATGATGCAACATTACAGCCTTTTTCAATATCAAGACCATCATTCTTTATTTCAAGATTTGTAACTTCAACAGCACCATATTCTGTTCCAATATTCAAAACTCCGCTTACAAGAAGTTTTCCGTCTTTTCCTATTGTAACTATACCATTCTCAATTATTGTATTTCCATTTTCGGTTACAGTCAGGCTTTCGGCTTCAAAATATTTACCCTTTGTTACTTCAAGTGTTTCATCATTTATTGCAAAATTCTTAATAACCAGTTTAGAAGGTGAATATCCTTCTGGAAGCTCAACTTCAGCCTCATAAATATTGATTATGTTACCGCTTATTCCAGCTTTCTTTACAATATACTTTACATCATTTAATACAAGCTCAAGATTTGTTCCGTCAATATCTGCATATACAGATTTGAATGAGGAATCTGTATATGTATTTGTAAGAGGAATTTCTTTTTCCTTATTACTTGTTACAATGTCAATATTCTTTGGTTCAAAGAATAACTTATCATTCTTGTTCTTTAATTCGTATGATTCACCCGCAATTTCTACCAGATTTACATTCTGGATATCAAAACCATCTGTCTTTACTGTAACTGGAGTAGCAATTACATTTGAAATGGCCTTGATATAAAGGGCATTCGGATATCCAGCTTCAATTCTTTCAAAGAGTACTTTTTCTTTATTCTTTAATTTATTCTGTACAGGAACTTCAACTGTTACATTTGTAAGAGAAAGTCCATTTTCTGATTCATAAACAAAGTTCTGGTTTTCAAAGATGAAATTTCCAATCTGAGTTTCATATCTTAAAGTATCAGCAGAAGGTTCAAAGTCTGCAGTTGGAATTGAGTTATCAGATGCAATCAATGTGCCGTTTGCGATGCAAAGCTCACTTATTCTTTCTTTTACTTCAGTTTCATTAATAGACTTGATTTCGTATACCTTAATATTTTCTGGTAAAAGGAGTTTTCCATTTATAAGTTTGACTGAACCAGGTCTTTTTTCTTTTATACCGGTTATAATAATACCGTTTGAAAGCTCTTTATATTCAGATCTGATAACTTCCGGAACAACTGCATTTCCTACTGCAAAACATTTTTCCAGTGTTGCTGTATTTCCAGCCTTGTCATAACCTGTAACACTCAGAAAATATGCTGTATCATTTCGGAATGTAGATATTGTATATTCTTCCGCAAGTTTTCCGTCTTCTGCATTAAGCACAACTCTGTTGCTCTTCGCATTTTCTTCATCAAGTCTTGTATACTCAATTACAATTTGGTCACATTCTGACTGAGCATCTGTAATCTTTCCCCAGATTATCTTTTTAGCAACAGGCTTGTCTGCTACATCTTCAACTGTGATTTCACCTTCAAATGCAGGTGCTTCAAAATCAAAATTAAATGAACGGCTTGCTTCTACGCTGTTCTTTGCATAATCGTATGCTTTTACATGAACTTCAAGTATACCAGACTTGAGGTCTTTTGCTTTACACAGATTCTTTACATTAATTACTGCTGAGGTATTCTTTGTATTTACATTATATAGTTTTTCCCCTGCTACAGCAATTTCAAGTTCATAATTTTCAACGCCTGTCAAATCTCTTGGAATGTTCCAAGAAACATTTGCAACATCATCATTGTAGAAATATGAATTGCTATAGTTTACCTGTGGATTTAATGAAATATATAATCCAGAAGGTGGTGTTGTATCTACTCTGAAAGCATAAATTGCAGCATCACTTTCTAAATCATTTCCACCAATACACCATACTTTAAGGAAATAGAATTCATTTTCTTCGTTGTCTGCAAGTTCCGCAAATTCTAGGATTTCCATTGATTTAGATTCAATAGTACCACTTAATACTACTCGTGTATTAGTGTCCGAAATGCCTTCTTCCAGAGAATATCTGTAGCCTTTTATTCCGGCGCCAGAGGTTCTTGTAGGCTTTAATACAAATGAAGCATTTGTATTAAGTTCTACCTCTTTTATATCATTTGCGAATTTATGTGTGGTACTTGAGATGAGTGCTTTGCCAGGTTTTCCGGTATCCTTAATGATTGCCTTAATTAATGATTCACTATAGTTTCCGGCGATATCTTCTGCTTTTACATAAATGAAATTTATTCCGTTCTGCAATGCATTCTGTGTATTATTGAGAATGATTGTATTTTCTTTCTGAATCTTCCAGCTTTCAGGTTCAATGCCTTCTGTTGTTGATACTCCGTAATGAATATTCTTTATGATTCCACTGTTATCAGAAGTTTCAATTTTTATAGTTAATTCATTTTTACCGATAAAATCATCATCTGAAATTTCATTTTCTTCATAGATGAATTTATTATTCGTAATTTCAGGAATCGACCTATCGATTGTGAATGATATTTTTTCTGAGTCAGCTGAATTACCCAATGCATCAAATGCTTTAAGCCATACGTTATGAGTCCCAGGTTCGAAATTCCATACATCAAGCTCTATAGAAGTATCAACCTTTTCTTTACGGGTAAGCAAATTGTTGTCAACAAAATATTCTACTTTTGCTACTCCAGATACATTATCAGTTACACTTATATTCTTTAATGTAAGCTTATCCTTATAGCTGTATGCTTCAGATGTAAATGACATTACTGGAGGTGTTATATCAACAATATCAATTATATATTCTGTTGAAGCAATGTTTCCGCATTTATCTTCAACAGTAAAATAAACCTTTTGTTTCTTTCCATCTTTTAAGGTCGCTACATTACCGTTGTTATATGTTTTTCCATCTGAAGACCATTTATAAGACTGCTCATTCAACCCACTGTCAGTATCTGTTGCAGCTGCAGTAATCTTGTTCCCATGCTGTGTGAAAGTTGTATTAAACACAGGTGCTTTTGTATCAATTCGAACCAATTTTTTTGCTGAGGTTCCGATATTTCCACAGTCATCTTCTACTGTAAACCATACTTCAGCTTCGCCGTGAGTGTTGAGAGTTAGCTCTTTACCTTTTCCTGATTTCTCAGAGCCGTCTGTATACTGATAGTAATATTTCCATGTATCAGAGTTTACATCATTAGAACGGCTCTCTGCTTTTATAACGGCACTTTGTGACCAGGTTTCAGGAACAGATGCAAATGTTACTACAGGTCCTGTATTATCAATTACAATTGTATATTCGTCGCTATATACTGTGTTTCCGGCATTATCAATTGCGTAGAATTTTAATTTATTTACACCTTCGTTTTCAAGTTTAGCTGAGATTGTGTTCTTGTACTCTTCCGAAGATGCAATCTTCTTAGAATCTATATAGATTTCATATCCGGTTGCACTGATTCCGGAATTTGCATCTGATGATGTAACTGAAATTGAAAGAGTTTTTGATTTTGAAGGTATAGTACTGTTAAATTTAATTACAGGCTTTGTTGCATCAATTTTTATCTTCTTGGAAGCAGTTATACCCTCAATACCGGTATTGCTCTTTACCTTGAAAACTAAGTTATATTCTCCAGTTTTATTTAAGAGGAGATAGATTTCAACATCTGTATCTTTTTGACAGTTATTAAATGTTTTTCCACCATCAAGAGAATATTGCCATGTACTGTCATTTATTCCGGATGAACAGCCGTTTGCTGTTAACAAGATTTTATAACTTGAAAACCATGAATCACTATTAAATGTTGTATAATTAATTGATGGGGTTGAATTATCAATATAAACTTCAACAGTCGTAATACCAGATTCATTTCCAGCTTTATCTACTGCTTTACAATAAACTGTATATGAACCAGTTTTATTCAAAAGATAACTTGAACCTGTAGTCCAGTTATTTTGATCTGTAGAAAACTTATAAGTCGATATTCCAGAATTTTCATCTGTACTCTTTGGTGTAATTGTAACTGAAGAACCATATTTATTTGCTTTTCCATTTAGAATTGTTATTCCACCAACATTTGGATCTGTAAGTGTGAGAACAGGAGCTGATGGATTAACTTTATCGACTTTTAGTGTAATTTTTTCTGATATTGCATCATTTTCAGCTTTATCGGAAACATAGATATAAATATTATGAATTCCTGTGTCTAAATCAAAGACTTTATTAAAATCCTGACTTGGAGACATTTCAACTTTATCTCCGTTGTCAATACTATATTTCCATTTTGAAGTATCAAGAGCATAATTATCGGTAGCAGTAGCTGAAACTGTAACAGCTGATTTTGTCCAGTCTTTAGTATAAGGGTCAACTGTGATTACAGGTGGGGTTTTATCTACTGTAAAACTAATTTTTGAACTAGAACCACTATATCCAACTTTATCTTTGGCAGTAAAATAAAAATCAGTATATTTACCCTCTCCACTAAGAGTAGCAACATTTCCAGTTCCCTGCCCCGTAACACCATTTAGTTTATAGGTATAATTAATTGTTTCAAGATTTGCTTCTTCAACCTTTGCTTGAACTGAAGCCTGTTTACTATAATTTTTTGGTGTAACTTCGTATGTTACTTTTGGTGCAGTTTGATCGAGGATATAAGTTCTTGATACTGTACTTCTATTTCCAAGATTATCACTCACACTAAAGGTTACAATATAAGTTCCATCCGGTCTATTGTTAAAATTAAAACTATTACTAGGAGAGGACATTCCAAGTTGACTACAAGAAACATTCCAAGACCCCGGATTTACACCAGATTGACCATCACTTGCTGAAGCTATTATTTCTACATTAGCACCAATACAGGCAGAAGAATTATTAATTGAAATTGAAGGTCCTTGTATATCTCGTCTAAATAGAAAAGTATGCGATTCAGAACTATCATATACATCATAATCTTGATTATGCCCCCAAAGTGGACCATCCCATACCCACTTTGTTTCTGTTCTATAATAATTTACAGTAATCGTTAGATTATTATCTGAAGAAATATTTGAAGAACCACTTGCACTTACTTGACTTCCATATGCTGACCATGAAACACCTACTGGATTCTTAAAATAAAAGGTGTTACCTGATCTTACTACAGCTGAATTTACAGTAAGATAAATACCGCCTCTTTTTGAGTTCGTTATTGTGAAAGTCTCAGAAAATAAAAGAGAAACTCCAATTGTAATTAGGAGTGAAAATAAAGCAAACTTTTTCTTATTCATAAACCACCTCTGTATTGTTTACACTCAAAGACCCTTTATTATAAACACAAATTTTTGACTTTTCGTTTTTTGAATTTGTTAGAATAAACTTTTCTATATTCGAATTATTAAGTACATTTAATTCATCCGAAAGAAGAGTTACAGATTTTTCATTTTCAAACATCCATAATCCCTGATGAACGTTTCTTCTGATGCTGGTTCCAGACATAAATGATTCTACTGATATATTCTTTACAGTCTGGTAGTCATCCATCGATATTGCAATAAACTGTTTTTTTCCTGAATCTTTAAAAAGAATAAACTGATCATCAACATAATTTGCAAACTGGACTTTCGCATCAAGATTTAAATCTACATCCTGAATATTATTCTGTGTTATATTCAGTAATTTCCATTTATTTTCAGTTTTATAAATCATCTTAACGTTATTTTCATCGCTGTAAATAATTTTTACATCAGATGCAATATAACTGTCTTCAAGTAAATTTCTTTTTATTGTAAGTGTTGAATCATAGAATGAAATCTTATTTGACAAGCTGTTATTTGAAATTAATTCAGGATAATAAGCATATCCTTGTGTGTTTTCTTTTTCTTCAAAATTGAAATTATTATACTTGTATAAGATTGTTTTATTATCAGCAAAAAGCATCAAATACAAATCTTTATTTTCAGTATAAAAGAAATCAACATATTCAATTACACCATTAGAGTTAATATCCTTTTTTTCAAATTGATTACCGTTTTTCTTTAAGAAGGTAATTTTTGTATTATCATTCGAAATATAATAACCAATTAAATCTCCTTCATACCAGTAATAAAATTTATATGAAGTTACAGTATCATCTGGATTTGAAATTGATTGAATATTATTTACTTCATTATCTGAAATTGAAATGTTGTATAAAACATTGTTATTTAAGAAGGAATAGTTATAAACTTTTGATTCATCATTGTAATTCAGTGAAAAATTAGAAAAAACACTCTGTTCAAAATTCAATGCATATTTTTTTAATTCAATTGAGTTTTCATAATCAACTTTTATCGTTATTAATTTATAAATATCATTTTCTTTTCCAATACATATAAAATAATTCGAATCTATTTCTGATAAAGATAAACCTTGCACATCGGTTATACCTGATACATCTTCCGGCAAATCAATTTTCTGTAACCTTGAAGCCTCATCTGCGTTTATTGCTTTTAGAGAGCCGTTTTGAACGTAGAGGATCAATGCTGTTCCATCATAATTCTGGGCGGCCTGCATACTGGTAACCCCATTGCCAATATGCAATTCGTTTGCATAAATAAGACAAATAAATAGAGAAATAAAAATCGTCATCAATTGTTTTTTCATAAACAAAACTCCAAGATTGTTATGCGAGTTAAATATTTATGAAAAAAAGAACTTTTGTAATATAAAACTTCTTTTTATCATAAAAACATTTTTTCCAAAGAAATTTATAATATAAGAAACATCGAAAAGTCAATTTTGAATTTATGTTATAAATCACATTTGTGACAGATGTCACACTCTTTTTAATATTTTTATGACAGATGTCATCTTTGTAATATCAAATATGATTTTGGTCATATCAAAATAACCAAGGTTATTTACCGCAGCATCATTTTTATTCCAGATTACCCCTTTAAAACTTACTGACTTCCGTTTATAATACCCTTATGACTTATCTTGCAAAAATTGGGGAGCTTACTCTTAAGGGCTCGAATATTCAGGAATTTGAAAATCTTTTAAAACATAATGCGGCTAAATATCTTGAGGGAACGGGAGCAAAAGTTACTCTACGTGCCGGCCGGCTTTATATTGAGTGCGAAGAAGCTGTACAGGAAAGAGTTGAATTTACTCTGAATCATCTTATTGGAATTACCGGTTGGGCAAAGGCTACTGTTTGTGATAAGACAATTGAAGCAATTAATAAAGCGGTTTATGAAATTGCAAAAATTGAGGCTGAACGCAGCTGTAAGACTTTTAAGATTGATGCACGCCGTGCTGACAAAAGCTTTCCGATGAACTCCTATGAGATTTGCTGCGAAGCGGCAGGTGATGTGGAAGCCCTTATGAAGGTTGATGTTCATAAGCCTGATACAACTATTTATGTTGAAGTTCGCGAAAAATGTTTTGTTTATACTGATTCTAATACTGGTTGCCGTGGACTTCCTGTAGGCTGCAGTGGAAAAGGCCTTTTACTTTTGAGTGGTGGTTTGGATTCTCCAGTTGCAGGATATCGTATGCTGCGCCGTGGAATGAAAATTGAATGCTGTTATTTCCATTCATATCCATATACTTCAGAAGAAGCAAAACAGAAGGTTGTTACACTTGCGCAGAAGCTTGCTTACTATGGAATTACAACATATCTGAATGTTATTCCTTTTACAGATGTTCAGATGAAGATTAAGGAAAAAGCACCGGAAGCCTGGAGTACTCTTATGCTTCGTGTCTGCATGATGAAACTTGCGAATCGCCTTGCCCATCGCTGTAATGCAAAATGTATTATCACAGGAGAAAGCGTTGGTCAGGTTGCAAGCCAGACAATTGAAAACATGACAGTAACTGAACATTTTGCTGAACTTCCACTTCTCCGCCCTCTTTGCGGTATGGATAAGGAAGAAATCATTAAGGATTCATATTTTATTGATACTTATGAAACTTCTATTTTGCCTTATGAAGATTGTTGTGTTCTCTTTAGTCCTCGTCATCCGGTATTAAGAGGACAGCCTGAAGAAGCAGAAGAGATTTACAAGTCTCTTGAAGTTGATGAATTGATAGAAAAGTCTTATAAGGAACGTGAGATTTATAAGCTGACGGTTAATGAGGAACCTGTTAAAAAAACTAATTAACTGTCATTCCCGCGAAAGCGGGAATCTGTACAATACTGACCTGTATAGATTGTCGGGTCAAGCCCGACAATGACAATAAAGAAATGAATTATGAAAGCTAATGAAAAACAGTTAATCTATACCCTTCTCAAAACTGCAGATGCTTATGAATGCGGATACACACGGGATAAATTTGCCAGTATGCCTGAATTTGAGGATGATGTTGAAACTGAAGTACAGATGTCCGGGTCAAACCCGAACATGACAAATAATGTAAGTCATAACTTGACAAATAATGCAAGTCATAACATTACACAAGAATCTATTCCGAATATGACACAAGATTCAACCATAAGTCCACTTTCTCTTGATGAACTTAATGCTAAAATTCTCCGCTGTACACGTTGTGGACTGGCTCGCACTCGAAATAATGTTGTTCCAGGAATGGGAGTTCAGAATCCTGAAGTTCTTGTTGTTGGCGAAGGACCGGGACATGACGAGGATATGCAGGGATTACCATTTGTTGGAAAAGCCGGAGTTCTTCTTGACCGTATGCTTGCTGCAATCGGACTTGACCGTAAGACAAACTGTTATATTGCAAATATTGTAAAATGTCGTCCTCCAGAAAACAGAAATCCATTTCCTGATGAACAGTCTGCCTGCTTCAGTTTTCTTGAAGCACAAATTCATATCTTAAAGCCAAAGATGATTTTATGCATGGGAAAAATTGCGATAGAAAAAATCACAGGTCAGAGCATTGCAATTACGCAAAAGCACGGTGAGTTTTTCGAATACAATGGTATTCCTGTTATGCCAACTTATCATCCTAGTGCCTTACTTCGTAATGAAGAATTAAAACGACCAGCCTGGGAAGATCTTAAGAAATTCAAAAAACGTCTCGACGAAATCAGAGCTAACTAACGGCAGGTAGTTATGCAATATCTGGAAGTAATTCTAAATCTGCCTGTAAATCAGGGCTTTACCTATTCATATATTCCTCCAGAAAAAGAAAAGCCTGAGCTTGTTCCAGAAATTGGAAAACGTGCCGAAATTATGTTCGGCAACAAAAAAACTCAGGGTTTTATTATAAACATTCAAGATACAATTCCTGCAAACTGTCCGGTAGAGCCCGGAAAAATTAAACCAATTAAACGTGTCATTGATAAAGAGCCTTTATTTGGAAAAGAACTTATTGAAATGGCAAGCTGGGTTTCGCGCTATTATTTATGTACACTTGGAGAAGCTGTTTTTTCTATGATTCCAAGCGGTAGACGAGAAACCAGTGCCGGTGGCTTTGGATTTGAAGAAGAAGTTGGTCAAAAGAAAAGGACTGAGTTATCCTCTGAACAGGCTCAGGCTGTTGAGGAGATTTTAAGTGCCAGTGGATTGCTTAATCGCTTTGCTCCTCGCAATGACGATGGTTCATCCTTTTTCCATTACCTCTACGGACCAACTGGTTCTGGTAAAACTGAAGTCTTTCTTTCACTTGCCGAAAAGATTCTCGAAACCGGAAAAGGTGTTATTTACCTTGTCCCTGAAATTGGATTAACTGCACAGGTCGTACAGTCTGTACGTGAACGTTTTGGAAATACTGCTGCAGTTCTTCACTCCGGGCTTACCCCATCACAAAGACTAACCGAATGGCACAGAATCATGCATAAAGAAGCCCGGGTTGTAGTTGGTGCTCGTTCTGCAGTTTTTGCTCCGGTTCCAGATTTGGGGCTTATAATAATTGATGAAGAACACGATGGTTCTTATAAATCCGGTAATAATCCGCGCTATCATGCAAGACAGGTTGCAATGCACCGATGTACTACACAAAAAATTCCTTTACTTATGGGAAGTGCAACCCCAAGCGTAGAAGCCTGGTATGGCATGCAGACTGGTTCAATAATCCGTCATACCCTTACCAAACGCCTTGCCGGTGGACAGATGCCACATATCTCATGCATAGATCTTTCTTATTTTCCAAGTGATGGATGCATTTCTAAACCGCTGGAAGAACAGATAAATAAAACTCTTGAAAAAAAACATCAGGTGATTTTATTTATGAACCGCAGAGGATTTACACATTTTTTCCGCTGCAACCAGTGTGGTTTTGAACTCAAATGCAAAAACTGTTCTGTTCCATTAACTTATCACAAGGTAGAAAATCGCCTTCGCTGTCACTATTGTGGATGGTCTACTTTTCCACCCGAAAGCTGTCCTCAATGCGGTTCTTTTGATATTGGCAGTTCAGGTTTTGGTACTGAATTTATAGAAGCAGAAACCCGTGCAAAATTTCCAAATGCCCGCATCGTTCGTCTCGATACTGATGTTCTAAAAAATAAAGAAGAACTCATTACGACTCTTGAAGATTTTCGCAATGGAAAATATGACATAATGCTTGGAACCCAGATGGTTGCAAAAGGACTTAATTTTCCGAAGCTGGAGCTTGTAGGTGTTATTCTTGCAGATGCCGGCCTTCACATGCCGGATTTCCGTGCGGGAGAAAGAACTTTTTCTTTAATTACTCAGGTTGCGGGTCGTGCCGGCCGTTATTTCCCTGATGGAAAGGTTATTGTTCAAACCTACAGCCCTGGAAAAGGACCAGTCCTATTTGCCTGTCAGAACAGGATTGAAGATTTTTACGGAACTGAATTAGCAGAACGCGAAATGTTGGATTTTCCGCCATTCAGCCGTTTACTGCGCTTAGTTTTCCGAAGTTTTAATAAAACACTGGCTGCAGAAACTGCTCGTGATGCTGTACGAATTTTAAGTGACGGTGCACCACGCGGAATGGAAATTATCGGACCTGCAGAATGTCCTATTGAAAAAATAAATTCTTCTTGGAGATATCAGATTTTATTAAAGGGAAGTTCAATTATTCCTTTGCAGACTGCGGCAAGAAAACTTCTCTTTGATTATACTCATAATCAGAATGTTTATATTGAATACGATGTGGATCCGGTGAGTTTACTATAGATAGATTGCTTCGTCGCCTTCGGCGCCTCGCAATGACAATAACATTACTGACGTTTCGCAATGACGTCATTGCGAGCACGTAGTGCGAAGCAATCTATTATACATGTCGTCTGATTCCATCAAATTTTATTTCGTATAAAAACAATCCGTTTGGTGGTGCGGTAACGCCGGCTTTTGTTCTATCATGTGCATCCAAAATTTTCTGCATTGAATCTTCAGGAGCACCTTCTTTATCCAGATTTACAAGTGTACCAGTCAATGTTCTAACCATCTTCCATAAAAAGGCATTTGCTTCAATTTCAAAAACTAAGAGATCTTTGCCCCATCGGTCTTTTTGCAAAAAGAATCTGGCACCATCTATGTAACGATTGTTTGAAACACTGTCATCTCCACTAGCTGCAAAGGATGAACAGTCAAGTTCACCGTGTAGACATTCACAGTATTTATTAAGACGTTCCAGATCAGGTACATAATTTTTTACACGCCAGCAGAATCGTAAATTATCGGCAGTAACGTTTCCATTTAAATCTGTAGAAATAAAATAACGGTAAACACGGCTTGTAGCAGATTTACGAGCACTAAAATCTTCGGGCACTTCGCGGGCATCAACAATTCTAACATCATCCGGCAAAAAAGCATTAAGAGCACGAACATAGTTTTCAGCAGGAATTGAATCAAAAGGAGAATAAAAATTTGCTGCCTGCCCTACTGCATGAACACCACTATCAGTACGGCCGGAACCATAAAGAGTCGTTTTTTGTTTATGAACTTTTTCGAGGGCTTTTTCTACTTCTCCCTGAACGGTTCTGTTTGCCTCGCCGCCATCTGCATCATCTTGCCGCTGCCAGCCACAAAAATCAGTACCATCATAAGAAATTGTGAGAAGAATATTTCTAGAACTCATCGTCATTTACTATCTTCGAAAGATTATCATAAAGATTTCTTGCATGTTCCAGCAAAGGTCCAGGTTTATTTTTAGAAGATTTACCGAGTCCGAAAATACGGGCAATTGCAGTTTTTGATTCATTTAGTTTTTTCAATCGTAACTGAATATCATCCTGCTGACCATATTTATATTCAAGAAGTCCACACAAATAAATTACACCATCCCAACCGTAGTTCTTATCGATATCTGGTCCCATATTATTTAATGTAGAACTTTTTTCAACTCGTTCAGTTTCATTTATAACAGCCTGCTGATAGAAAAACAAAGCCTTGCTGTAAAACATTTTCGAAATCAAATCAAAATTATGACCGGCACAATGCTGATTTATTTCTGCAGTGAGCCACGCAAGTCTGAGGGTAATAATTGCCTTCTTCATTGTTGGCAGAGCATATGCCCCCATATCATCATATGTCTGAAGTGCAAGATAATACATTGCAGTTCCATCATACAAAGAGCGTTCATGTTTGAGATTATAATATGGGAAGATTTCTTCGCAATTTTTATTACGTTTTTCTGAGTGTTCATAAAGTTTATCGGCATCATCCGGATCCATTTTTTCTGTAAAATCATTCCAGAAAAGTGCTGTATAACAATTTGGACAAACTCCGATTTCATAAATAAGAGGATAGATTCGGCCGAATTTTGCAGAAGGTTCATAAATACGATGAAGTTCTTCTGTGAGTCCACCGGCAATCATACGACCATTACCGCTGCGCATAACTTCGCGTTCAAAGTCTTTTTTACAAACCGGACATTTTACCTTATCTTTTGACCAGTATGAAATTCCGACTTTTTTTTCAGGACCTTTTTTTGATGAAGCCATAAAATCCCCCTTTACCTTTTTTCCAAAATAACAAAAGCCACGGCATATTCTTTTTCATGGCTCAAGCTCACAAAAGCAGTGCATTCACCAAAGCGTTCTTTCATCAGCGAAAGTGCAGCACCTTCTATATTCAGCAATGGTTTTCCTTCGCTATCTTTTGTTATATAAACATCTTTTAAATTAAAACCTGTAATGCCGGTTCCCAAAGCTTTTGAAAACGCTTCTTTGGCTGCAAACCTTGCTGCATAATGCTGACACTGAGAAGCAATACTTCCAGAAAAGCCGCGTTCTTTTTCATTAAAAAAACGTTCCAGCATAGCAGGATTTTGTACCCACTTTTCAAAGCGATGAACTTCAGTAATGTCAGTTCCAATTCCTGCAATCATCAGTTTTCTGCCTCAACAGCTTCATCTTCCTCTTCTTCTCCCGGCTTTCGAATAACCGTAAATGTAATTTCATCATCAGATTTTTCTACAAGCTGGAAGTTTGCAGGAATTACATAACGAAGTGGCAGTTCGTAAGTTCCCTCTTCTTTTATATCATAAAGATTAAGCTGAACAGCGTGTTTTGAAGGAATATAATTTTCAAGCACAGGCATTGCCCCAGAAAGTTTAATTGAAACAAGAGGCAATGGCTCTGCTAATTCAAAAGAAGTATCCAGATATAATGCTTCAATCTTTAATGAATCAAATTCTTTTTCGATAATCTTAGGCTTAACTGATACTTCTGCCTTAAACGGGCCTTCATCTACAACCGTAAGAAGTTTGTTTAACTGCTGATAAGAGGTTTCTGTTGAAAAATTAGTTTCTGCATTAGAAACATTAAGTCTTGTTGTATAAATCTGTTCGGTAGCATTTACAATAGATTCTGGTCCTATAATTTCGATTGTTGAAGGACTCATTGTAATGGAATCAATTTCATAACCATTGGCTACTTCACCAATTACAGATGGAACAAGTGGTACATACTTTATAGCCTTTCTGTCAACATCAATTGTTACAGTATCATCCTTTATTTTTACTTCAAAAGGATCATACTCCATAAGATTTTCTGAAAGAGATATTTTTACAGGAAGCTTATAAGTTCCCTTCTGGGTAATATCATCAAGACAAATGGATGCAGAAAGATCGGAAGGCAGAACTGATTTTATAGTTTCCTCACCTGCCCTTATGACAACTGAAACTGATTTTGGTGCGTTTCCAATCTGCATTACAATTCCATTTTCGATGATATTAAGCGGAACGACAACAGTTTTTGATTCAATCAGGGAAGCTTGATGAAAGAAATATAAGAATATTGCAATAATAAGGCAGACAACCTTTGCAGGCCATTTATCGAGGATTTTATCTAGCAAACGTTTTGTGTTCATCTACAGTATCCTCCAGTACCTGAGCTTCGGAAGTAATTTCAAGAAGATTTTCCAGAATCTTTCGAACTTCTTCAAGAGAAAGGTCATAATTTAATTTTGAATCATATGCAAGAGAAAGTGCACCAGTTTCTTCGGAAACAACCAGAACAACTGCATCTGAAACTTCAGAAAGGCCAAGGGCGGCACGATGACGCGTACCAAAAGTTTTTTTGATTGTATAGTTTTCTGAAGTTGGAAGGAAGCAGCCCGCAGCAATTAACTTTCCGCCTTGAATAAAGCAGGCACCATCATGAAGCGAAGTATCTTTTCCAAAAATAGTCATCAAAAGACTTGAAGAAAGATCTGCATTTAAGCGGGTTCCTGTCTGGATGATATTTTCGAGCTGAGTGTGGCGCATAAAAACAGCAAGCATACCGCGCTTTTGCTGAGAAAGCATTTCTGCTGCAATTAAAACAGCATCTACATAAGTATGCTTTGAACGGGTACCAAAAGCAAACCAGCCGTTTTGTCCAATTCGGATAAATAATTTTCGGATTTCCGGCTGGAATATAAGTGCAAAACCAATTACAAGGGCCGGAGCAACTATGTTCATAAGCCATAATAGAGTCTGAAGTTTCAAAAGGACAGCAACTCCATAGGCAATCACGACAAGGAGAAGCGACTTAAGCATCTGCACGCCGTTTGTTTTTGAGATAAAATCATATGCTTTAAACAGAATGAAGGTCATTACGGCAATGTCAAGAAAAGGCCGGATGAAATCATAAAGATATAAAATTCTGTCGAAACCTAACATAGTATTACCTGCATCGTCATCCCGAACTTGTTTCGGGATCTATTTATCAGATGCTGAAACAAGTTCAGCATGACAACGTTATATTTTAATTATTATACTATATTATCGGAGATTTTTCATCACATTTAACGTGTCAATTGCAGGAGAAACATCGTGAACCCGGATTATTTTTGCACCGTTCTGAACGGAAATCATATCTGCCGCAAGGGTTCCGGCAAGACGTTCTTCTGCAGGACGACCAGTCATATCGCCGATACAGCGTTTTCTGGAAAGTGCCATAAGAACCGGGTAACGGCCCGCACAAATTGAAAGTGGTTCACGAATAAGAGCAAGATTTTGTTCTGTTGTTTTTCCAAAACCGATTCCTGGATCAAGGATTATTTTATCAGATGAAACGCCGTTTGAAAGGCAGAATACTGTGCGCTGTCCAAGAAAATCTGAAACTTCTTTCGAAGTTCCTGGACCGGTGTGCATAAGAATAACAGAAGCTCCGGTTTTTGCTAGAAATTGTGCAGATTCAACGGAAGGTTCTGCGTCACAGGCTGCAGTTCCATCTTCATTTGCTTTACCTGCTCCACTAAGTGCCGTTACATCATTCCAGATATCTGCTCCACAGGCAAAGGCAGTTTTAAAGACTTCGAGTTTAGTTGTATCGACGGAAATTGGAATTGAAGAAACTCTGCGTACAGCCCGAATAACAGGCACTATTCTTGCAATTTCGTCTTCAATGCTTACAGGAGTGTAGCCTGGTCGAGTTGATTCACCGCCTATATCAAGGATATCTGCACCTTCGTCAATTAACTGGAGTGCACGGTCTACGCCGCCGCGACTTTCTGCATAGAAGGAATCGGGGGTGGCATTTACAATGCCCATTACAAAGGCCGCTCGTTCTGTTGCGGCGCGTTTTAAGCCAAACTGTAACTGCTGCATTCTTTTACCGCCTTTTTAATGTGAGACGGAGACAATTCCGCCATCTCAAGAACTTCTTCTCTAGAACCATGATTATAGAATTTATCACCAAAGCCAAGAACTTTAGTATTTACAAATCCCTTTAGTGCAAGTATGCCGGAAAGCCATTCCCCAACACCGCCGGTAATTACTCCATCTTCTACAAAAACAACACCATGATATTTTGAAGCAAGATCAACAAAATAAGTTTCATCAAAAGGTTTAATAAAACGAAGCAAATAAATATCTGCATAGCCACCATCCAGAAGCACAGCACGAACCGCTTTTTGAACTTCGCTGTACATTCCACCTGTTGAAACTATGAGAATCTTATTTTTCTTTGATTCAAGTTCTGCCTCTGTAATATTTTCAATCGGAAATTCTGTACATGGAATGAAAATTCCTCGGCCAAGTTCTACAGGATTACTCATTTGAGGAACTTCTGTCGGGCAAGTCAATTTTGGATATCTTATGACAACGCTTGTACCGCAATCAACGGCCCATTCAAAACAAAGTTTAAGGTCAGTTGCACTACAGACTGTCATTAGTTCAAGTTCTGGTATCGGGCGGAAAAGAGCAATATCATAAATTCCCTGATGTGTTACGCCATCACTTGGAACAGCACCTGCACGATCAAGCATAAATACTGCATGAGATTTCTGCAATGCAACATCATGAATCATCTGATCTACTGCGCGCTGCATAAAAGTTGAGTAAATGCAGACAACCGGAATCTTACCACCTTTAGAAAGTCCGCCTGCAAAAGTTACAGCATGCTCTTCTGCAATACCAACATCAAAAAATCGGTCAGGATATTTATGTGAAAAGGCAGTAAGACCGGTCCCCTTTGCCATTGCGGCGGTAATTGCAACAATGTCTTTATTTTTTTCACCCTCTTCTACAATCAGATTACTGAATGCTTCTGTAAAACTCTCTGTATCAAATTTTTCTACTGTACCGTCGCTAATCTGAAAAGGCCCGATTCCGTGGAATAATTCAGGATTATTTTCAGCGGGACTATAGCCCTTTCCTTTTTTTGTTACTACGTGAACAACAACAGGTCTGTGAAGTTTGCTTACACGCCGAAGTTCTCGTTCAAGGGCAGCTTCATTATGACCATCAAGAGGTCCAACATATTCAAAACCAAAATCAACAAAAAGATTATTGGTAAGGAACATTCCTTTTATAGCACGCTTTATGCGGAAAATTACTTTTTCAAGATGGTGTCCAAGATATGGAATTTTATCTATTGCTTTGTCTACTTTATAACGAAAACTCTGGTAACCAGCTGTCATAGTAAGCCGGCTCAGATATCGAGAAACTGAACCAGTATTATGGTCAATTGACATCTGATTATCGTTAAGAATTACTATAAGCTTTTTACAAAGCTGGCCTGCATGTGAAAGGCCTTCGAAAGCCATTCCGCCTGTAAGTGCACCATCACCAATTACAGCAATTACCTTTCCTTTGTTACCGTTAAGTTCACGGGCAGTAAGAAGTCCCAGAGCTGATGAAATTGAAGTTGAAGAATGGCCGTTTATAAAATAATCATGAGGGCTTTCATTTTTATTAGTAAATCCGGAAAGACCATCTTTTTTTCTGAGAGTTGGAAATTCTTCGTAGCGACCTGTAAGCAATTTATGAGTGTAACACTGATGGCTTACATCCCAGACAAATGCATCATCAGGACTATTGAAAACGCGATGCATTGCAATTGTAAGTTCAACAACACCAAGATTGCTGGCAAGATGTCCGCCGTTTTTTCCAACAACATTAATAATTGTATTACGGATTTCCTGTGCAAGCTGTTTCAGTTCTTTTTGAGAAAGTTTTTTTACATCATCTGGCGAATGAATCTTAGATAGTAAAATTTTTGACGCTCCTAAAAAAAAGACCGCGTAAATAGTAATACGCGGTCTTTCAACACATAGTCTCGACCTAAAAACTACTTGCTCTTATGTCGATTACGTCTAAGCATCTTCTTTCGCTTATGTGTCGCCATCTTCTGGCGCTTTCTTTTCTTTCCACAA
The DNA here is from genome assembly GCA_946540605.1 of uncultured Treponema sp. GTDB lineage: Bacteria > Spirochaetota > Spirochaetia > Treponematales > Treponemataceae > Treponema_D. The sequence goes on from CAMNIU010000195.1 coordinate 67,468, forward strand.
GGCACGATGGCACTCCTTAAAACTTATATAAGTTTCTCTATTATGCAGATTTTGGGTTCTTATGTCAATAGAAATACTTTGTGAATTTCTGTTTTATTACGGCTGTAATTTTTTCAAAATCTTCTTTTGAGGCAGAAAAATCAATTACTGTACTGCCTGGAATATCGCGGATATAGGTATACTGCTTTTTTGCATATTTACAGCTGTGATGTTTTATTGCTTCACGGATTTCTTCTATATTATTAGATTCAAACCATTCGCTATAGCCAATAGCCTTCATTCCGGGAGTTTCTTTTGTGTAGCCTTTTGATATTAATGCACGAACTTCCTTTTCAAGGCCAGCTTCAAACATCATATCTACCCTCTTGCGAATTCGTTCATAAAGAACATCACGCTGAGGTTCTAATACCAGAAAAAGAAAATCATATCTGGAACGAAGCTGTCCTTCACCTTCAGGTTTAAAGTTTGAACGTTTCTGCCCAGTAAGATAAAACACTTCAAGAGCCCGGCAAATTCTGTATGCATCATTCGGATGAATTTTTGCAGCACTTTCCGGGTCGATTTTCTGGAGTTCTGAATAAAGAACTTCGTTTCCCTCACGCACAATTCTTTCTTTTAACTCATTTCGGAGTTTTTCATCAGAAATGGGAGTTGGAGCTACACCATATAAAAAGTTTCGGATATAAAATCCGGTTCCTCCACAGACAACAGGAAGCTTCCCACGTGAATAAATCTCCATGCAAGCTTCATCAGCAGCATCGACAAAATCTGACACATTATACTGCTGGTCTGGATTTAAGAGATTAATAAGATGATGGGGAATTTCCACGCAAAGTGTATTATCCGGTTTTGCAGTGCCAATATCCATTTCTTTATACACTGCCTGGGAATCTGCACTTATTACTTCGGCATTTAAAATAAAATGACTGCCCAGAGGTGAAAAAAGTTCCCTCGTTAAGGCAGTCTTTCCCGAAGCTGTCGGCGCAAAAATTACAAGAACCGGAGTTTTTGATTCCGGCTTTGAATTAATCTTTGTGCTCAATACGGTAAGTTACTCTATTTGTAAAAAGCTGTCTAGCTGCTGCACAAACAACCTTATCCTGATTTGCAGCAATTTCAGGGTCATTAACCTTTGCCATCTGATAAGCGCGGAGGCTTGCTGCAACTGTAATTTCATAAATATTGCCGTTGAAAGTAACGAGCTGTTCCAAAGGAAAAACCATTCTTCACCCCTAAATGATAATAGAATATTTTAACAAT